>CAZXOC010000669.1:0-1504 GCA_964642165.1 uncultured Planctomycetaceae bacterium | reverse complement strand
TCGTCACGAGCGACCACGGCTGGAACATGGGCGAGAAGGACTATCTCTTCAAGAATGCCCTTTGGGAAGAGAGCACGCGTGTGCCGCTGATCATCCGAGCGCCGGGCGTCGCGGCGCCCGGCGGCGTTGCCGAGCATCCCGTGTCGCTGATCGATATCTATCCGACACTCGTCGACCTCTGTGAACTCCGAGGCGATACGAGGAAGAACGGCCGGGGCGCCAGGCTGGACGGCCACAGCCTTCGTCCGTTCCTCGAGGATCCGGAGTCCGGCACGTGGAAGGGCCCCGACGCGGCGCTGACGATGATCTACGCCGGCAAGGCCACGGGGAGCGATCCCGCCAGACAGCATTGGTCCGTCCGGACGAGGAGGTGGCGCTATATCCTGTACAACAACGGCAGCGAGGAGTTATATGACCACGACGCCGACCCGTATGAATGGACCAACCTGTCCGGCGACACCCGCTGCGCGAAGCCGAAAGCGGACCTGAAGGCCCAGCTCCTCCGCATGACCGGCCGACTGGAAGACTGACGGCCCGGGAACGGTCCACAGAGGAAGGGCCGCGAGAGGATGTACGGATCCGCCTGCAGATGGCTTCGGAAACACCGCGTCAACACCTCCCGGAATTCCTGCGAGGTGTGGACGAGACCCGGATGAAACAGGGCGCAACGTCAATGAAAGGACCGTTACGATGACTATCCATGCCCTTGTGGCGCATGTCTCCTTCGTGCTGATTCTGGCTCTTGCGACAGGGGCATCGTACGCCGCTGGGCGAAGGAGCGTGGAGCCCCCGCCGAACGCCCCGGCCGCGGTCGAATGGGACGCGGAGAAGGCCCGGCTTCGCCTGCGGTATCACGGCACGGTCATCCTCGACGCCACAATCTGCGCCGAAGACACCGCCGGCCGCAAGGTCGAAGGCGTTGCCGTCAAGCTCGAACGAGCCGTAACTCCAGGCGAGAAGGTGGAGCAGTGCCTGACGCTCCTCCCGGCCAAGCCGCAAGACGGCGTGGAGCTGGTCCTGCGCGGCGCGGTCACCGGCAGCGAGGAAGCCTTTCCGGCGGAGACGCAGTCGGAAGCGCAGAAGCGCTTCGCGTACGTCCGCAACAGCGTCGGCCTGAGCCGCAACCTGCGGAACAACGCCGTCTACGATCGCCGCTGGGACTGGGTGTTGGTCGGCCCGTCGGACGGCAAGACGCGGATCAAGCCGAAGCACAGGGACGGCGGGCGGACTTCGTTTTCCTGGGAAAGCCGCGGGTCCCAGGGGTCCCTGGAGCTGACCTTCCGCCCCCGGTTCTACCAGAAACACAAGGGATTCCAGCATTTCACGCCCTGGACATACAAGGTATGGAGAGGCTCGGTCACGGGGTATTGCACCTGGTGGTCGTACCGAGGAGGCTTCACCCAGGAGACGCTCGACGCGATGCTGAAGGTGTTTCGCAAGAAGCGTCTACCCGACTTCGGCTACGACTACATGCAGTTCGACAACTGCTATCAACAGGGCAACG
>CAZXOC010000668.1:0-1507 GCA_964642165.1 uncultured Planctomycetaceae bacterium | reverse complement strand
GGGGATGATGTGCTTCGGGCCCGACGCGAACGGGGCGCGCATCGAGGCCGACAAGGCATACGCCAAGGAGATCATGCGCATCGCCGCAATCCCCACCGCCGAGGCCCGGATCTTCACCGAGTTCAGGCCGGCGCGGGACTACGTCCTCAGCCGCGAGCAGGGCGTCGTGGTCAAGGCCGCCGGACTGGCCAAGGGCAAGGGCGTTTACGTCTGCCCCGAGCCGCACATGGCCGTCAGGCCGCTGGAACAGATCATGCAGGAGAGGATCTACGGCGAGGCGGGAGACACCGTCGTCGTCGAGGAGCTGCTCACCGGGCAGGAGGCGTCGATCCTCGCCCTCTGCGACGGGCGCAACATCTACACCCTCGAGGCCAGCCAGGACCACAAGCCCATCGGCGACGGCGACACCGGGCCCAACACCGGCGGGATGGGCGCCTACAGCCCCGTGCCGATCATCGACGCCAACATGATGGGCCGCATCGAACGCGAGATCCTCGTGCCCGTCGTCGACGCCATGCGACGCGACTTCGGACGCTACGAGGGCGTGCTGTACACCGGGCTGATGTTCACCCCCGGCGGGCCGAAGGTCCTCGAGTTCAACTGCCGCTTCGGCGACCCCGAGTGCCAGCCGCTGATGATGCGCCTCAAGAGCGATCTCGTCGAGGCGATGCTGGCCGTCTGCGAGCACAAGCTCGACCAGGTCACGATGGAATGGGACCCGCGCGACGCCGTCTGCGTGGTGATGGCCTCGGGGGGCTACCCCGACAGCTACCAGAAGGGCTTCGAGATCACCGGCATTGCCGAAGCCGAGGCCCTCGGCGACGTGAAGGTCTTCCACGCCGGCACGGTCGTTAAGGACGGCCGGCTCGTCACCAGCGGCGGACGCGTCCTGGGCGTCACCGCCCTTGGCGAAGGCACCGCCGCCGCCCAGAAGCGCGCCTACGAGGCCGTCGCCAAGATCCACTGGCACGACTGCTACTACCGCCACGACATCGCCGCCAAGGCGATCGGGCAGTAGCCCCCAGCCTCAAGCCGGGTCGTCCTCGCTGCGGTGGAGGTGGCCGCGGCGCCGGGGGCTGCGGAGGCCGCATTCGATCCAGACCTGCTCGTAGGGGGCTTCGAGCACCTCCAGGATGGCGTGCTCGTCGCCCATGCGGGTGCAGACCACGTCCCCCCGCGCGACGACGTGCTCGCGGCCCTCCGTGGCGACGCGGGCCTTGCCCTTCAGGACGAACCAGAACTCCTCGCAGTCGTGGAAGTGCATCTCGACCGTGCCGTCGAGCCCGCGACTCGAGGCGCCCATCGCGACGATGCCGCCGGCGATGCGGCACCAGTCGGGCGCCCGCTCCGTGCCGAAGTCCTCCCGCGTGATGATGGGCACGTAACGGCCTCCTTCCTGCTGGCCGGGCTCGACGGCTTGGGTGGCCCGGCGGTGGCCGGCGCGGCCACCGACGGCGCTACTCGGTCTGCCGCGGGTCGCCGTGCAGCGGCGGCAGGGGCGCCGGGC
>CAZXOC010000667.1:0-1518 GCA_964642165.1 uncultured Planctomycetaceae bacterium | reverse complement strand
AGCCGATCTCCGTCAGTTCGAACGTGGGCCAGTCGAGTTTCGCGTCGAGCTGATCAGTGATCACGATCTCCTGGGCGGGGGCAGTCATCGTCGCCATGTTCTCGAAGTGAATGACGTAGGGCAGCGTCTGCTCGGGCGGGACCCACCCCGCTTCCTCGTACCCGCTGCCGACTTTGTCGTTGGGATCGCCGGAGGTGATGGACTCGATGTTGGCCATGAGCTCCTCCAACTCCGGCCGGATGAGGTACTTGTACCACCACCAGCCCACCCCTGCGGCTGCGACGGCTGGAACCCACGTCGGGGCTAGGCCCAAGGTCACAATCAGTCCGGCGGCCCGGAGCAACGTGTCGATCCAGAAATCGCCCACCTCCTTCCGCGTTTCGTAGTCCATCGGCCCGGACCGGCCTTGCTCGGCGGCCTGCCGCGCCGCCTCGGCGGCCATGAACTCACGGAATTGGCGCGTATACTCCCACTCCCAGTTGTCTCCGTATTGCTCCCATGGCTGGATCGGCGACGGGGGGAAGAAGTCCGGGTATTCTCTGGCGGCCTGTGCCATCCGCAAAGCCGTCTCGTCGAGTCCCTGCTGGAACTCAAACTCCGAGATATTGTACAGCCGGACGCGCGGCTGGTAATGATCATGTGGGCCTCCTGCCTCGTTCCGGAGCAACACCACGAAGTCCGCGCTCTGACTGGAGGCGAGGTTGTCGGTGTAGTAAAGCGCCGTTCTCCTGCCTCCTTCGAGTTGCCCGGCGTCGATGAGCATCTCCACGCTGCCACCGGCCTCGTCCTGGAAGACGGTCGTCCCCGGCTCGAACTGCAATTGCTCGGGGACGTCCACGGCGATCATCACCTTCTGGAGGTCGACGCTTCCGGTGTTCGTCACACGAACAACGTACTCGCCGGTCCTGCCCCGGCGCAGGCGACTGGGCCCGATCATGGACATGGAGACTTCCGGCTCTCCTCCCTCCGTGATCTGGAGCGCCTGAGCGGCCACGGCCGTTCCCTCCCTGGGGTTCGTCACGGCGACGTCCCAGTAGCCGGGGGCCAATCCCTCCATGTCGAAGGTGGCAATGGCGATGCGGTTGCCCGCGATGACAATGCGACCCGCGGGCACGGGGTCCTCTCCCGTTCGCCTAAGCTCGGCGGCTGCGTCGTCGGAGAAGGCCGCGCCCTGAATGGTCAGCGTCGACGGCCCCGTGTTGCCGACAATCGACGGCCAAACCCCGCTGACACCGAACTCCCGCGTGCTGCACAGCACCTGGTAGTCTCCGGGCGCATCGGGTGCCGCGTCTGGGTAGACCAGGATGTAGTACGTCCCCGCGTCGGTCAGGCCGATCCAGGCTTCCTGGTCGGCGGCGAAGTTGGCGCCGCCGCGGGCGTCGTACTCGGTGCGCGTGGGCATAGCGCCGTGGCGGACGTACAGCTCGTTGGCGCCGGTGCCGTTGGCGTCGTCGAGCACGACGCGCAGGCTCATCCCCTCCTCGACGGTCACCTTGTAGTAGCGGGCCGTGTCGGCGG
>CAZXOC010000666.1:0-1518 GCA_964642165.1 uncultured Planctomycetaceae bacterium | reverse complement strand
GCGCCAAAGTCGTGAAGCTGGAGACCCAGGCCGGCAAGAGCATCCGCCTCGGCGCCGGTCTCGAGCGGAAGTAGGCGGGCAAAGCGTTGGCGGAGGGATGAGTAGCTGGTGGGGTTGTTGAGGCAGGCGGGCGGCCAGGAAGAATCGCTCATTCCGTGCGCCACGGCACGTTGGAAGGACGGCCATGAAGCAGGGCGTTCCTACTGTGTTTCTCGTCGGCCTCGGGCTGCTGGGCGGCTGCGGCGCGCCCAAGGATCGCTCCGGCCCCCTACCGATCTGGCAAGAGCCCGAACTGCTGTATCTCCAGGCCCAGCCATACAGCAAGCTGTATGTGGAGATCGACACGGTCGAAGGCGTCGACGTGGACGAAGGCGCGCTCGCCGCATTCAGAGAGTTTCTCCGAGAACACTGTGACAAGCCCGGCGGCACGGAGTTTGTGCAGGGCAAGCCCATCCCTCTGGACGAGGCGCAACGGATGCACCCGCACTTCGTGGCGCTGGCGCAGATGAATGGTCCGCAACAGGGGGCCGATGACGCGCGGACGGCCTACCTGTATGTGCTGATCTATGATTCAGAACGGATGGGGCTGGAAAAGACTGGCAGGCCGCACGTCTCTGCTCGCTACCCTTGCGCCATCTACTTCAACACCGCTTCTCATCGCGCGTTCAGGGAGCAGACGGCAAGTCGACTCTTCCAGCACGAGGCCGGGCATGTCCTGGGTCTCTGCAAGAACAGGTCACACGGTGACGGGGCCCACTGTACAAACAAGTCCTGTCTGATGGGGACGGTAACTGTGTCCATCTGGCGTCGGCTGTTCGGGATTCCCCCCAGGAAGCAGGAGTTATGCCAGGACTGCCTGCGCGACCTCTCGCTTGCCAGGCGGGCCGGTCCCCATCAGCGCATGAGCTTCAGGGGACCCGCACTGGTTCGTCAGGAGAAGGGGTACCTTGTGGCGTCTCTTCCCTTTCACATCAAGGTGTTCTTTCGACCCCTTGCATCTTTCGACGGGCAAGAGATGGGAGCCGATGCACGCAGGTTGCTTGTCGAGGCCAAAGCCAAGGCCCGAAAGACTCGCAGGGACGTGGTGGTGCCCCTTGTCCATTGCCGGGATCAGTGGGAAACCGTTGCCGAGAAACGGGCGGCCCTCAGACGGGTGATAGAGGATCCCAGCCCCGACGTCGCCAACTGGGCCAAGGAGGAACTGAAGAACCTTGATGACGAGGTCGGCCCGCCTTCGCCACAAACCCAACCGGCAGGCAAAGCCGTGTCACGGGGCGCCGAGCGGCCCGGCTGAGCGTCCAGAACGCCGCCGCCGGCGCGGAAGGCCTCCGTCGGGCTTGCCCCGGCGGGGCCACGACTGAGCGTCCAGAAACGCCGTCACCGGCGCGGAAGGCCTCCGTCGGGCTTGCCCCGGCGGGGCCACGACTGAGTGTCCTGGCCCGGCGGAGCCACGACTGAGCGTTCAGAAACGCCGTCACCGGCGCGGAAGGCCTCCGTCGGGCTTGCCCCGGCGGGGCC
>CAZXOC010000665.1:0-1529 GCA_964642165.1 uncultured Planctomycetaceae bacterium | reverse complement strand
TCGACGTTCCCGCCGAGGGTCATCCGCCCGGCGGCGAGGGCCTTCGCCTCGGCCAGCGTGATGTCCCCGTCGGGCGGCGGCTCGACCGGCTCGAAGAAGTCCGCCCCGCGCCGGACGACCCGCTCCAGCGTGCCGCGGACGTTGCCGTGGCAGTGCACGTGGGCGATCGCCCCGGCCTGGTGGACGCGCTCGATGATCGCGCGCTCCTGCTCCTGGACGAGCGCCTCGTACACGCGCGGCGAGGCCATCGGCGGCGTGACCCACTCGCAGCCGCCCATCCAGACGTACTCGACGTTCCCGCCGGCCAGCACGACGTCGAGGACGTCGAGGATCCGCCGCAGGCACACGTCCGTCAGCTCGCGGATCAGCTCGAGGTGGGTCGCGCAGAGCTCCAGGAACATCTCGTAGGGCATCATCCCGGCCACGCAGACGAACGGCGACGAGACGCCCGCCCGCCGCACGCCGCGCTGGGCGAAGTCCGCCGGCCGGTCCCGCGCGTCCGCCGCGGCCAGGCCTTCCGGCCGCTCCCACGGGACGGAGCGGATTCTCTCGATGTCCGCCAGCGTCTCGCAGGGGTACTTCTTCGTCCAGGTGGTCTCGGTGGCCGGGTTTCGGCCCGTGACGGCCGTCAGGACGCCCTTCGGCGTGTCGATCTCCGAGGTGACCTCGACCTCGCCGTCGCGCTCGACCTGCGACACCCGCCGGATGAACTGCCGCGGCGTGACGAGGTAGCGGTTCACGCTCGTCGCGGCGTGCAGCCAGTAGTGGCTGTGCTCGAGGACGCGGCGGGCGATCTCGCGCCGCGCCTCGTCGGCGAGCGCGTCGATCTCCTCGCGGCGGCGATACAGGAACCCCTCCAGCACGATCGGCACGCGGTCGTGCGCCCGCCCCCTCATCGTCGCAAGCAAACGCTCTCGCGGGCCCATGGGACGTGCGTTCTCCTGGCCGTTGCCCTGTTCGAGGCGAATCGTGACTGGGCCGCCGTCGCCCGAGGGCGCACAGCTTGCCGGGCGGGAGGGTCGCGCGTCAAGCCTCCGGCGCGCGGGGCGGGGCGGGCGAGAACTCGCGCGTGCGGCGGACGCGGCGGGCGGGTAGGATGCGGGCGGCGCGGGGCCTCGGTGGCTCGGCGCGGGGATCGGCACGAGACGACGGAAACGAGCAGATGCGCGGCAGGAACCTCTGGCTATCGCTGTTGTGTTCGGCGTCGGCGTCCTTGGCGGCCGGGCCGAGGCTGACCAACCCTCGGCGCGTCTTCCCAAAGGGCGGCGTGACGTACAAGAGGCCCACGCAACGCCACGTCTGGGCCATGCGCCTCAGCCCGTCGGGCAAGCACGTGCTGTACAGCCGCCCCCAGGGCGAGCCGCCCGCGCGGGCTGACGGCACGGCCGATTGGCACGAGGCGAAGTACGAGCTGGTCCTGCGCGAGCTGAGCAGCGGGAAGGACGCCGTCCTGCCGCTCGGGCCGATCGAGTCGGGCTGGCAGACGGGCCTGCTGCGCTTCGGCGTGTTCGACCCGGCCGGGACGAGGC
>CAZXOC010000664.1:0-1539 GCA_964642165.1 uncultured Planctomycetaceae bacterium | reverse complement strand
TCGCCCTGTCGACCTTGGGCTTCAGTTGAGCGCTGTACCTGCCGAGAAGGACCGGGTCGGCTCCCCACCGGAACTTGGACGGATCCCGGGACATCTCGTCCACCATCTGCTGCCGTTCCTCGAAGAACGTCGCCCAGGTGTTGTGGATCTCGACGAGGAGCGGATCGGTGACGTCGTCGGTCGGCAGGGCGCAGAACCCGTCCCAGTTGAGGAGGCCTTTGCCGCCCTGGAACGCGCTCGAGAAGCATGCCCAGTAATAGCGATCGCCGTCGGTGGGCTGGTAGCCGGCTCTCTGTCCCGGGGGCGCGGTTCCGGCATCGGACTTCTCGGGGCCGCAGCCGCAAGCGACCATCGCGACCAGCGCCAAGGCACACGTGACCAGTGAGGTGAGCCGAGTCATAGGAACCCCTCCTTGCGCATCCTCGCGCATCTCTCAGGACCGGTTCGTCCCCGCACCCCTGCTTCGTCGCCGTTAGCGGCGCCGACCCCTTGTGACCTGCCCCTGCACACACGCAACGGCGGCCTGTGGAAACATAGGTTGTGATAGAGCATCGGGCAAAAACGCGGCGTCCGGCCGAACCGCCCATTGACAGCACCCCCAGCCCCGAGTATGGCACGGACGGCGGGCGGCCACGCGGCCGCGGGGGCTGCCGTCTGGTCGCGGGCAGGGCACAACGGGAGCGAAGCGAAACCATGACCTTCCGCGGCGTGATCTTCGACATGGACGGCGTGCTGTGCGACTCGGAGGCGTTCATCTGCGAGGCGGCGCGGCGGATGTTCGCCGAGCTGTACGGCACCCAGACGCAGCCGGAGGACTTCCTCCCCTTCGTCGGCACGGGCGAGAACCGCTACCTCGGCGGCGTGGCCGAGCAGCACGACGTCGACATCGACATCGAGGCCGCCAAGAGACGCACCTACGAGATCTACCTGGAGATCATCGTCGGTCGCCTGCGCCCCATGCCGGGCGCGGGCGAGTTCGTCGCCACGTGCCGCCGGCGCGGGCTGAAGCTCGCCGTCGCGACCAGCGCCGACCACGTCAAGATGGTCGGCAACCTCAAGGAGATCGACCTGCCGCCGGAGCGCTTCGACACGTGCGTCAACGGGCTCGACATCGAGCGCAAGAAGCCCGCGCCCGACATCTTCCTCCTCGCGGCCGAGCGGCTGGGCCTGCCGGCCGAGCAGTGCCTCGTCGTCGAGGACGCCCCCAACGGCGTGCAGGCGGCCAAGGCCGCGGGCTGCCGGTGCCTGGCGCTGACCAGCAGCTTCTCGGAGGGGGAGCTGGCGGCCTGCGGGGCCGACTGGATCGCCCCGGACCTGGCGTCGGTGCCGGAGGCGGTGCTGGAGATGGAGTGAGGGTGCGAGGCGCGCGTCGGCGTGCGCCGGGAAGATCCCCCGGGCCGTCCCTCGACCGTGAGCTCGGGGCCGAACGGCCGCCCGGGGGAGGGGACAACGCCTGAACGCCACGACGGGCGGCGTGGCCTCGCCCCCCCCGGAAACGCCCTTGAGACCCGCGGCGCGGGCAGTACACTGCGGCGATGG
>CAZXOC010000663.1:0-1548 GCA_964642165.1 uncultured Planctomycetaceae bacterium | reverse complement strand
CCTCGCGGACCACCCGCGCCAGGTCCCTGTAGATCCGCTTCTCGCCCTCCAGGTGCTGCCGCCCCACGAACATCACCGGCGGCGACTTCGTCCGCACGCCGTAACCGGAATGCTCGTCGTACAGCAGCAGCTCCCGGAAGACCTGGATGTCCCCCGTGGACTTCCACTCCACACGCGCCCGGCCGCCCCACGGCTTCAGGATCCGCTCCAGCACGCGCTTGACCTTCCGGCACTCGCTGCACGTCAGGGAATGGAAGAAGACGATCCGGAGGGCCTGACCCACCGGCGTTGTCGCGGGGTCGGGGAGCCGGGCGGGGCTCTTCCCGGCCGGGGCTTCGACACCGCGACCGGCCGACCCAGGGCTCGGGCGATGGCGAAGTCCGTCAGCTTCTGCGACTGGAACCAACCGCTCCAGAGGTTGTGCCCCTGCCCCTTGATCACCTCGATCTCGACGGGTCCGCCCAGGGCCTTGTAGCGCCGGGCCAGTTCCGCGGAGTTAGCCTCCAGCGGCACGGTCCCGTCCTTGTCGCCGTGGATGTGGAGAATCGGCACCTTCGCCTTCGCCAGCGGGGCCAAGCGGTCGATGGGGTTGTGCTCGGCGAGCTTGGCCTGGAGCTGCTGGTCGGTCAGCTCGTACGCCCCGGCCGCCCGCTTCACGCCCGGGTAGCTCGCGAGGTTGCACACGGGGTAGATCCCCGCGACCCCGCCGACGCATCGCGGGTGCTCCACCGCCCAGTTGTAGAGCATCAGCCCGCCGCGGCTGCGCGCGAGCAGCACCGGCTTGGCGCCGAAACCGCGCTGGCCCGTAAGCTCCTCGTACAACGCCTGGTAAGCCGCCCGTCCCTTCGGACTGCCGAACGACTCGCCGACGTCGATCCCCGCGATGGCGATGCCGGCCCGGGCGAACCGCTCGAACATCCACTTCTCCTCCCGGCCCGGATGCCGCCTGCCCAGCGTCGGGGCATACCACACCCATGGCGTCGGCCCCTTGCCCGGCGCGCCCGGCGGAGGAATCACAAACGCCTTGCACCCGGCAACGGTGAAGTTCTCCCGCTCGGTCCGCATCTTGTCTTTCTCCGGCTGCGCGGCGGCCCCGACGGCGTGAACCGCCAGCACGGCCGCAACGAGCAATGTACCCATCGGGAGGATGCGTGCTTGAGATCGCATGCGTACCCCTGTGCGTTCCAGTTATCGTGCCGCGGCGCTCGGCCTGCCGTCCCGCCGCGGCCCTACCTTGTAGCCCAGGTCGCTCGCCAAACCAAGCGCAATCGCCCCTCGCGCCGGGCCCGCGGGACCCCGGCCCGCGGCGCGAAGCGGACGTTGCCGCATTTCGGGCCGTCCGGAGAGCCGCCCTTCCGCCGCCCGCTTCCTGCCGGCATCGCAACGCGGGACGGGACAGGCGGCGAGAAGTCAGCTTGCCCTGCGGTAGACCTTGCTCGAGTCGCCGTCCTGGCGGATGTTGAACCGGTTGATCCGCGGCGCCGTCTTCAGCCTCGGCTTCACCACCGGCATCGGCAGGCCGTACGGGGCGTTATACGGGTTCCGAAC
>CAZXOC010000662.1:0-1552 GCA_964642165.1 uncultured Planctomycetaceae bacterium | reverse complement strand
ATGCCGCCGCGGCGCCCCGAGGGATGCCCATGATCGGCTTTGCGGACTTCGTGCCCACCGTCGTGCAGGAGGGCGGGTTCCTCCGCCCGGAGGAGCGGGCGCCCGTCCAGGAGGCCGTCGACCGGGCCAACCAGTGGATCGCCGAGCACCACGTGCAGGTGCTGAACGTCGAGACGGTCGTGATGCCGAACCTCTTCGCCCCGGGTGAGCGGGGCCCGCAGGACGCCTCCGTCGGCGTGTTGGGGGACTACCCCCAGCGCTGGTACCAGTTCATCCGCGTGTGGTACACGTACGGCCAGGAGAGTCCGTAGGCGGCGACCGCCCGCGCCGCATGCGGCCCCCGAGCAAGGACCCATCATGCAGACCGGCCAGCCCTGCAAGCTCGCCCTCGAGGACGGGCTTCTCCTGACGGGCACGAGCTTTGGCGCCGTTGGCGCGGCCGAGGGCGAGGTCGTCTTCAACACCTCCATGACCGGCTACCAGGAGGTGCTCACCGACCCGTCCTACGCCGGGCAGATCGTCGCGATGACGTACCCGCTCATCGGCAACTACGGCGTCAACGCCGAGGACATCGAGTCGCGCGACCGCCGCGTCCAGGTCCGCGGCTTCGTCATCAAGGAGCTCAGCCCCGTCGTCAGCAGCTTCCGGGCGGAGGAGTCGCTGTCGGCATACCTCGCCGGGCAGGGCATTTGCGGCCTCGCCGACGTGGACACGCGGGCCCTGACGCGCCACATCCGCCTCGCCGGGGCCATGAACGGCGTGATGAGCACCGAGCCCCTCGACGACGCCGAGCTGGTCCGCCGCGCCCGCGCCCTGCCGTCCATGACGGGCGCCGACTACGTCCGCCACGTCACGCCGGCCGAGCCCTACGAGTGGGCCTGCGGCTACGACAGCCCCTTCGCCCAGGCCCACCGCGACCACGGGCGGCGCGTCTTCCGCGTCGTCGCCATCGACTGCGGCGCGAAGATGAACATCCTCCGCAACCTGGTCGAGTGCGGCTGCGACGTGACCGTCGTGCCCGCTGCGGAGACGGCCCAGGCCATCCTCGAACGCCGGCCCGAGGGCGTGTTCGTCTCGAACGGCCCGGGCGACCCCGAGGCCGTCACCTACACCATCGAGACGCTCCGGGGGCTCGTCGGGCGGTGCCCGATCTTCGGCATCTGCCTCGGCCATCAACTGTTGTGCTGGGCGCTCGGCGGGCGGACGTACAAGTTGAAGTTCGGCCACCGGGGGACGAACCAGCCCGTCCGCAACGAGGCCACCGGCAAGGTGGAGATCACCTCGCAGAACCACGGCTTCGCCGCCGACGCGAAGTCCCTCACCGAGACCGGCGCGACCGTCACCCACGTCAACCTGAACGACCGGACCGTCGAGGGCTTCACGCACACGGACAGGGCCCTGTTCAGCGTGCAGTACCACCCGGAGGCCAGCCCCGGGCCCCACGACGCGACGTACCTCTTCGACTGCTTCCGCGACATGATGGCCACGGGTGCCGCCCCCACGGCCGAGCAGATGCACGCCGCCCAGCAGAAGCTCGCCGCGGCGGGGCGGA
>CAZXOC010000661.1:0-1566 GCA_964642165.1 uncultured Planctomycetaceae bacterium | reverse complement strand
TTGCACGGATTCCGCGGATTCGGCGGACCGGCGGCGCGACGGCCTCTGGGGGCAAGCTCCGCAGGGGTTCGGCCTGCGCGCCGAGGGGCCGGCGGGCACCTCCGCCGGCCGGATCGGGCTGACGGAAAGTAAGGACTTATGACAAGCGGCTCGACCGGTGCTGATTGTCCGATGCCCTGATAGTGTCTTGAAAGACATCGGATATTAACTCATTATAAACAAATGCTTTAGGTGAAAACACTGTTTGTGTCAACATGGATTGAAGTTGACACAATCACGACACATCGCTGGCCGCGGGTCGGGGCGTCGCGCTCGGGGCGGGCCGCCGCCTGCATTCACGCCGGCCGGCGCGGGATCGGCCCTCAGAGCGTCCAGCCCGGCCGGTACGGCGGGTGGACGTACGCGTTGGCCTCGGGGCAGTTGGGGAACTGCATCTTCTCGGCGTCCCACTCGAGCCGCTGGGCCAGGAAGCGGATGGCGATCAGCCCCAGCAGGGCCAGCTCCGTCAGCGGGCCGCCGTAGTCGAAGTGCGACCCGGCCGGCCGGCCGCGACGGATCGCCTCCAGCCAGTCGCGGTGGTGCCCCCGCGTGCGAGGCAGCTTGCGCGGCGGCCGGTCGTACGCACGCATCTTGCTCTCCGGGACGATCCGCACGCCGCCGGCGCCGTGCGAGCCGTGCGTGATCGTGCCCTTCTCGCCGATCACGATCGCCCCGGTGCGGGGGATCTGGCGCTTGGGCTCCAGCTCGGCCGGGCGCGGCGGCATCCAGTTGCCGTCGAACCAGATCAGCTTCACCGGCCCGCGCTTGCCCTTGGCGGGGAACTCGAAGGTGATCTTCGTGCCCGGCGGGTAGACGACGGCGTGCCTGGCCGGGTCGTAGCCCTTGGCCTCGGCGCGGATGGCCTTCGGCGCGCCGAGGTCCAGCGCCCAGAACGACGGGTCCACGACGTGGCAGATCCAGTCGCCGATCGCCCCCGTGCCGAAGTACAGCCAGCCCCGCCAGGCGCCGGGCACGTACATGGGGTGGTACGGTCGCATCTTCGCCGGGCCGACCCACAGGTCCCAGTCCAGCCCCTTGGGGACCTCGTGGGTCTCCTGGAGGCGGTGGAGCTGGGCGACGCGGCTGTAGCCGCCGGGGCGCGGCCCCACGCCGCAGGTCGCGTGCACCTCGGTGACCTTGCCGATGGCCCCGTCCCAGATCCACTCGCAGAACAGGCGGATGTGCTCGGAGGAGTGGCCCTGGTTGCCGAGCTGCGTGATGACCTTGTGCCGGCGGGCGGCCTGGCGGAGCCGGCGGACCTCGTGGATCGAGTGGGCCAGGGGCTTCTCGCAGTAGACGTGCTTGCCGCGGCGGATGGCGGCCATGCACGCCACGGCGTGGGTGTGGTCCGGCGTGCCGACGACGACGGCGTCGATGCCCCGGTGCATCTCGTCGAGCATCTTGTGGAAGTCGCGGTAGCGCTTGGCCTTGGGGAAGCGCCGGAACGAGTCGCCCGCCCGGCGGTCGTCCACGTCGCACAGCGCGACGACGTCCTCGCCGCCGACGGCGCGGATGTCGCCGCCGCCC
>CAZXOC010000660.1:0-1575 GCA_964642165.1 uncultured Planctomycetaceae bacterium | reverse complement strand
CTTTTCTTCGCCACGGAGCTTGCGAACAACTTCGGGTGGGAGCACGCCATTCCCTGCCCGCCCTGGGTGAAGCGGGATGCCTGAGCGAGAAGCAGACACGAACACTCGTGACGAGGGAGCTCCCGTGACTTCACCACGGCTTGGCGTGCCCCGGCTATCTTGGTCTCCTCGGATGTATAGTGGTCTACTCGCGAAGAACGCGGCCATGGCGGCTCGGACGGCCCTCTGCGGACCGCCTACGGCCTGATCAGCTTCCGCCAGTCGGAGCGGCGGGTGAGCCAGGGGAGGTTGAAGCGGGCTACGGCGATGGATTCGTAGAGCTTCTTGCGGCCGCGCTCGAAGAGGAGGTAGACCAGGCCGTCGCGGCCGGCGGCGAGGGAGGAATAGGCGCTGGGGCCCTCGTAGACCAGGCGCTTGACGGGCCAGGTGCGGCCGCGGTCGAAGCTCGCCCAGACGGTCATCCGCACGCGCGGGCCGCCCTTGCTGTCGGGGATGCTGAAGAGCAGGACGTCCTTGCCGCCGGTCCGGTCGAGGGGCAGGCGGACGAGGCCGGCGTTGATGCCGTAGCTGGGCTTGCGGCCGTACTTGAAGTAGTGCGGCTGGCCGACCTCGAAGAGGTGGTCGCAGACGCGCCAGTCGGTGAACATCCGCCCGCCGTCGTAGCTCCAGGCGATCCGCCGGCGATGGTCCACGGACAGGTGCGAGCGGGAATTGTAGTAGATGTCGCCGTTGGCGAGCTCGGCCAGCGTGCCCTCGCCCGTGCCGCTCTGGACGGGGTAGCTCGTCTGCCAGGTGCGCCCGCGGTCGTCGCTGTAGATGGCGGTGTTGTAGTGGTACGGCCACCACTCCTGGGCGTTGGAGCCCTTGGGGGCCATGACGCGGGCGGGCATGAGCAAGCGGCCTTTGTGCTTGCCGTGGGCCAGCGTCACGCCGGACTCCGAGCAGGCCGTCTGGGCGGGCGTGCCGTTGGGGTCGCCGTGGCCGAGGGCGTTGGGCTTGATGGTGATCGCCTCGCGCTTCCACGTCCGGCCGTGGTCGCGGCTGCGGTACAGGTGCCCGCGGCGGGCGCTGACGACCATCACGTCGCCGGTGACGCGGTCGACGATGGCGCTGCCGCCGGCGTCGGGGCCGACCTCGCGGGCGGGCGACCACGTCTTGCCGGCGTCGGTGCTGCGGCGCAGCAGGCGGCCGGACTTCGCGAACGCCAGGACCGACCCGTCGGCGGCCACCACGATGTTGGGGATGCGCATCGACGGGAAGAGGTCCTGGATCTCGAAGACGGCTGCGGCCGGGGTAGGGGGCTTCGAGGGCGGCTCGCCGAGGGACGGGGCGGTGAGGATGCATACACTGAAAGCCGCCAGGATCGTCCGCGCCGCGTTGGCAGTGTGTCGCATCATGATGGTCTCCGCGGATGGGCGTAGCGTAGGCCACGGAGACCATGGAGTCCACGGATTGCACGGATTGCACGGATTCCACGAAGCCCACCGATTGGGGGATTCCACGGAGCCCACGGAGCCCACGGAGTCCACAGATTGCACGGATTGCACGGATTCCACGGAGCCCACGGATTGGGGG
>CAZXOC010000659.1:0-1578 GCA_964642165.1 uncultured Planctomycetaceae bacterium | reverse complement strand
CAGCGAACCGGGTTACTCCCGGGCCGTCTGCGACGTCCGCCCCTGCCTGCGGGAGTCCCTGAACCGATCGGCCGCTTCCCGTGTGCGCCGGAGCTTCTCCTCGCCGGCCAGGCCCCGTTCCTGGTGGTGGTACTCGTCGCGGACCTTCCGGATCCACGCCAGCACGTCAAACTTCTTCTTCACGAACGACCTCCATCGGCGTGCGAATATCCAGGGGCGGGTAGCCCATCAAGACATTCACCGCATTGAACCGTCGGATTCTCTCGTAGTTCACGATGTGGCGGAAATTCCAGCTCACGAGGACGTCGACGCCGTGAACGGTCGCCGCCGCAATGTGCCTGGCATCGCCCTCGTAGTTCTCGCTCAGGATGCCTTCCGCGACGAACCTCCGCGCCAGCGCAAGCGACTCCGCCGACTCCGGCACCCGCTCGCAGCCCGTCTCCATCAACTCGTCGTAGACTGCCTGCACCTCGGCCGGCGCGCCCACCAACTCCCGCTCGGTCAAGTCCGAGATGACCGCCACCAGCAGCCCCAACCCCACGTTCCGAACGAGCTCCCGCGACCACGGCGCGAACTGCGCATCGCAGCATCCGCCGATGACTGACGTGTCGAGGTATACTCGCGGTGCACCCATAGCCCCAGTGTAACATGAAGGGCCGGGGACGCCCAGTCCCGGTGGCGGGAACACGGCGAAGATGATAGTGTCCGGTATGGGTCACGAATGACTGACCTCCCCGGACCCCAAGGAGCCGATGATGGGTCGGAGAGCCGTCACTGCCGCGATCGTGCTCGCCGCCATTGCAGTGGCCTTCGCCTGCCGGCACGCCTCCGCCGCAGGCGCCCCGGCACCGGACGCCTGGATCGACACGGACTGCAGCCGCCTCGCCGCCGCCGACATGAGGAAGCTGCCGGCCCACGAGCGGATCGGCGGCGCCCTGCCCGGCAAATGGCAGGACAACTCGTCCCGGGCGCAGGTGTGGGTGCGCTACGGCCGGATGGAGCAGCAGGGCCGCGCGTTCCTTCGCATGGAAATCACACGGAGGGTCGACTCCGGGAGCCCCCGGACGGGGGGGCCATGTTCGCCAGCGTGCCCGGCCCGGCGCGAAGGGCGCCCTGCAGACGGCCTCGGGAAGTGCGCCATCTTGCGAAGCAACGCGGCCGTGTGATAGCCTGCGCGACGAGGAGGAAGCAATGGACTGGCGCGAGCGAATCGTGGTCGACCCCAAGGTGCTGGTAGGCAAGCCGGTGATCAAGGGGACGAGAATGGCGGTGGAGTTCGTGATCGATCTCCTGGCTCGCGGCTGGACGACGAAGCAGATCCTTCAGGAGTACGACCATCTGACGGAGGAGGACATCCGGGCCTGCCTGGCGTACGCCGGCGAGGTCCTCAAGAGCGAGAAGGTATACGGCACGCCGACGTGAGGGGCCCTGCATGCGGCTATTGACGAACGAGAACGTCCCCCTGACGTCATCTCTTGACGGCCGCACTTGACGCGGCGCCGCGGCGCGGTAGGATATACGATTGGAGGATGCGCAAGCGGTGTGCCTGCGCCGACGGGCCAGTTCGGGTCGGCGGCG
>CAZXOC010000658.1:0-1583 GCA_964642165.1 uncultured Planctomycetaceae bacterium | reverse complement strand
CGGGCGTCGTCTGCGTCCCCGCCCCGTCGCCCGCCCGCCCCAGCGCGCCGCCGTGAGCAGGAAATAGGTAACCGTCCCAATTTATGGATTTGTCCGCGGCGCTGCCCGGCCTTGCCGTGCGGCCTCGCCCATCGTGGCGGGTCCGGGGTTCGCTTTGCGCCACGCCTCGATGAAGGGCGCCACGCTATGGGCCGGAAGGCCCCGGTAGACCGGTTCGCCGACCCGCGTGTAGTACGCAGGCGCCGGTACGGGGTGGGCCTCCTCGTACATTACGAACTCGCCCTCGTAGCCCTCCACGACCGCGCGCTTGGAGACACGGACACGCATCATGGGGGGCAGCGGCCTGGGCCGCCACCGCCAAAGCGCGCGCGCCGGTTCCACGGGCCAGGTGACCTTCAGCGTCCAGCCATCGGCAGGTCCGTCCAGGGCCAGCTCCGGCAGGCTCTTGCGGAGGTGCGCGGTAATGGCGGTCCGGACCGCGGCGGCATTCGCCCTGGGAACTCCCGCCGCGACCAGGCGGACCCGCCGCAGGCCCTGCAACGGCTTCCTGCGGGCCGGCCGCGTGGCCGGTGCCACGACGCCGGTCCGGCCGGGCGCCATACTTGCCGTCGCCACGGCGACGGTCGCCGCCAGTCTTGCCGCGTTCATCGCCGCGCTCCTTTCGTTCGCCGTGTCGGGCTTCCCGAGTGTCTTGGACGGACCTCCGCGCCGGCGGTTCGTAACCGCTTCGTAACGAACACGCCGGACGCGCCGCGGCGCTGCGGAGCACGGTGGAACGCAGGGGAGCTGCGGGGGCGTCACATGCCCGGGCGCCACTCGGCGAGCTTCCAGCCCTCGGGGGTGAAGGTGAACGTGAGGCCGTGCTCCTTGACCTCGGGGCCCATCGCGGCGTGGGCCTCGGTCTTGTCCCACTTGCCCCAGCGGACGTTGAAGCGCGACCAGACCCGGGCCAGCGACTTGAGCTTCGCGGCGGGGCGTCGGGGCGCGATGGCCGGGACGGTGATGCTCCTGAGCCCCGCGGGCGTGGCGAAGCGCGCCATGGCGGCCTCGTCGCCGGCACGCATCGCGTCGAGCAGCGCCTTCCATGCCGCCCCGGGCGACGTCCGCCGGAGGTCGAAGGACCAGCACTTCCGCTCGTCCGGCTTGCCGCGCTTCGGCATCGAGGCCAGGCCGCCCACGCCCCAGGCGATGCGGACCCGCAGGCGGCAGAGGCGGTCGTCCTTGGCCAGCGGCGCTTCCAGGCGCGCCTGCACGTAGCCCAGGAACGGGCGTTCCGTGCGGAAGAACGCCGGCTGCGTCCGGGCGATCCAGTAGCACAGCTCCTCCTCGTTGCACTGCCAGTCCGGGTCGGTCTTGAGCCATTCCCGGCGGAGGCCCTCGTAGGCCTTCCGGGCGTGGCCCGGCGCGCGCAGCTCGGCCGTGGCCGAGCACAGCACGTCCTTGTCGCCCGGCCTGGTGACCTGGAGGGCCTGCCAGGGCGACCAGTGCACCGCGTCAATGCCGTGGCGGAGCTGCACGGTGACCCGCGACCGCTTGTCCGCCCGGCCGAGCGCGGTGATCGCCAGCCGGGCGCTCTGCGGCGG
>CAZXOC010000657.1:0-1588 GCA_964642165.1 uncultured Planctomycetaceae bacterium | reverse complement strand
GATGGATGGTTGTCGGGAAGACACGGTCGCACACTCCGCGACCGTGCCACAAGAGGCAGTTAGGCCGCGGCTTCAGCCGCGCCGTCCGTCCGCCCCGGGGATGCGGCGTTCGTGAGCCCGGAACGGGCGAAAGGATTTGGCCGTGGGCGTCAGCCCACGGAACACGACGCCAACAACGCCCGAGCCCCGGAAGGGGCGGAAGGAACGCGCGCTGCGGGGAATCCTGTCGCCCCTCCGGGGCTCGACGTCTCCTGGCGCCGCCCCCCGGCGGCTCACGCCGCCGGCCAAATCCTGCCGGCCTTCCAGGCCTCGTCCTCGGCGGAGCCGTCTTTGCGTCCAGCGTGGTACCGGACCCGCTGGGGTATCGGGATGGATGGTTGTCGGGAAGACACGGTCGCACACTCCGCGACCGTGCCACAAGAGGCAGTTAGGCCGCGGCTTCAGCCGTGGTATGCAGACGATTGCATATAAACATCCCGGCCCGTTTCAACGGGCCTGCCGTGTGGGCGGCGATCCTCGACGAATCGATTGCCGCCCCGGCGGACGCGCGGTATGCTCGTCGGCGGAATCGATCCCGCGCATGCGGCCGGGGGTCACATGGGACGAAAACGGGACAAACAAGCGACGGCACGGAGGCTCCTGGACAAGCTCACCTACGCCATCGCGCGCGCCCTGCCGGGAGCGGCCATCGAGGTGGGGGGCGCCTTCGTCGGCCTGCCGCCCGGCGTGACCACCGTCGCCAAGGCGGTCACCGACAAGCTGCTGAGCCTGCGCGCGGAGCAGAAGACACGCGAGGCGCTGCTCAAGGCCGACGTCACGGCGGCGGAGACCCAGGAGCTCTCGAAACGCTTCTCCGCCGTCGAGCGTGCCCTGCTCACCGCCGCCGGGCTGCCCGTCGAGGCGCCCGACAACCTCGCCGAGCTCCAGGACCAACTCGCCGGCGGGAAGGAGAAGCGCCTCGAACGGGCCGTCGAGATCCTCTTCGACCAGACCAAGACCGAGACGGACGACGTGGCCGAGCTGGCGTCCGCGCTCCTGGCGTGGCCGCGCCCATGCGTCGGTCCCGGGACGCAGCGCCTCGCCGAGCACTTCGTCGGGCGCGGGCAGGAGCTGGCGCAGCTTCGCCGCGCCGTGCGTGCGGCAAAGAGCGTCATCTGCGTCGTCGGGATGGCCGGGCAGGGAAAGAGCGCCCTGGTGGCCGAGTGGTACAAGCGCGTGCGGAACTGGCCGGCGGATCGCGGCCTGTTCTGGTGCCGGCCGTACGACACGGGCTACACCTATGCGGCCTTCCTTGGCGACGTGCTGCCGTACGTCGCCGGCGCGGCGTACGACCCGCGCGAACACACCACGGCCGACGCCCAGACGCAACTGCTCTGCCAAGTGCTTCGCCGGCGCCCGACGCTGATCGTACTGGACGGCGCGGAGCGCTGGCTGCGCCGCTGGGCCGCCGACCGCGACGCACCGGGTGCCGGCGCGAGCGCCGCCGACCGCGCCGTCGCCGAGGAGGCGCTGGAGATGCTCCTGGCCGATGCACCGAGCTGGGACAGCGGCTCGGGGCTGTTGCTGACCACGCGGGCGCTCCCGGCCG
>CAZXOC010000656.1:0-1589 GCA_964642165.1 uncultured Planctomycetaceae bacterium | reverse complement strand
TCTCTTTGGGACGAAGGCGGGTGGCGTCGATCCCCCGCAAGATCGAACTGTGCACGCGCGAGGCCATGGCCGAGAGGATACCCGTTCGCGCGGATGCGAGCATCGGGGCAGCGCCGGCTCCGGGGAGGCATGTCCTCTGTCCCAGCAGGGATCGCCCATGGAGCGGGGCGGGGAACGTCAGCCCTCGCCTTGGTTGTGCTTCCGCGCCGACCGCAGGCCCCCGACGTGGCGCCGGCAGGAGCGGCGTTTCCTATGCTTGGCCCTTCATGCGCAGGTACTCGCGGAACGACTCCAAGCGCGGGAGCGACTCGCGGTCTTTCCGGCGCCCCGTCGCGGCCTTGCTGCGAATGATGTCGTCGATGTGGCATACGGGCAGGCCCTCGACCTCCACGTGCCGCTGCCAAGCGTCCTCAAATCGCTCGATCCCGTCCGGAGCGAAGACGAGGTCCACGTCGAACGGGCCGTTCTTGAGCTGTACGAAGTCCTTGCCCATGCGAATCTGTTGCGCTTGCTCGTCGGACAGATCGAACCCGATCTCTCGCAGTGCCAGGACCAGGGCCTGGCCGTTGCGGGGCGACTTCTCCACGAACAGGTCCGCGTCCTGTGTGGTGTCCGGGAAGCCCAGCAGGACAGCGCCCGCCTTGCCGATGAACAGGTACCGGCAGCCGTGTCGCGCGAAGGCATCGGCGATTTCCATCGCCTGGCGGTACTCAAACGCGCCCATAGCCCAACCAGTCCGGCAGGTTCTCTTCGCACCACCGCCGGTAGTCTTCGATGCGGTCAAACGCCCTGTACCGCGCATCGTCCATCACCGGCTTGTACGTGCGGATGAAGGCATACTTCATCCGCGTGGCCAACGGCCTGCGAGCCGCCGCCTCGAACTCGGCCAGCCATTCCGGAGGGATCTTGACCTTTGCGATCTCGCTCATTTGCTTCGGCGCCCGCGGAGCCGCGCACGCGGCGGACGTTCTCATTGTACCGACTTTCTTCCACGAAGTCCGCCTCCACCTCGCAGCCGAGGCGTCGAGACGGCGGTCGATGCGCCCAGCGCCACCCTCTCCGGGAACCTCGCACGTAGGCCGCCCGCCAGCACAACGCTCTGCCGGCCGGCAGCGTCGTGGGAACGGAAAGCGGTTCCCGCACACGGTCTTGCCGCTGCCCGGCGGGCCGATTCCGCCGCAGGCGGGTTGTGATGCCCCGCTGTTCGACGGGCTCACAACAGGCCGACGCCACGGTCAGCGCGCGCTTCGCCGACTCCTGCCCGCGCACGTCGGAGAAGTCCACGTCGTACTGGCTCGCGACGGCGAACACCTCGTCGACGTCCACCACGTGCGGCTCGACGGGCCCATCGGTCCAGCTCAGGACAGGCAGCTCATCCGTCAGTACGCCCACCGCGTCGGACAGCAAGCCCGCGCCGGTGACGTCCAGCGCCTCGACGACCGCCGCCTCCGCCGCGTTGTCCGCCGGCACGATCACCCGCCGCCGCTCCTGCTGGGCGGCGAGCATCGCGCCGGCCAGCGCCCCGCGCCCGCCGCGCACGCGCCCGTCCAGCGCCAGCTCCCCCAGCAGGAGGTAGTCGTCGAGCTTCT
>CAZXOC010000655.1:0-1589 GCA_964642165.1 uncultured Planctomycetaceae bacterium | reverse complement strand
GGACGGGTGGAGATTGGCGGGGTGCTGAAGCTCTGGCCCGGCGGCACGGCCGTCCTCGATGGCGGCACGGTCTGCTTCGACCAGGCGGACCCGCTGCAACTGGCCGGGGGGACGTTCGACTACGACTCCGGGACGGTCGAGTTCGACCGCGACCTGACGGTCGCTGGCGACAACGGAACGCTGGCCGAGCTGTTCGGCTCGCCGCCGGCGATTCCCCCCGAAAAGGCCCTCGCCGTCACAGGGACGGCGACGCTGACGACGCCCGTCGTCCTGGACGGCGGGGCGCTCCGCGTCGGCGAGCTGGCGGGAGTGGACTGGCTCGACTTCCGCCGCGGCACGCTCGAGCTCGCCGGGCCGGAGGGGCTGACCGTCGGTCCCGCCGGCCTGCTGGGGGCGTCGCTGAGCCTCGGGGAGGGCAAGGCACTGCACGTCACCGCTGCAACCACGGTTGAGGGCGGGGCGATGCTGGCCCTCACCGGCGGGACGTTCCGCACGGGCGGGGCCACAAGCGCCGGGACGCTGATCGCCGCGGACACGTCGGTGGACTTCGGGGAAGCCGGGCTGGTCAGCACGGGCGAGCTGGTCCTGGTCAACGCCACGGTGGCCGGACCCGTCACGAGCCCCGCGGGCTCGGCGATCGACGTCGTCGGCACGGTGACGTTCCAGGATCTGGTCAGCGGCGAGGCGGACATCTACGGCAGCGGCACGGCCGTCTTCGAGGGCGGCCACTCGCCGGGCGACAGCATCGCCACCGTGGGCATCGAGGGCGGCGCCGTCTACGGCGACGAGGGCTCGCTGAGGATCGAGCTTTCGGGCGCGACGAGCGACGCCGTGGAGATCGGCGGCGACCTCGCCCTCGGCGGGACGCTGACGCTGGAGTGGCTCTCCGCCGCGGGCGACCCGGCCTGCCGGTTCGGCGGGGCGTACGACATCCTGACGTATGGCGGCGAGCTGAGCGGCACGTTCGCCGGCATCGGGGGCAACATCGGCGAGGCGTACGTCGCCGGCATCGACTACGAGGCCGACGTGCCGGGCGAGCCGGACGCCCACGCCGTGCGGATCGAGCTGCGCGAGCTGATGGACGGCGACTGCGACCTGGACGGGCTCGTCGGGCGCGAGGACTTCCTCGCGCTGCGGTCCACCTTCGGCGCGGCCGGGGACTGGGGCGAGGGCGACGTGACCTTCGACGGGGTCGTGGACGCCTTCGACTACGTCGCTCTGAAGCGCAACTGCGGCCGGAGCGTCCCCGGCGCCGCGCCGACGATCCCCGAGCCGGCGACACTGCTGCTGATCCTCGCCGCGGCCGGACCCGTCCTGCGGAAGCGCAGGCGAAGGCCCTGAGTCGAGGCGCGCGGCCCCCCGCCGGGGAGCGGAGGCCGCCGGCGGCGCCGACGAGACCCCGCGAACAGACTGCCAACGCTCCTGCGCGCACCGGCACTTCCCTGCGAGGAATCCGTGCGCTTGGGCACTTGATCGTACGCCAGGCTCGGGCAGGGCGCGGAATCGGACAACCTTTTGAAAAAGAAGGTGTTACGGGCCTGCTGGCGGGCGAGGCGGGCGGTGGAGAGGCTGAATGTCCAAAAAGGGGC
>CAZXOC010000654.1:0-1595 GCA_964642165.1 uncultured Planctomycetaceae bacterium | reverse complement strand
GTCTTGGCGACCAGCAGGATGCCGGTCGTGTCGCGATCGAGCCGGTGGACGATGCCGGGGCGGAAGACCTCGCCGCGGGTGGGAAGCTCCTGGATGTCGCGCCAGTTCTTGCGGAAGTAGTACGCCAGGGCGTTGACCAGCGTGCCGGTCCAGTTGCCGCGGGCGGGGTGGATGATGAGGTCGGCCTGCTTGTTGACGGCCAGCACGTCGTCGTCCTCGTGGACGATGTCGAGGGGGATCGGCTCGGGGGGGATCTCGCGCGGCTTGACGACGGGCAGGAGCAGGTCGATCACGTCGGCGGCGCGGAGGGTATAGCTGGGCTTGGCGAGCTGTCCGTTGACGGTGACCATGCCCTCGCGGATGTATCGCTGAAGGGCGGTGCGGGAGACGTCCCTGCCGAGCCGCCCGGCGAGGTACTTGTCCAGCCGCCGGTTGGGCAGGGCCCGGCGGATGCGGATCCGGACGCGGCGCAGGCCGTCCTCGTCGGCCTCGATGGGCGTCTCGACGGCCTCCAGGCCGTCGGCGGCGGGGTCCACCGGCTGGTCGCTGGGTTCGGCCACGGGTGTCGTCCAGGCGATCCCTTGCGGCGCGCCCCCCCCGTGCGGCGACGACGCCGGCCTCGGAACTGGCCGGGCCTCGCCGAGGCCATCGGTCGGGGCCGGCGGCGTCCTCAGGCCACCCCCATCAGCTCCCGGACGGCGTCCACCGCGCTGGCGGCGTCGGGGGCGTACCCGTCGGCGCCGATCTCGTCGGCGAAGCTCTGGGTAACCGGGGCGCCGCCGATGATGGTTTTGACCCCGATGCCGGCCGCCTTCACCGCCTCGATCACCGAGGTCATCTGCGGCATGGTCGTGGTCAGCAGGGCGCTCATCGCGCAGACCTGGGCGCCGCTCTCCTTGGAGGCCTGGACGAACTGCTCGGGCGAGACGTCGGTGCCGAGGTCGACGACCTCCAGCCCGCCGCCGGTGAGCATCATGCCCACGAGGTTCTTGCCGATGTCGTGCAGGTCGCCCTTGACCGTGCCGAGGACGACGGTCCCCATGGGCTCGATGCCGGCCTCGGTGAGCTTCGGCTGGAGGATCGCCATGCCGGCCTTCATCGCCCGCGCGGCGATCAGCACCTCCGGCACGTAGATCTCGTTGTTCTTGAAGCGGGCGCCCACCACGTTCATGCCGGCGATCAGGCCCTGCTCGAGGATGTCCTTCGGGGGAACGCCCTCGTCAATGGCCTGCCGGGTCAACTCGGAAGTCGTGTCCCGGTCACCTCGGATCAGGGCGTCCGCCAACGCTGCCAGGTCTGCCATCAGATCGCCTCCCAACGGGTCTCGAACTCCATCGCCTGTCGGTCTCACCGAGGCGGAGAGTCTATCGGTGCCCGCGCCCTGCGCCAAGGGCGCATTTCCGGTCATCCTGCGAAATGGAAGCCGGCTGCCCCGGCCGCCGCTCGCATCTCGACCAGGGCCGTGGCGACGCGGCGGACTACGGCGCGCCGCTGCCGGCGGGCGCACTGGCCGCGGGAACCGTCGTGCCGACGGGCTTCGGCGCACCGGCCGCCGGCTGCGTCCCGGCGCCGGCCGGCTTGGAACTCGGCGCGGT
>CAZXOC010000653.1:0-1595 GCA_964642165.1 uncultured Planctomycetaceae bacterium | reverse complement strand
CAGTCATCGCTCCGCCGGGGCAAGCCCGACGGGGGCGTGGGAACGCCGGTCGCCACGTTCTGGACGCCCAGTCGCCCTTCCGCCGGGGCAGGCCCGACGGAGAGGCCCGCCGCGCTGTCGGTTCCGGCGGCACACGGGTCGCGTGCGCCCCGGGGGCGCCGAGGACGTCGCAGCCCGGGCGGTCATGCGTTGTCACCGCTTGTGCGGCGATCGTGCCCTCCCCAACGGATCGCGGGCGAGGCCCGCGCCCGGTCGCTCGTGGTTCCTCTTGGGCGAGCCCGCGACGTGACGGGAACGTCACGCCGCCACCGTACACCGACCACTCCCATGCCAAGCGGCCAAGCCCGCCCCGGACGATAGCGCAAGAGCGGTTGATCTCCGGGACGTTCCTGGCCGATACAAGGGGCGCCGCACCGGTACGGCTGCTCCCGCGCCGGCGGTTTCTCGCCCTCGGAGCTTGCCGGTGACGATACCGAAGATCTCGATCCTGGGTGCAGGGAACGTGGGTGGCGCCGCGGCCGCGGCGATCGCCACCCGCGGGCTGGGGGACGTCTACCTGTACGACGTCGTGCCCGGCCTGGCCGCCGGAAAGGCCATGGACATCCGCCATGCCCTGACGCTGTTCGACTCCGACGTTCGCGTGGCTGCGTGCGCTTCGGCCGACGAAGTGGACGGCTCCGACATCGTGGTCATCACGGCCGGGCGGCCCCGACGCGCCGGGATGAAACGCAGGGACCTGTTCCGCGACAACCTCGCGGTGGTCCGCGGACTGGCGGAGCACATCGCCCGATCCTGCCCTCGAGCCAAGGTCCTCGTCGTGACGAACCCGGCCGAGCCGCTGGTCCTGGCCTTGCGGCGCCGCTGGCCGGACCTGAACGTCGCGAGCCTCGGATGTACGCTGGATGCCGTGCGGTTCCGCCGGTTCCTTGCCGACGCCGCCGGCGAACCCGTCTCGCGCGTGGACGGGCTCGTCATCGGATCGCACGACGACCACATGGTCCCGCTGGCCGGGCACGCCGCCATTCTCGGCCGGCCCGTCAGCCAGGTGCTCTCGCCCCCGCAGATCGCCGACGCGGTATCCCGGACTCGCCAGGCCGGCGCCGCCATCGTCGCCAAGCTGAAGACGCGGGGGAGTTGGTACGCCGCCTCGCACTGCATCACGGCGATCGTCAAGGCGATCGTCGCCGACACCCGCACCGTCCTGCCGCTGGGGGTCCCCTGCACGGGGCAGTACGGCCATCGCAGCACCTGCCTCGCCCTTCCCTGCGAGCTCGGCGCCAACGGCATCGAGAGGGTCCTGGACCTCGCCCTGGACGACGACGAGCGAGAGGCCCTGGCCGTCTGCGCCACCGAGGTGCGCCGCGTCGCCGACGCCTCCGACGGAAACGCCCCCGGCCCGCCCCCGCAGTGAAGAACGTCGACTGCCGTCCCCGACCCCCCGAGCCGCTCGGGAAACATGAAGGTCCCCTTTCCGCGCCCCCTTTCCGCCCTGCCGCTTACGCTTCTCCGCCGCCGGGCAGACCTGTGGAGGACAGCCAAGTGGGCTTCCCCACGAACGGTGGGCGCGCCGAGAGGGTAAGATAGGACCCTCAGGA
>CAZXOC010000652.1:0-1596 GCA_964642165.1 uncultured Planctomycetaceae bacterium | reverse complement strand
CCCGTTCTGAACCAGGCCCCATAATCCGTGCCTTGACAAAGTCGCCCCTCGGCGGATCGGCGAGAATCCGGAAGGCCTTGCCGTCGTCGCCCACCAAGCGGTACTCCTTCAGCAGTGGCTCAAGAGGTGCGTTCGTCGTGAATTCCACCGTCCTCGTCCCACGGAGCCCTGCCGTGCGATTGTGCGGGGCGCCGAACGTGCCGGTGCGATGGATCTCACGTCGGCGACGATCCATATGGCGGCCTTCGCCCCAATCGCCGTCAGGTACGTGATGAGCTTGCCCAGGTGGTCGTGGTTGCTCTTTTCGAGCTGGTTTTCGATGACGACGGGGTCGCCCTTGTCGTCTTCGGCGACGAGATCCACGCTGAAGGCGCCGGCGTCCTTCTCCCGCTCGGCTGAGGAGAGGTTGATGTCCAGCGCGTCGCTGAGAACGTCGATGTTGTCTTCCAGCCACGTCGTGAAGTCCAGCGCCTCGTGCTTCCAGACCTCCCGAAGCGCGACCCGTTCGATCTTGCCTATCATTGGCTCCGTCTCCAGACACAAGCCACCCAGCCGGCGCGTCGCGCCGACACGCTACCGTCTCTTGGCGAGGAAGTCCCGGCGCGCGTCGGCGACCGTGCGGATGGTGCCGCTTTCGGCGCGGTACTGCCGGAAGGACCAGCCGTTGGTGTTCATCTTGCGGCCCACGACGGCAGCGCGAGCCGCCCCGCCCGTCTTCTCGATCTCTTCGAGGAGCGGGATCTCGATCTCCCTCTTGCCCGGGAACATCATGCTCGGCCCTTTCCCGAGTCTGCCATGGGCAATCTAACGCGGAGGCGGGCGGTGCTTGCTGCCGCGTCTCGGGGGCATCGGCCTCGACGACCTTGCGGGCGCGCCCCTCCGGCGCGTCGAGGGCGCCGGTGGCGCGGCGCAGCGGCGGGGGCGTCGAGAGGGGATGCCACCGCCGACGTCCGGCGGCGGAGGCGGTCGGCCTGGCGGCCGCAGGGGTGAAGCCCCCGTGACCCATGGTCGTCTTCCCGGACCGGCGATGCGCCGACGCATCCCGGCTATCACCCATCGTAGCGAGGCCGCGGCGATTCGGCAAGGCCGCGCGCGGGCGGATGGGCAGGCGTTCAGTCGCCCCCGTTCGGGAGCTGGCGGCGCGCCGGCGCGAGCGGCTCGCCGGCCTGCGGCAAGCGCGATGTGGCCCGCGGCCATCCGGCAGGGCACGAGATCGGGGAAACCTTTTGGTAACAAAGGCGTTAGAGACGTTTCGGCCGGCCAGCGGGGCGGCGGGGACGCTGATTGTCCAAAAAGGCGTTGATTGTCCAAAATCCGGACAATGCTAAGTGCTTTCTTACTAAGGACTTATCCTGATCTCGGGCCTCCGGGAAAGCCCCAGGAGTGGACAGTTTTGCCACAATCAATCGAGACTTACGGCCGTTTTCCCGCGCGCCGGCAGGGCCCGGGAGAATTTCGCCGGAGAGGCCGAAAAGTGTCGCGCAACGGCGCGTTCGGACGCAACGGAGCCGCCGCCAGGCCCTCCCAGCCGGATAGAGTTGGCCTTGTGAGGGAAGCGTCGATCAACCGAGACGTACGGTCGCCGCGAGGCCCATG
>CAZXOC010000651.1:0-1596 GCA_964642165.1 uncultured Planctomycetaceae bacterium | reverse complement strand
GGACTACAGGGAAGGCTGGCATCGACCGGGCGTCAAGAGCGACGCGGCCCGGTCGGCTGGACCGGGGTAGTGGCGATGGCATGGATGCGCAGGAGATCGCACGCAACACGGGAAGCCCCACCGGTGGTGGCGCGTGACCACCAACGGACGGCCCGCGAGGGCCTGCGTCCGGCCGGATGGGGTGGCGGAGAGGTCCGTAGTACCGAGGAAGCCGGGTAACGCCGGTGGAGGGAAGGGACCTCAGTTCAAGGCCAGCGCACGACGTAGTGAAAGACCAGGAGATTGGCGTGAGCCTAGCAACTCCTCAAACGGTTCGGAATCTGCAGGCGGCGCTGCATGCCAAAGCGAAGGGCTCGCCGAGCTTCCGTTTCTACAGTCTGTACGACAAGTTGTACCGGGCGGACATCCTGTCTCACGCCTACGCCGTATGTAAAGCCAATCGGGGCGCGGCGGGCGTGGACGGGGAGACGTTCTCGGACATCGAGTCGTATGGCACGGAACGGTGGCTGGGTGAACTGGCGAAGGAACTTCAGGACAAGACGTATCGACCACAGGCGGTTCGTCGGGTGTGGATTCCCAAGGCCAACGGCAAGCAGAGGCCGTTGGGGATCCCGACGATCCGGGACCGCGTGGCGCAGATGGCCTCGGTGGTGGTGCTCGGAGCGATCTTCGAGGCCGACCTGCAACCGGAGCAGTACGCCTACCGGCCCTGTCGCAGCGCGTTGGGCGCCGTACAACGCGTCCATCGGCTGGTGAACGAGGGGCATACGGAGGTGGTTGACGGCGACCTGAGCGGGTACTTCGATACCATTCCGCATTCGGAATTGATGTCGTGCGTGGCGCGGCGCATCAGCGACGGGGCCATGCTCGGTCTGATCAAGCGGTGGCTGACGGCGCCGGTCGAGGAGACCGACGGCCGCGGACGCCGCCATCGGACGACCCGCAACAAGGACGAAGGGCGCGGCGTGCCGCAGGGCGCGCCGCTCTCGCCGCTGTTGAGCAACCTCTACATGCGCCGGTTCGTGCTGGGCTGGAAGGTGCTGGGCCACGAGAAGCGTTTGGACGCGCACATCGTCAACTACGCCGACGACTTCGTGATCTGCTGCCGCGGGACGGCCGCGCAGGCCGGCCGCGCGATGCGGATCATGATGGCCCGGCTGAAACTGACGGTGAACGAGGCCAAGACGCACACCTGCCGCCTGCCGGAAGAGACGTTCGACTTCCTGGGGTACACGATCGGGCGATGCTACTCGCCTCGAACGGGCCGGGCCTATCTGGGCACGCGTCCGTCGAAGCAGAAGGTCCAGGGGCTGTTCGCCCGGATCAGCGAGATGACATCGCGCCGGACCTTGCTGCAAGACGCTCGGGTGTTGACGGGACGACTCAACCGACTGCTGGTCGGTTGGGCGAACTACTTCTGCCTGGGCCCTGTCAGCAAGGCGTACCGCGCCGTGGACGCCCACGTGACGTCGCGGCTCCGCCGGTGGCTGTGCGAGAAGCACAAGGTGTCGAGCGGCGGGTATTCACGGTACCCGGACCGGTACCTGACCGAGCGTCTCGGCCTGGTGCGACTGCCTTTGCTCAAGCGCCGCTACC
>CAZXOC010000650.1:0-1603 GCA_964642165.1 uncultured Planctomycetaceae bacterium | reverse complement strand
GGGCCCAACCGCATCGGGCAGGGCATCGAGTTCGACTACTGCTGCGTGCACGCGGCCTTCAGCCTGCGCGACATGGGCTTCGAGACCATCATGGTCAACTGCAACCCCGAGACCGTCTCCACCGACTACGACACCTCCGACAAGCTCTACTTCGAGCCCCTCACCGTCGAGGACGTCCTCGGCATCTACCAGAAGGAAAAGCCCGAGGGCGTCATCGTCCAGTTCGGCGGGCAGACGCCCCTTAACATCGCCCAGGAGCTCGCCGACGCCGGCGTCACCATCCTCGGCACGACCCCCGAGACCATCGAGCTGGCCGAGGACCGCGACTTGTTCCGCGGCATGATGAAGCGCCTCGGCATCCCCATGCCGGCGGCGGACATGGCCGCCGACCTCGAGCAGGCCCTCGCCGCGGCCGCCAAGATCGGCTACCCCCTCATGCTCCGCCCGTCGTTCGTCCTGGGGGGGCGCGGCATGGAGGTCATCTACGACGAGCAGATGCTCCGCGAGTACGTCGCCGCCGCCGTGGGCGTCACGCCGGAGCGCCCGATCCTGATCGACAAGTTCCTCGAGAACGCCACCGAGGTGGAGGCCGACGCCATCTCCGACGGCGAGGACGTCTTCATCCCCGCCATCATGGAGCACATCGAGCTGGCGGGCGTGCACTCGGGCGATTCGGCCTGCGTCATCCCGCCCATCAGCATCCCCGAACGCCACCTCCGGACCGTCGCGGACTACACCCGGCGGATCGCCCGGGAGATGCACGTCGTCGGGCTGATGAACATGCAGTACGCCATCTGCGACGACATGGTCTACGTGCTCGAGGCCAACCCCCGCGCCAGCCGAACCGTGCCGCTGGTCTCCAAGGTCTGCGGCATCGCGATGGCCCGCATCGCCACGCAGGTTATGACCGGCAGCCGCATCGCCGACCTCGACCTCCAGAAGCGCCGGATCCCGCACTTCGGCGTCAAGGAAGCGGTCTTTCCCTTTGCCATGTTCCCGGAGGTCGACCCGTTGCTCGGCCCGGAGATGCGCTCGACGGGCGAGGTGCTGGGCATGGCCGACAACTTCGGCATGGCGTTCTACAAGGCCCAGGAGGGCGCCAAGAGCACGCTGCCCACCGAGGGCGCGGTGCTGATCAGCGTCAACCGGCGCGACCATCCCGCCGCCGTCGACGTGGCCCGGAAGTTCGCCGACCTGGGCTTCCGCGTCAAGGCCACCGAGGGCACGGGCGAGGCCCTCGCCGCGGCCGGGGTCCCCGCCGAGCGCATCCTCAAGGAGCACGAGGGGCGGCCCAACATCACCGACGGCATCAAGAACGGCGAGATCCAGCTCGTCGTCAACACCCCCGTCGGCAAGCTCAGCCAGCACGACGACTCCTACATCCGCAAGGCGGCCATCAAGTACAGGGTGCCGTACATCACGACGGTGACGGCCGCCAGCGCCGCCGCCGACGGCATCGCCGCCCGACGCAAGGGTCGCGCCGACGTCAAGAGCCTCCAGAGCTACCACGCCGACGTCGCCGCCTCGCCTCTCACCGAAGCGGACTAGCGGCCCCGCCGCGGGCGGCTCCGCCGGCTGCGAGCGCGCCCTAGCGCGACACTTT
>CAZXOC010000649.1:0-1622 GCA_964642165.1 uncultured Planctomycetaceae bacterium | reverse complement strand
CCCCACGGCCGTCGGCACGAGCGACATGGCCGACGCCATCATCGCCGCGATGGGCTGACGCCGCCGCGCACCGGCCAGGGGAGGCGCGATGAAGTGCATTCTGGCCCTGGACCAGGGAACCACCAGCTCTCGCGCGATCGTCTTTGACCGCCGGGGGGGCATCGTCTCGGCCGCCCGGAAGGAGTTCCGGCAGATCTTCCCCCGCCCGGGGTGGGTCGAGCACGACCCGGAGGAGATCTGGTCCTCGCAGCTCGCCGCCGCCCGGGAAGCGCTGCGGGCCGGCGGGCTGGCGGCCGGGGACGTCGCGGCGATCGGCATCGCCAACCAGCGCGAAACGACCGTCGTGTGGGACCGCCGGACCGGCAGGGCGGTCGGCAACGCGATCGTCTGGCAGGACCGCCGCACGGCCGGGATCTGCGACCGCCTCCAGGCCCGGGGCCTCGCCGAGACGTTCCGCGCACGGACCGGGCTGGTGATCGACGCCTACTTCTCCGGCCCGAAGGTCCGGTGGATCCTGGACCACGTGCCCGGCGCGGCGGAGGCGGCCCGGGCGGGCGAGCTCGCCTTCGGCACGGTCGACACCTGGCTGATCTGGAAGCTCACCGCCGGGCGGGTCCACCGGACGGATGCCTCCAACGCCTCCCGCACGCTCCTCTACGACATTCACCGCGGCGCGTGGGACGACGAGCTCCTCGCCGCGCTGGACGTCCCGCCGGGGCTGCTGCCGGAGGTGGGGGACTCCAGCGAGGTCCTCGCCGAGACGGACCCCCACGTCCTCGGCCAGCCCGTGCCCATCGCCGGCGTCGCGGGCGACCAGCAGGCGGCGCTGTTCGGGCAGATGTGCACGCGGCCGGGCATGGCCAAGAACACCTACGGCACGGGCTGCTTCCTCCTGCTCAACACGGGCCCCCGGGCCGTCGCCTCGCGGCACAACCTGCTCACCACGATCGCCTGGCGCCTCGGCGGGCGCCTTCACTACGCCCTGGAGGGCAGCGTCTTCATCGCCGGGGCGGCCGTGCAGTGGCTCCGCGACGGGCTGGGGCTGATCCGCTCCGCCTCGGAGATCGAGTCCCTCGCCGCCGGCGTGCCCGACAACGGCGGGGTCTACCTCGTCCCGGCCTTCGCGGGCCTCGGCGCGCCGCACTGGGACCCCTACGCGCGGGGTCTGCTGGCCGGCATCACACGCGGGACGACGGCGGGGCACGTCGCGCGGGCCGTGCTGGAGGCCATCGCCTACCAGGTCGCCGACGTGCTGGAGGCGATGCGGGCCGATTCGGGCATCGACCTGGCCGAGCTGCGCGTCGACGGCGGGGCCTGCGCGAACGACCTGCTCATGCAGGTGCAGGCGGACCTGCTGGGCGTGCCCGTCATCCGCCCGCGCGTGCGGGAGACGACGGCGATGGGGGCGGCCTGCCTGGCGGGCCTGGCGGTGGGCTTCTGGAGGGATGCGGACGAGCTGGGCTCGTGCTGGGAGGTGGACCGCGTCTTCCGCCCCGCCATGGCGCCGTCGCGGGTGCGGACGCTCCGGGAAGGCTGGCGCCGTGCCGTCGAGCGGGCCAAGGCCTGGGAGCCCCCGCCCCCCGACCGACCGCCGGAATCGCCGTAAGTCTCCAAGTTATGTG
>CAZXOC010000648.1:0-1625 GCA_964642165.1 uncultured Planctomycetaceae bacterium | reverse complement strand
CGGCGGCCTCGTCGACGCCGAGACCGCCCGGCAGCGCTGGCTGGGGCGCACGCGCACGGGGGCGCTGCTGCTGCTGCTGGGCCTGGCCGTCTTCGCGCTGCTCGGCCTCGCCTGGCAACTGCTCGGTCCGGACCGGCCCATGCCCATGTCCCTGTCGCTGCTGACGGTGGGCCACCTCCTGCCCGCGGGGCTCTGGCTCGCGGGCGTCTGGCTGTTCACCGCGGCGCCGCCCTACGACGTGCCCGCCCCGAGCCACGCCGCGCAGCAGGTCGCCCGCTGGGCGTCGCTGGCCAACGTGGTGCTGTTCGCGGCGACCGTCTTCCTGATTCTCACGGGCGAGCCCTTCCTGGGCGCCGTGCACACGGCCATCGGAGCCGCGACGCTGGTCGCATGGGCGGCGGCGCAGTTCGCGCTGCTGCACTACGCCGGGCGCCTCTGGGGCTCGCTGGGCCGCCAGCACCTCGCCGCCCAGGCCGCCACGCTCCGCTGGGTGTTCCCCCTGGCGGCGGCTGCACCGGGCCTCTGCCAGCTTGCCATCGGCCTGCTGCACGAGCTCGGCCTGGGATTCCCGGCCGGGCGGCTCATGGCCCTCGCCCCGGCGCTGCCGTGGGTCAGCCTGCTCATGCACGCCTGGGCGATCGCCGTCCTGCTGGGGTACCTCTCCTCCCGCGGCGAGGAGCGGTCGGCGCCGGTCGGCGCCCCGTCCGGGCTCGCCGAGGCCAGCGTCCTCTATCCGTCGGCGCCGCAGTTCGCGCCCGCCGCGGCGCCGGCGCTCGCGCCCGCCGCGGGCGAGGCGCAGCGGGCGGACCCCGATGCCGCGCGGCGACAGGTCCAGGGGCCCGCCGTCGGGCTGCTCGTCGTCGGCATCCTGGACTGTCTGCCGGCGGTCGGGGTCATCCTGGTGATGCTCCTGGCCCTCCAGAGGGGGATCGCCGTTTCCGGTGATCTCGCCCCCGCCGACGCGCCCGCCGCGGCCCTCGCCCAGATGCCCCCCGGCCAGCCCCTTCGCGCGGCTTCCCTCGACTTCTTCTTCCTCACGGTCGTTGCCGGCGTGCTGGCCGGCGTGGCGGGAGGGTTCATCATTTTCGGCGCGCTGAAGATGAGGAAGCTGGAGTCCCACGGGCTGGCGATGGTCGCCGGCATCCTCGCGATGGTCCCCGTCACGCCGCTCTTCCTCATCGGCCTGCCGATCGGCGTCTGGGCCCTCGTCGTCCTGCTCAAGCCCCAGGTCAAGGCCGCCTTCCGCTCCTGACGCCCCGGCGCGGTTGCCCATGCCGGGCTCCCCGGTGGGCAGAAATCCCCAGCAGGGGGGAAACGCTCAAATGGGGCTATCCGGCTTCACGAATGGAATAATTGTCTTGAAAAGCACTTACGGCGGGGCCGCTCGTCCGGGCGCCTCGGGGCCTCTCGGCTTGGCACGCAAGCTGCACCTCGATTCGCGAAAGGAGCCCCGCGATGAAACACCTGCCAACCAACGAACGGACCGAGGCGGTGGCGTTCGAGGGTCTCGAAGCACGCCTGCTGCTCGCCGCGGCGCCCCTCATCCAGCCCGACGGCCCCATGCCCCAGGCCGCCGGACCCGGCTGCGGACCGCCCGTCGAGGAAGCCACCCAAGCCGCCGCCGA
>CAZXOC010000647.1:0-1628 GCA_964642165.1 uncultured Planctomycetaceae bacterium | reverse complement strand
CGATCGAGGCCCGCCAGGGGCTGAAGATCGGCTGCCTGGAGGAGATCGCCCTGCGCCGGGGGTTCATCGCCCGCGAGCAGTTCTCCGCCGTGATCGAGGCCATGCCCGCGTGCCAGTACCGTGAGTACCTCAAGCTGATTCGCGCCGAAACGAAGCCGTGAGGCCCAGACTGCGGGGGACACCCCGACAGCCACGACGGCAGCGGGGCCGCTTGACCCCCCCCGGGCACTCGGCGTAGCATGGCCGTCACGTCCGTCGTCCTGCGAGAAACCCGTGGCCAGCAAGAAACACACCACCGAACACCCCGAGGCAACCGGACGAACCGATCGGCTCGGGGCTCCCGAGGTCGCTGACGCGCTCCTCAGCAGCGGCCGGCGGTTCTGGATCGCCGCCCTTCTGCCCATTGCCCTCATGGTCGCCATGGAGATGCCCCGCGCCTTCGAGCCCCTCGACGGCCTCCACTCCTGGGGCCGGGCCTCCTGGGCGGCCTTCGCGCGCAACCACGCCCGGTACGGCCTCGCGACCACCAAGGGCGTCATGACCATCGCCTTTGGCGAGCCCGACAAGCCCGTCGTTGTCGAGCAGTACTTCGACCACCCCCAGCTCAGCGTCCTCATCTACGCCGCGGCCATGCTCATCCTGGGCCCGCACGGATGGGTCATCCAGGTGATGGGCATCGCCGCCGACGTGGGGATGATGATCGTCTTCCTGATGATGATGCGGCGTTTTCTGCGGGAGCAGACGGCGCTGCTGGCAGGGCTCCTGCTGGCGGCGTTTCCCATCACGGCGTACTTCATGGCCGGCAGCTTCCTGGGCTTGGCCGGCATGCTCGCCTCGTGGTGGTACCTCGTGGCCACCGGGCAGGTGCCCGACGGTCCGAAGCCCGCAAAGCGCCACCTTCTCGGGCTCGGGCTGGCGCTGCTGCTCATCGGGCAGCTCAGTTGGACCGGCCTCTTCTACGCCGCCGCCATCGGCGTCCATTACGTCGTGCGATGTATCTGCCGCCGTCACTGGCCCCGGTGGGCGCCCTTCGCCGTCCTCGTCGCCGCACCGCTGGTCAGCGCCGCGGTCGCCGTGGGCGTCATGGCCTGGGGCTTCGACTGGGACCTCGACCGCATCATCGAGCTGTACAAGTGGCGATCCGCCAAGGGCGAAACGGCCGGCTTCCGCTGGGGCGCGTGGTTCCAGCGCGCCGGTGAGTTCGGGGTCACCAACTTCACCTGGCCGGTGTTGCTCCTGGCCGCCGGCTACCTCGCCTACTTCCTTCTTGGGACCGTGTTCGTCCTCGTCCGCCGCCTCCGCTCGCGTGCCGACAAGCGGCCGCTCCCGCTGCGATACCCCGTCTTCCTGCTGCTCGTGCTTCCCGGCATCTTCCAGCTCTTCGTGCTGAAGGGCTTCCTCTGGCCGCACCAGTTCGCCGAGCGGCCCTTCTCGCCCTTCCTCGCCGTCGCCGCGGCGCTGGGCATCGTCGCCTTCGGACGCTTCGTCGCCCGCGGCAATCTGCGCCTCTCGACGGCCCTCCAGGTCGCGCTGCTGATCCTCTCCGTTGCCTTCTGCGTCCCGGGCGCCCAGCACTACTACAGCATCAAGTGGCACCCGCCCGAGAAGATCGCGATGTGGAAGGAGCT
>CAZXOC010000646.1:0-1630 GCA_964642165.1 uncultured Planctomycetaceae bacterium | reverse complement strand
GCCAGTCGGCCTCCACACCCCGGCCGTCCACCTTCGCCGTCAGCCGCACGCGGAATCTGCCCTGGACGCCTTGCGACCGCCGGCCGGCCAGGACGATGGGCTCGCCCGGTCGAGGCCGGCTCCAGGCCAGGTCCCGGACACTCGTCAGGTCGGACTGCTTCTCGCCTTTGCCCGTGCACGGCTCGATGCGGGCCTCCGTGATGCGCATCTGCCAGGCGCGCCGGATGAGGGCCCGCGCGGCCTCTTTCGCGGCCAGGTGCTCGTAGACGAACATCGCCATCCCGCCGCTGATCTCGGCCAGCCGCGTCAGCTCGTCGACCTGCCCGGCGACGCCGAGGGCGAACACGCGGCACGGCGGGGCGGCGGGAAGCGGCGCGCCGTCCTGCCCCTCGGGCTCGGGGCGCCGGCTGGCGGCGGCGGTGAGGAGGTCCCAGCCGTCCGTGACGAGGAAGACGGCGACCGGGCGGTCCTGCTTGTGAAAGCCGGCGGCGGCCCGCAGGGCGGCGGCGAGGTCCGTCCCGCCTGCCGGCTCGACATCGCGGATGAAACGCTGGGCGTCGCCGACGTTGCGGTCGGTCCCCGCCACGAGCGCGTCCTTCCAGAGCCGGGGCTCCGGGCCGCAGAGGACCACCGTGAAGCGGTCGTCGTCGCCCAGGGCGTTCAGGATGCTCCAGGCCCCGGCGATCGCCCATTCCATGGGATCACCCCGCATCGACGCCGACGTGTCCAGCACGAGGACGACGTTCCGCGGCGTCTGGGCGTTCGGGGCAAGAACCTTGGGCGGCGGCAGCGTCGTGAGGAAGACGTCGGACAGATCGTGGCCGGCAACGACCTGCGGCGGCGCCTTGCCGGGCGTGATCTCGATCCGGATCCGATCCTTCAGCGCGACGTCTTCCTTGCGGAAGCCCACCGTGATGCGGGGCCCGCTGGGATCCTCGGTGCGTTCCACGCCCACGGCGTGATCCGGACAGTGCACGTCCCGCACGCCCCCGGGGCAGCGAATCGTCGCCGTGAAGTCCAGCTCCCCCGCCGTCGCGGCCGAGCACGCGCGCGTCGGCCGCGGGGCAACGTACACCAGTCGATTGCCTTCCACCGGCAGCAGGTGCGTGAAGGCCACCTGCACCTTCAGCGTCTTGCCGGGCGGCACGGGGAAGACGCGCAGGTTCCAGAGCCCCCCGCCGAGGTACTCCACCAGGGCCGGATCGCGCCGGGCGCTGACGATCTCCTCGTAGATGGCCTTCGCGGCCGCCCGGGGATAGAGCGAGCCGGGGCTCCGCATGCCGCGGACCCACAGCGCCAGGTCGTGCACGGCGGCCTCCGGCGACATCCGCCACTGGTAGACCGCCTCCTCCTCGTCCTGGCCATAGTTGACGAAGACGAGGTCCATCGTCGTCGTGGCGATGCGCCCGCGGACGGCGACGCGCAGGGAGAGGCGGCGGATGCCGACCTGCGGGCTTTCCTCCTCCTCATCCCAGAAGGCGGCCGCCGGCGCGGCCAGGAGAAGAACAAGAGACAACCACGGGATCATCGGCTTCGAGTCAGCGCGCATCGATCCGCCCTTTCCGCTGGTGCCTACGACATCCCCGCCCGGGGCGACCCCATGCCGGGATCCCCCGGGCCGATCGACCTC
>CAZXOC010000645.1:0-1637 GCA_964642165.1 uncultured Planctomycetaceae bacterium | reverse complement strand
GACGTCCGTGAAGTCCACGCCTGGAGCAATCGCCCCGCGGGCGGGTATGCCTTTCCCGCTTCGATGGCCCGGCCGGAGGATGCGCCCCGGATCCCGCACACCCTCGAGTGGGACCTGTGGCTCGGGCCCGCGAAGCATCGGGCGTTCCATCGGGCCTACTGCCCCATCTTCTGGCGGGCCTGGCTGGACTTCGGCACGGGCGCGCTCGGCGACATGGGCTGTCACATCATCGACCCGGCGTTCTGGGCATTGAAGCTGGGCAGTCCCCTGAGCGTGGAGGCGAACGTCGCGTACAACGCGAACCCGGAGTTCTGGTGGCCCATGTTCGACGGCACCAAGAGGTGGAAGTCGGAGATACAGACGTACCTCGAAGCCGTCCGCAAGGAGACGTACCCGACCGCCTCGATCGTGCGCTACGAGTTCCCCGCCCGCGGGAAGATGCCGCCCGTCAAGCTCTCCTGGTTCGACGGGGGCCTGCTGCCGCCCCGACCCGAAGGCCGGCCCAAAAAGGGCCTCGGCGGCAACGGCGCGCTGATCATCGGCGAGAAGGCCACGATCATGCATGGCTCACACGGCGCCGGCGGATGCCGGATCATCCCGGAGGAGAAGATGCAGGTGTACGAGAGGCCTGCCAAGACGCTCGACCGCGTGGCCGGAGGAAAGGACGGACACCGTCAGGATTGGATCCGAGCCTGCAAGGGCGGCCGGCCCGCCAGCTCGAGCTTCAGCTACGGCGGCCCGCTCACCGAACTGGTCCTGCTCGGGGTCATCGCATTGCGGCTGCCGAACAGGAAACTGCTCTGGGACGCCGGGAAGATGGAGTTCACCAACAGCAAGGAGGCCACCGCCCTTGTCAAGCCGGAGTACCGCAAGGGCTGGTCCCTGTGAGGCGCAGTCGGATGAGGACCACAATCGCGCGTGCATCGTGCCGGCGTGCCCTGGTGTGTCTGCTCGTCCTGCCGTGCTGCCTGGCGGCGGGGCCGGTCAACAGGCTGAGCGATCGGGAGAAGAAGCAGGGGTTCCGGCTGCTCTTCGACGGCAAGTCGATGGACCAATGGCGGAACTACAGACCCAAGGCGCCCGGGATCAAGCCGCAATGGAAGATCATCGACGAGGCGATGGTGATGACCGCCAAGGGAGGGCGCGACCTGATCACCAGGGAGAAGTTCAGGTTCTTCGAGCTTCGCCTGGAATACACCATCGCCGAGAAGGGCAACAGCGGGATCATGTTCCGTGTGGTCGAGCAGGCCGGCGAGCAGAAGGCCTGGCGGCTCGCCCCGGAGTATCAACTGTACGACTCGTACAACGTCAAGGTCCGCGGGGATCGCCGTGCCGGCGCGCTGTACGGCCTGGTGGCCGCACCCGAAGGTATCTCCAGAAAGCCCGGCCAGTGGAACCAGGTGCGGATCCTGCTGGAGCCCGCCGGCGGCAAGACGCAGCGGCTGCGCTTCTGGCTCAACGGCAGACAGACCGTGGACATCGTGGCGGACCCGGCGCCGGAGAGCCGATGGTCCAAGCTGCTTGACAGCAGGAAGCCCCGAGGCCATTTCGCCGAAGGCTTCTTCCGCGCCCCGGAAGGTCACATCCTTCTCCAGGACCACGGGGCCCGTGTCGCCTTCCGCCGTATCAGATTGCGC
>CAZXOC010000644.1:0-1668 GCA_964642165.1 uncultured Planctomycetaceae bacterium | reverse complement strand
AGTCGGCGTCCGGCGAGCCGAAGCCGCCCCGCAGGGCCAGCACGTCGCCCCGGGCCACCTCGCCGTCCAGGTCCACGTCCCCGGCGAGCTGGGCGTGCAGCGTCACCCGGATCCCGTGGTCCCCCTCGTCCCAGTCGACGTCGTGCTCGACGCCGGCGATGTAGGCCGCGCCGATGTTCCCGCCGCCCCACACGGCGAATGGGCCTGCAATCCCCTCCACGCTGTCGGCTACCACATACCTGCCGCCGAACATCGAGTCGGCGGCGTCGCCCGGCAGCCAGGAGATCGCCAGGGCGGCGGGCTTCACGTCCAGCGTCTCATCCACGTTCAGCACGTCTGAGGCGTCGGCGCCCTGCACCTCCGGCTGGAAGGCCGAGCCGTCCTCGAAGACCAGGCGGCCGCCTATCTCCAGTATGCCGATGCCCTGTCCCGGCCTGACCGCGCCGCGAACCGAAGGGATGACCGCGTCGCACTGCACGGCGCCGAGTCCGCCCAGGTTGCGGAAGCTCACGGTGGCGGCCCCGCTGGCGCTGAGCTGGACCGAGGCGTCGTCGACGACCGTCAGGTCGCCCACCTCCACCTCGTCGGCATCGAAGTGGAGCATGGCCGTCCCCATGTCCGGGGGGGAGCCTTGGAAGCTCAGGTCCGGGGCGTTCAGCGTTGTGCCCGGCCCGGCCGACGGGGTCACCGTTGTCGTCTTGCCGTTCTCGATCATGCCGACGGTGATCTCGTTGGGCTCGCCCGAGCCGAGCGCCTGGAACGATTCCGCGTCGGTGGTGACGACGGCGCCGGCGGCCTGGAGCGTGCGGGTCAGGACCAGGCCATTCTCGCCCGTGTCGAGCGCCCCGCCGGAGACGGTCACGGTTTCCGCGGTGACCGTGCCGTCGACGGCCAGCGTCCCGCCGCCCTGAAGGTTGACGTCGGAGGCGAGCGCCAGCGTGAGATCGGCATCGACGGCGACGGTTCCGCCGTCGGAGACGGTCAGCGAATGGGCCTGGCGGTCCGCGTCCTGGACGGTGACGGTGTGGGGGGTGTCGACCAGGGCGACGACCATCGGGTCGTCGGGGAAGTTCGGCTCGGCGCCCGGGCCGTTCCAGGGGCCGTCGAGCTCCCAATTGGTGGCGACGTCCTCGCCCCACACGCCGTTGGCGCCGGCGGCCCACTTGAGCGTGCCGTGGAACGGCAAGGCGCCGCCGAACAGGCCCGTCAGGTAGATCGTGCCGTCGTAGTCGTTGGTCAGGGCAAGCGTGGACCAGTACCACACGTCGCCCTGGTCGCCCAGCGCCAACGTGTCGAAATTATTGGCATCATTGCCAAAACCGGCCATGTCGATCGTGACCGTGCCGACGTCGTAGGTGAAGACCGGCAACCGCTTGGCGGCGTCCGTGACGTAGCCGTCGGCGTCGAGGATCTTGAGGACGAAGTTGTCCAGGTCCAGCGTGCCGGCAGCGATATGGAGCACGTCGGTTCCGGTCGCCGGCTGGCCGACCTCCCACCCGTAGATCGAGCCGTCCTTGATGTTCGCCGTCTCCTTCACCGTCAATGTCCCGACGCCGACGCCGGGCGCCACGGCGCCGCCGGACTCGACCGTAAGGGTCTTGACGCTTCCGACGCCGCCCACCGTGCCGCCGTCATTGACCGTCACGGCGCTCTCGTCGATCGAGCCGT
>CAZXOC010000643.1:0-1696 GCA_964642165.1 uncultured Planctomycetaceae bacterium | reverse complement strand
CGCTGCCCTTGCCGCCGAGCTGCCCGGTCTCGATGTACTTCTTGGCGTTGTCCCACGCCCCGCCGGCGTTGGCCATGAAGATCGCCATGGCGAACCCGCACGCCAGGCCGCCCGCCAGCAGCCCCAGCACGCCGGGCACGTCCAGCAGCAGCCCGACGACGATCGGCACGACCAGCGCCAGCAGCGACGGGATGACCATGGCCTTCTGCGCCCCGGCGGTCGAGATCGCCACGCAGTTGCTGTAGTCGGGGTACTGCCGGCCCTCGGCGTCGATCTTCTCCGGCCACCTCTTCGGATCGTTGACGATCTCGTCCTCGACGCCCTGGCCCTTCAGGGCCTTGCGCATGATCCCGAACTGCCGGCGGACCTCGTTGACCATGGCCTGGGCGGCCCGGCCGACCGCCTGCATCGTCATCGAGCTGAACAGGAACACCAGCAGCACGCCCGCGAAGATGCCGCACAGCACCTTCGGGTTCATCAGCGTGACGTTGTAGAAGCTCATGAACTGGAGCAGCGAGGCCTTCTCGGAGGTCACCAGTTGCAGGTCGTCCTGCTTCGTGCCGGCGTAGGTCAGCTTGGCCCGGCAGACGTCCTCGTCGTCCGGCTCCATGAGGGTCAGGCCGTCGACGCGGCCGATCTCCAGGTCCTCGGGCACGCGGGTCAGGGCCATGTAGGTCACCGGCTCGACCTTCTTCTCGGTCTCGCCGTTGGGGTTCTTCTTGGCGACCTCTTCCATGACGACGAACTTTCCGGCCCGCATGTAGGCGGCGTCGTTCAAGCCGGCGTGTTTTCCGACGTGGGCGACGATGGCGGTCTCGCCCTCGCGGACCTGCCCGATGCGGACCTCCTCGACGTAGGCGGCCAGCAACGCCAGGGCCGTCAGGGCCGCCGAGCCGATCGCGAAGCCCTTGCCGACGGCCGCCGTCGTGTTGCCGAGAGAGTCCAGCGCGTCGGTGCGCTTGCGGACCTCGGGCTCCTGGCCGGTCATCTCGGCGTTGCCGCCGGCGTTGTCGGCGATGGGCCCGTACGCATCGGTCGCCAGCGTGATGCCCAGCGTGGAGAGCATGCCCACCGCGGCGATGCCCACGCCGTAGAGGCCCAGCAGGACCTCGCGGAAGCCGCCGGCGAAGATGAAGGCCAGCATGATCGCCACGATCACGGTCGTCAGGGCCATCCACGTCGACTTCATCCCCAGGGCGATGCCCGAGATGATCACCGTCGCCGGGCCGGTCTCCGCGCTCTCGGCGACCCGCCGCGTCGGGGAGTAGTCGTAGCTGGTGTAGAACTCGGTGGCCTTGCCGATGATCACGCCGGCGACCAGCCCGGTGACGATCGCGCCCCAGATGCCGACCCAGTGGATGCTCTCGTGCAGGCCGCCCAGCAGCCCCCAGCAGACCAGCGCCGCGACGCCGACGATCAGGAGGCTCGAGCCGTTGACGCCCCGCCCGAGGGCGCGCAACAGGTCTTTCATGCTGGCATCCTCCCTCGTCTTGACGAGGTAGATGCCCAGGATGCTCAGGGCGATGCCGATGCCGGCCAGCACCATCGGCGCCGCCAGCAGCTTGACCTGCTCGGCGAGCCCGAGGTTGAGCGTGGCGGCCGCCGCGACGCCCAGCGCCGCCGTCGCCAGGATCGACCCGCAGTAGCTCTCGTACAGGTCGGCGCCCATGCCGGCGACGTCGCCGACGTTGTCGCC
>CAZXOC010000642.1:0-1697 GCA_964642165.1 uncultured Planctomycetaceae bacterium | reverse complement strand
CGCCAGCATCGACAGGAGGAACACGATCGTCGTGAAGGCACACGGGTTGACGCCATCCGGCAGCCCCGCCGCCGCCAGCGCGGCGATGCGAAACCCCCGGAACCGGCCCACGATCTCCTCGGGCACGTCCCCGCCGCCCTTCGAGGCCGGGCCTGCCGGCGGGCGGTACGTCACCGCACCGGCCGCCAGCTCCTCGCGGACCACCCGCGCCAGGTCACTGTAGATCCGCTTCTCGCCCTCCAGGTGACGCAGGCCCACGAACATCACCGGCGGCGACTTCGTCCGCACGCCGTAGTGCTCGTCGTACAGCAGCAGTTCACGGAAGACCTGGATGTCCCCGGTCGACTTCCACTCCACGCGCGTCCGGCCGCCCCAGGGCTTGAGGATGCGGTCGAGCATCCGCTTGACCTTCCGGCACTCGTTACACGTCAGGGAGTGGAAGAAGACGATTCGAAGGACCGCGGCTGTCGGCTTCGTGGCTGCCGTCGACGCCTCGGGCTCCCGCCCATGTGCCGGGCCTGTCAGGAGAGCGAGAGCGGCCGCAACAACCACGCTGACTTGATAGCGACGAGCCCACACGTTCGGTCCCTTCCGCGCGATCCCCAGTCTCACAGCGCCAAGCGAGAGCTTGGGTACCAGATGGGAGCATCCGAAGGAAGGATGGCCTCGTGGGTCCCGCCGGTCGATTAGCAGGCCGTGCAACTTCGCGCCGCCGGCGCTCGGGCTGGCGCAGACTCGAGAGGGGCTTACGCGAGGGTGCGGCCGACCTGCCAGGCTACGCCCCAGCCTTCCTCGCCACATATGACCCGCAGCGCGACAGCGACGTGACAAGGACGGCCCCGCTACGGTGACTGAGCCCGGCAAGCACGAAGACCAGTGGCGCTCGGCAGGGATGACGCCCAGTGGCCGTGCGCAAGGCCTGCAAAGCCGTCCTCCACCGGCTCCACAGAGACTTGCTGATGGGCGACCCCGCATATACACATTGGCCTTTGGCGTTAGTGCTTGACCTTGATCACCAAGGCATTCCGCAGGGAATCCACCTGTATACGGCCGCGGCTTGGCAGCTTGGCTTCCTCCGACGAACACTCCAGCAAGAACGCGTAACGCGGTGACAACTGGGCGACCCGCAGCCCGCCGAAGTCTCCATCGGCAGCCAGCTTAGGGAAACGGACTGGGACCAGAAGGCCCTTCCCCTCCCCCGGGTCCGTGAACGGCATGGGCAGTACCTCCAGAACGCCTCCAAGGTTCGGATCGGCAACGGGTGACACGGGATAGCAGACGCAGGACGCTGAGACCTTCGCGCAGACATCGTCTGCATTCCGCACGACCTCCGTACGGGAACGATACACTCTCGGCGGGCCCAAGAACGCGGCCCCCAGTATAGGGAGCCTCGCGCGCTGGCGCAATACGTTGGTTCCCAGTCTGACAGGGGAATATCCCCAGTATATGGTCACAAGGTGGGGGCCGCTCGCGTCCCCGGCCCACCGCCCGATCTCCAGGCGGTTGTTCTCCTTGTTCCATCGAGCAAATGCGAGCGCAACACGGCGGGGCGCCTTTGTTGCGCGGAACACGGGTACATCCCTTCCCTTGCGCGATGCCCGGTCCGCCTTGCGACATGCAGGGTTCGACATGATCGCGAATCCGTAGATAAGCGCTGCGATCAGCGATGCGGTGTTGCGGCCCGCTAGGTTCATCGG
>CAZXOC010000641.1:0-1722 GCA_964642165.1 uncultured Planctomycetaceae bacterium | reverse complement strand
GCGCCGAGCTCACCGCCGCGATCGACGTGCTGGCAGCCGGGCGCGACAAGAGGCTTGTGGGCATGCTGATCGAGTTTCTGGGTCATCCGAGTGTGTGGGCCCGGTACGCGGCGGAATACGGCCTGCGGCGGATCACCGGCAAGGCTTTCGGGTACAGCGCCTACGAGGATGCGGGCCGGCGGGCGGCTGCCGTCGAGAAGTGGCGCAACTGGTGGAAGGAAAGCAAGGCGGAGTTCTCGTTCGACAGGGCCGCCTCCCAAGCCAAGCAGTTCGGCCTGCTGATCTGCGACGGTACGGGCAAGACCGTGACGGCGGTCACGCCGGCCGGAAAGGTGGTGTGGACCCGAAAGCTCGAGGACCTAACCTGCGGCGTGGCGGGCGTGCCGAACGGCAACGTGTTGGTCGGATATGGTCTGGCCAAGGAAGCGTTCGAGGAATTCGACCGGGACTTCCAACCCGTATGGAACGCCGAAGGGGTCGGGGACGGCGGCGGCCAGTTGTACGACGTGTACGACATCGCTCGCCTGCCCAACGGGAATACGCTGATCGTCTATCTGCGGGGCAAGTACGTCGCGGAGGTGACCCGCGCCGGCAAGATCGCCTGGCACAAAGGCGGGCTCGAGCAGCCCATCAGCGCCCAGCGCCTCGCCAACGGGAATACGCTGATCTGCGAGCACGGGCGGAACCGGGTGATCGAGGTGAATCGCGCGGGGAAGATCGTCTGGGAGAAGGCCACTGTGACAAAGCCGTGCGACGCCCAGAAGCTCGCCAACGGCAACGTGCTCATCGGCACGGACGGCAAACGGGCCATCCCGGCCGGCAAACGGGTCATCGAGGTCAATCGCGCGGGGAAGATCGTCTGGGAAAGAAAGTGCTCTCACGGGGTCGCCGGCGTCTGCCGGCTGCCCGACGGCACCACCGCCATCTTCGTCTACACCGAGGGCGCCATCCTCGTCGACCGGGGGGGCAAGAAGATGCGGGTGTTGCTCGCCAGGGGAAGGCCGTGCAATGGCAAGATCCGCATGGTCCCGGTCGCGGTCCTCGAACAGAGGCGGGCTGCCCCCCCAGGGCGTTGAAGACGTCGATTCGGCCTGCCGGGGGCTGACGGCCCTTCGGGCCATTGGCGACGCGGTGGTCTCATCGGGACGACAGGCGACGCGGGCGGCGAAGGGTAGGAGAATGGCAGTCCTTACGGCCTGACGGATCGCCGGGGCGCCGGCGGGAGCGCGGCTCGGAAGCGGCCCCGGCTGCTCGCCGTCGGGCGGAAAAGGCACTTGCTGATCTCGCGATCCGTCGCAAGAATGCCAGAAAGGCCGACGGTCTTGGCGCGCCGGGATCGGCCGCAGGCCGTCCGGGAAACACCGGAGCCGGGCCCCTGGTCCTCACGCCGGCGAAGGGCACGCCCGAGGGCGTGCAAACGGCAAGGGCAGATACGATGGTCAGATTGACAACAGCATGCCTGGTGGCGTCGGCGGGAATCCTGTCCTGCGTGCCTGCCTTGATGGCCGGGACGAACCCGAGAGAATCCCGAGGCGACATTCTCATTGCCGACTTCGAGGGGAAGGACTACGGCGACTGGAAGGTGGATGGGACCGCGTTCGGGGCCCGGCCGGCCCGCGCCAACTTCACGCCGCGGAACAGAGTTGTCGGCCACCAGGGCAAGGGCCTGGTCAACACCTACCTCGACGGGGACCGCTCCACCGGCACGCTCACGTCGCCGGC
>CAZXOC010000640.1:0-1726 GCA_964642165.1 uncultured Planctomycetaceae bacterium | reverse complement strand
CTACGGCGGCTGGGGCATGCTCGACTACTTCCTCGAACAGCCCGGGCGGTTCACGTTGGCCGAGGCGTTCTTCGCCAACCATCAGGCCCTGCTGCATCGCCTCGAGACCTTCTTCCCCAAGGCCGCCTCGGGAGACTCCGCCCGGGCGCGGCGGGCAGCGATCAGCCTCTCGCCGGCCGCCCGCGACGCCGGGCTCCGCGCCCACGACGGGCGGGGCCTGCTGTTCGACCGCGACCAGGTGGCGTTCTACGGAGACCCCGCCTGGTCGGCGAAGATGGCCCCCGCCCGCCTCGCGTGGGAGCAGAAGCTCACCGTCACCGGCGGCGTCTACACGTTCGATATCACGCCCAAGCGCGGCGAGAAGACCTTCGAGCCCGTCAACACCAACGGCTCGCAGCGCGGCGGCCGCCCCATCGTCGAACTGCTGCCCCATCGCGTCAGGGACGTGAAGATCCTCGCCGGCGGCGACCTGCGCCCCGTCGTGGCGGACAACTTCCTCCTCGTGCCCAACCCGCGAACATGCGACCCGAAGCGGACGTACCGTGTGGTCTTCCGGGCCGCGCGAATCGACTGAGCCGCCGGCCGCGCCGCGTCGAGTGGGGCAGGACACCGCGCCAACGGCATCGCATCCAGCCGGGAGACTACGCATGGACCGTCGCGCGTTTCTGAAGGTGGCCGCGGCGTCGGCGACGGCCGCCGCGGCGCCGAGCCTCGCACGGGGCGGGACCACCGCACCGGGCGCCGCCGCTCGCCCGTCCGGCGGCCGGAGGGGCAACCCGATCGCCGTGTCGACCTACTCCTATTGGCGCTACGGCGTCGGCAAGCGGCTGAGCATCGCCGAGTGCGTTCGGCTGGCCGGCGAGATGGGCTTTGACGGCGTCGAGATCCTCGAGAAGCAGATGCGCGCGAAGGACAACGCCGCCTGCCAGAAGCTCAAGCAGCTCGCGGGCGTCAACGGCCTGGCGCTGTGCGGCCTGAGCACGCACCAGGACTTCGTCTCCCCGGACCGGGCCGACCGCAAGCGCAACGTCGAGAGCACCCGACGGAGCATCGAGCTGGCCTACCGCCTGGGCATACCGTTCATGCGGGTCAATACCGGGCGATGGGGCACGTCCAGGAGCTTCAACGAGTTGATGAAGAACCGCGGTGTCGAGCCGCCCCTGCCCGGCCACACCGACGAGGACGCCTACCCCTGGGTGATCGACTCGCTGTCCCAGTGCATGGCGACGGCCGAGAAGTGCGGCGTGACGCTCGGCCTGGAGAACCACTGGGGACTGGGCCTGACGCCGCAGGGCGTGCTGCGGATCGTCAAGGCGGTCGGCTCGCCGTGGCTTGCCGTGACGATGGACACGGGCAACTTCCTCGAGGACCCCTACCGGCGCCTGAAGCTGCTCGCGCCGAAGACCGTCTTCGTCCAGGCGAAGACCTACTTCGGCGGCGGCGTGTGGTACACGCTGGAGCTGGACTACCGCCGCATCGCCGGGCTCCTTCGCGACGTCAGCTACCGCGGGTGGGTCTCCCTCGAGTTCGAAGGCCGCGAAAGCGCCAAGACCGCCATCCCCAAGTCCCTCGCGCTGCTGCGCAAGGCGTTCGCGTGGGAGTGACGCAGTCGAGACGCCGCTGCCGCCCCTGCGTTGCTCGTAGGAGCACGGATCGGCGACGGACGAATCGCGGGATCCGCCGGTAACGGACGGAGAGTGTTGGCTCTCCCGTCTCCTGCTCTCCG
>CAZXOC010000639.1:0-1733 GCA_964642165.1 uncultured Planctomycetaceae bacterium | reverse complement strand
GTCCCAGACCAGCAGCATGTCCTGGGTCCCGCCGGCGCCGTCGCCCCGGACGAGCGCGGCGTCGATGACCGGGGCGTTCAGGACCAACTGGCCGGGCAGGAGGTAGCCGCCGATGCGGTAGCCGGCCGGGGCGGTCACGCCCACCATGCTCTCCGACAGCCGCAGATGGACCGCCTGCCACCCGCTCATGTCGAAGTGATTCACCGCGATGTCGATGCCGCCGAAGACGTCGATGAACGAGTAGCCCGTCAACTCCGCATCCAGGCGCAGCCAGCCGGAGTCGATGAACACCTTGCCCGACCACGCCGTGGAGTTGCTCAAGTGGATACCGCCGCCGGTGACGGCGCCGCTGCCGAACTGGATCAGCGCTTCGTCGTTGCCGGTCAGCGGCCCGAGCTTCACCAGCGAGCCGTGGTTGGCGTCGATGTTGAAGGTCTCCTCGGCCGCGCTGAAGGTCACCGGGCCCAGGTCCACCGTGGTGTTCTCGCTGAGCACCTCGAGCGTCGCGCTCGAGCGGTCCGGCGAGCTCAGGGAGGTCCCGGTGAAGGTCACGTTGTAGTCGTGTCCGGCGTTGAGGACCAGCTTGGGGGCCGTCTCGTCCTCGAACACCGCCAGGCTGCCGAACGTCAGCGTCTTGCCGGTCTCGCCGGCGTCGGTCTCGCGGTCGACGTTCAGCGCGGCGATGCCCACGACGGTCACGTCCGCGCCGAGGACGGCGTCGCCGTCGGCGAGGATGTTCACGGTGGCGTCGTCGAGGGTGTAGGCCTGCCCCGTCGCCGCCGCGGCGCCCGTGACGGTCAGCACGCCGTCCGGCCCGTTGATCGTCCAGATCTTCGTGCCCTTCACGTCGCCGCCGATCTGGACGGGCGCGTTGACTTCGCCCTGCCCGATCGTCAGGTCATACCCTCGCAGGTCCAGCGGCACGTTCACGACGCCCGTGCCGACGTCGATCGGCACGCTGGGCGCCAGGTCCACCTGGTTGCTGTCCAGGATGAGGGACTCGGCCGTGAGGGACGAGCCGTCGCGGAACTCGACGATGGCGTTGGCCTGGAAGTGGACGCTGCCGACGTCGAGGCTCGAGCCGCTCTGGAACCAGGTGCGCAGGCTTTCCCGACCGGCGCTGTTGGGCTCGAAGACCACGCCGGCGGTGGTGATCGGGCCCGTGACCCAGAAGGTGTTCCAGCCCGCATCGCCCGTCTCGCGCCCGCCGGTGATGGTCAGCGTGTGGGCGCCCGTGGCGCTCTCGATGCGGAACGACTCGCCGCCGCCGTCACCGAGGTCCTCGGCGTAGTAGAACGTCGCGTCGCCCTCCAGCGTGGCGTTGATGTAGGCGGGCACGTCGTCCCACTCGATGACCTCGAAGCTGGAGTTGGGCTCCATGACGAGGTTGGCCAGGCGGATGTCGGCGCTGCCGCTGCCGCCCTCCTGGTCGGTTCGCAGGCTGCCGTGCGTCTCCGCAATCACGCGGACCTCGCCGAGGTAGTTGACCCGGTTGCCCTCGTCGGTCTTGGAGACCTCGAACTGGACGCGCCCGCCGCGGAGGTTGATCTGCATGTCCTCGCCGAAGTCGCCGCCGGGGCGCGTGTACTCGAAGACCAAGGCCTCGTTGTCGTCGTTGGCCATCTCGATCAGGCTGAATCCCGGGTCGTGCCGCAGTGTGACACGTCCGCCCGTGTTCGTCATGTACAGTTCGGCTCCGCGGGCGTCGAACGCCTCGCCGTAGCCCAGGTCGA
>CAZXOC010000638.1:0-1739 GCA_964642165.1 uncultured Planctomycetaceae bacterium | reverse complement strand
GATCTCGAGGCCGGCTGCCGCGGCGGCCGCGCCGTCCGCGTCGACCGTCAGGCTGCCCAATGCGACCAACCCCTCGCCACCGACGGCGAGAGTGGCCCCGTCGCGGAGCGATACCTCCCCCACGAGGATGCCCCCCAGAATGTCGAGCGCCGAGTCGCGGAGGACGGTGATCTGCGTCCCGTAGTCGGCCGGGTCGCCGACCTCCCAGGCGCCGCCCAGGTGCCAGCTCTCGATCAGGTGCCGTGCCGTCTCTCCGCCCGTTGCGGCGGAGAAGCCGAGGTAGGCGGCGTCGCCGCCGAGGACGCCGGCGATGTCCACCGTGTGAGTCAGGATGGGCGCCTCCCCGCCGTCCAGGTAGACGCTCAGCTCCTTCGAGTCGGCGCTGTAGGCGATCCGGGCCTCATGGCTCTCGTTGTAGGGATGCAGCCCGTCGATCTCCGCGTCGGGCGGTGCGAATTCCCCCTTGGACGCGTCGTCGGTGTTCTCATAGACGCGGACCGAATGGTCGTCGTAGGTCTTCCAGGCAACGACGACGCTCCGGACGATGGCGACGCCGCTCCCCATGTCGAGGAAGCCCATCCCGCCGCCGTTGCCGCCCAGCGCGCCGAGGCCGCGGGGATCGCCGTGGATCACGAAGGCGAACCCGTCTGCGAACCACCCGCTGCCGGGGCCGATCGTGTAGTCGAACGTCGTCTCGAAGTCCCTGGTAACGCGGCAGCGGCCGGGATAGAAGAAGGACCCGGCCTGGCTCGGCTCGTCTGGCGTCAGCGCGATGCCCGTTCCGTCCGCCGCCGCGCTGCCGTTGAGCTGGAGACCCTCCACGTTGGAGAAGCCATCGTAATCGATCCAGGCGAACGGGGCTTCGAGGACGAGCCTCCCGCCGTCGAGCCGGACGGCCGCGGTGCCGAGGGAGGTCCTGCCATCCCGTGCCGTGGCCTTCAGCGTGCTGCCGGCCACGTGGAAGGTCGTGTCGCTCAGGTCGCTCTCCCCGCTGGTATCGTCGAGGCGGAGCGTCCCCGGCCCGACGTTCGTCACCTGCACGGCGCCGGGGTCCTTGGAGATCCGGCCCAGCGTGACCTCGCCGGTCACGTAGAAGCGGGCATCGCCGTGGAGGGCCGTCGAGGTGAAGGACGCGCTGCCTTCGAGCATCAGCAGGGGGTCGTTGTGAATGGCCAGGGCGCCCAGCTTCGCCGGCGAGGGGGTCTCCACGCGGATGGTCGAGCTGTTCCGGACCGTCACGTCGCTGCCGCACCGGTTCCCGCCGAACTCGTAGGTCACGGCCGAGACGTGGTCGAAGACGGCGGTGGTCAGCTCGTCGGGGACGTGGCTCGTCACGGCCAGGCCCACGAGGGCGTCGGCGGCCATGTCAATCGTCGTACTGCCCCGCAGCGCCCATCCGTCGGCGTCGGGGTCGGCGGACATGTACCCGCTGAACGTGTCGCCCTCGCGGACGATCCGGACCCAGTAGGGCACGGACTGGCCGTCCGGGGCGTGGAGGCTGCTGCTCTGCCCGCCCGTCTCGCCGCGCCACTGGAAGGACGCGAGGTTCATGCCCGCCGACGGCGTCATCGTCATGAAGGCGTTCTTGGAATTGCCGTCCAGCGACTCGCGGATCATCACGCCGGCCTTGGCCCACTCGCCGCCCGCCCCCGGGGGCCGGTCGAGCCAGGCCACGCGTGCGATCAGCTCGCCGTCGCCCGAGAGCGCGGAATAGGCGTAGAAGAACTCGTCGGAGTCGG
>CAZXOC010000637.1:0-1743 GCA_964642165.1 uncultured Planctomycetaceae bacterium | reverse complement strand
TCTTGTTGTGCAAAGGGTTACGACGGCCAGTGCCGTGGCCCAGAACCCCGTTGTACCCATTTCTGTACCCATCAGCCTACGTCCCTCATGGCTTGCCTCGCCCGCGTGCGGTCCTGTTCGGCATAGACTTCGGTGGTGCTCAACTTCTTGTGCCCCAGCACGGCCCGCGCCGTCTCGATGCCGTACAGCGCCCGCAGTCGCGTGGCGACGTTGTGCCGGAGGCGGTTCGGCGCCCACCGCGGCACGCCCGCCTTCTCGCAGGCGTTCCGGATGGCCTGGATGTACGCCCCCTTTGTGTACTGGTCGCGGACGCGCCGGCCCGTCTTCGGTGCGGCGTTGGCCTGGTGCCGGTGTGTCTGGCACCCCCCGTATCGCTCGCGGAGGGCGTCGCGGCGGCTGAAGAGGTATGCCGCGCCGACCTTCCGCGCGAGGAACGGCCGGAGAATGGCCTGCGCCTTCGGGCCGAGGTCGATGACGCGATCGTTGCCCAAGTGTTCGGTCTTGTGCTCCGCCGGTGTGTACGTCCAGACGTCGCCGCTCGCGTCGATGTCGGCGGGGCGCAGCGCCCGGACTTCGCCCGGGCGCATGCCCGTGGCAAGCTGTAGCTCAACCATCGCCCGGACCGGGGATGCCATGAACGGTAAGGCTGCGTCGATGTGCTCCTGCGCGACCGGGCCGACGGGCTTCGTCTCGCGGGCCTTGGACCGGCCCCGCTTCAGCGCCTCGACGGTCATCAGCCTGTACCACGTTTCCGCCGGAACGCCCGCGTGACCGACGCCCCACTTGAAGATCCGGCGGATTCGGCGAACCCGCGCGTTGATCGTGTTCCGCGCCAAGCCGGTGCGGATCATCACTTGTCGGCATTCCTCCAGCGCGGCCGGCGTGAACTCGGAGGCCGACAGTCGGCCGAACCGCGCCAGGACTTCCGCCAGCGCGTCGCGGACGTTCTGCGCCTCGCCCGTCGGCCGGCCGCGCTTGACGTAGTAGCTGTCCGCGTGGGCGAAGTAGGCGTCCGCGAGCTGGTGGACGGTCCGCGCCCGGGGCCCTGTCGGCGTCCGCGTCGCGGCGTCCTGGACCCACTCCCGCAAGAAGTCGCCGAACGCTTCCGCGGCTTCGGCGCGTGGCGTGTCCTTCACGTTCCCAAAGCGCTTAAGATGGCGCTTCCCGCTGGCGTCGTACCATCGGCAGCACCAGTAGCCCTGCAACCTGATCAGCCGCAGTTCCTTCGTCCCGCGTGTCATGCCTCTACCCGTCCTTTCGTTGTGCCGCTTGCTCCCGATCGGCGATGTAGCTGTCCAGGTGTTCGCGCAGGAACGCCCTTCGGCCCAGCACGACGATGCTTCGCAACTGGCCGGACTTCGCCAGGTAGTTGATACTCTCGACCGGGTTCGGAACGCCCAGCCCGGCGAGGTTGAGGTACGCCGCGGCTTCGGCGAGCCCGAAGATCGGGCTGGCCGGCTTGTCCGTGATGGCGGTCGCGCCCTTCATCGTTCCGCCCCCCGCTTGTCCGCGCGTGCGCCGCCATGCTCTACGCCCTCCGGCCCGGCTGTCGCGGTTCCAGCCGGAAGCGCAGGCCCAGCGCCCGCGCCAACCTGTCTGCCGTCCGCAACGTGATGCCGCGCTTGCCAGCCAGCAGCCTTGAGACAATCCCCGGGTCGATGCCCGCCCGATCGGCAAGGTGCCGCAGCGGAATGCGGCTCCTGCGGATCGCACGCACAAGCTCCCGCGTCGTCGCGTCCTGTC
>CAZXOC010000636.1:0-1766 GCA_964642165.1 uncultured Planctomycetaceae bacterium | reverse complement strand
CGCAGGGCGATCTCCTCCAGGCAGCCGATCTTCAGCCCCTGGCGGGCCTCGATCGTGGCCATGAAGCTGCTGGCGTCCAGCAGCGAGTCCGGCGTGCCGCTGTCCAGCCAGGCGACGCCGCGCCCGATGCGCCTCACCTTCAGCCGCCCCCGCGCGAGGTACGTGCGGTTCACGTCGGTGATCTCCAGCTCGCCGCGTTCGGAGGGCGCCAGCTCGCGGGCGATCGAGACGACCTCGTTGTCGTAGACGTACAGGCCGGGCACGGCGAAGCTGCTCTTCGGGCGGGCGGGCTTCTCCTCCAGGGACAGGGCGTTGCCCTCGCCGTCGAACTCGACGACGCCGTAGCGCTCGGGGTCGCGCACGTAGTAGCCGAAGATCGTCGCCCCGTCGTTATCGCGCATCGCGCGCCGGAGGAAGTCGAGGTAGCCGTAGAAGATGTTGTCGCCCAGGATGAGCAGCACGCCGTCGTCGCCGAGGAACTCCTCGCCGATCAGGAACGCCTCGGCGATGCCCCGGGGCCGCTCCTGCACGGCGTACTCGATGCGCAGCCCCAGGCGCGAGCCGTCGCCGAAGAGCCTGCGGTACAGCGGCACCGTCTCGACGTCCGAGATGATCAGGATCTCCCGCACGTCGGCCATCATCACCGTCGAGACGGGGTAGTAGATCATCGGCTTGTCGTAGACCGTCACGAGCTGCTTGCTGTAGACGGCCGTCATCGGGTACAGGCGCGTTCCCGCCCCCCCGGCCAGCACGATTCCCTTGTACGTCGCCGCCATGTCGCCGCCGCGCTCCTCTCCGGGGGCGAGTCACCAGCCGGGGAAGCCCCGGACGTGCTCGCAGACGTGCTCGATCTGCTCATCTCTCAGGTCGTAGAACATCGGCAGGCGCAGGAGCCTGCCCGCCATCTCGTCCGTCACCGGCAGGTCGCAGTCCGCGTAGCGCCCCTGCCAGTACGGGGCCGAGTGAAGCGGCACGTAGTGGAAGTACGCCGAGATTCCCGCCGCCTGGAGGTGGGCGATCATCCTCGCCCGCTCGGCCGCATCCCTCAGGAGGATGTAGAACATGTGCCCGTTGTGCTCGCACTCGGGCGGGACGACCGGCAGGCAGTCGGCCGGGATGAGGTCCGACAGGGCGTCGTAGTACGTCCGCCAGTGGCGGGCGCGCCGGGCGTTGACCTCGCGGGACCGCTCGAGCTGCGGCAGCAGGAAGGCCGCCTGAAGCTCCGACGGCAGGAAGCTCGAGCCCAGCTCCACCCAGGTGTACTTGTCGACGAGGCCCCGGACGAACTGGGAGCGGTTGGTGCCCTTGTCGCGGAGGAACTCGGCCCGCTCGACGAGGTCGGGGTCGTTGACGAGCAGCGCGCCGCCCTCGCCGCAGTGGATGTTCTTCGTGTCGTGGAAGCTGAACGTCCCGACGTCGCCGAAGCTGCCGAGGGGCTTGCCCTTGTAGGAGCAGTCGACGGCCTGGGCGGCGTCCTCCACGAGCCGCAGGCCGTGGCGGCGGCAGAGGTCGCAGACGGCGTCCATCTCGCAGCCGACGCCGGCGTAGTGGACGACGACGACGGCCTTCGTCCGCGGCGTGACGAGGGCCTCGAGGAGCGTCTCGTCGAGGTTCTTCGTGTCGCGGCGGATGTCGCACCAGACGATGCGAGCCCCGCGCAGGGCGAAGGCGCTGGCGCTGGAGACGAAGGCGTAGGAGGGCATGATGACCTCGTCGCCGGGCCCGACGTCGCACAGCAGGGCGCTCATCTCCAGGGCGGCCGTGCA
>CAZXOC010000635.1:0-1789 GCA_964642165.1 uncultured Planctomycetaceae bacterium | reverse complement strand
ACTCTTCTCTTCGCCCCGAGGGGGCGCAGAGGGTTTGGCCGGGGGCGTAAGCCCCCGGAAATCCGTGCCTTATACATAGAGCCCTGGAAGGGCGACAGGAGTGCCCCGAGCGCGGAAGTGTTACCCGCTGCGGAACCATGCCGGAGAACCAGCTTGTCCGCCATCCGTGCGCCTGGCCCGCCGCCCAAGGTGACCGGCGACAGTTGGCTTCGGGCGCGTCGTGGAACGGTGCGAATTCAGGCGCGTCTACCGCGGCCGCAGGTCGCCGTTGTTGACCATGCTCACCAGCGCGTTGTCGTCGGCGCGAAGGGGCAGTTCCACGATGCCGCGGATGCGGGCGGAATGCCAGATCGCGAAGATGATCTCCGTGCCGTCCAACGCGCTGAAGCCGCTGACCTCGCTGTCCGTGCCGGCCTTCGTGCAGGCGATGAAATCGGCGATCGCCCGCTCGATGTAGCCCGGGCCGTGGGAGTGCTCGCCCTGGGTGTCGACGTACTGCCAGTCCTTCGTGCCGAAAACGCGGTAGCGCAGGTGCTTTCCTTCCGCGGCCGGATCGCGCAGGCCCATCTCGATGACGCCGTCCGCGCCGACGGCGCGGTTGTGGCAGCCGACGAAGTCCCCGCAGCGCCCCGTGGCGGCGAAGCCCTGCACGCCGTTGTCGTATTCCCAGTAGGCCAGGGCAGTGTTCTCGTTGTGGGTGTCGAAGACGACGTTCCACTTCGCGTAGTCGATCTGCCCGAGGGCCCACTTGCCGCGCGTGCAGCCGGCGAGGTACCCCGAGAGATCGAAGTTGTGCGAGCCGTACTCGTACAGGTTGCCGGCGCTGAACTCGACGCGGAGGAGCTGGCCGACGGCGCCCTGCTCGATCAGCTCCCGGGCGAGGCGAAAGGGCTTGCCGTAGCGGCGCTGGTGGTTGAAGCCGAGTTTGACGTCGTTCTCCACGCAGGCGGCGACCATCCGCTTGCAGTCCCCCCACGTGTAGGCCATGGGCTTCTCGCAGAAGATGCCCTTCGGCCGGGCCCTGGCCGTGTCGATCACGATCCGGGCGTGCACGTCGGGCCAGGTGGCGACGCTGACGATGTCCAGCCGCTCCTTGGCCAGCATGTCGTGATAGTCGGTGTAGACGGCCTCGCCGGGCATGTCGTACAGCTCGGCGAAGGTGGCGGCGCGGTCGCGGTACAGGTCGCAGCAGGCCACGAGCTGCACCTCGCCCTCCGGCAGGGCGCGATAGGCGACCGCGTGCTGATGCGCCATCCCGTAGCCCAACGGGCCGGGCTTGCCCGTCTTGGGGCCGGTGCCGATGAATCCGACGCGAAGGGGTGTCATGGGCTCTCCTCGAATGTCAGGCGGCTTGCATTTCGCACGATGGACACCTGCTTGGCTGCGGCGGGCAGTATACTCCGGCCCATCCCGCTGCGGAACCGCCTTCCGGGCGTTTCACGGCCTCCTTCAGAACCGCCCCGCTCGGGGGAACATTCTTCCCTTCTTCGCCCCGAGGCGGCGCAGCCGGTCTGGCCGGGGGCGTAAGCCCCAGGAAATATGTGCCTTATGAATAGAGCGCTGCCAGGGCGACAGGAGTGTCCCCCGCGCGGAAGTGTGACCTCGATCTGAACCATGCCCGAAGTCCCGCATCCCACGCTTCCGGAACGTCGCTGGCGCGCGGAACAGCTTCCACGCCGCGCACCGAGACACCCCCGCCATCCGAACGCGTCGCCGGCCGCGCGTCCAGCCGCCCGGGGAGGAGACCCGCCGCGAAGCCCGAAGCCTCTTCGGCCGCGCCTTCGAGGAG
>CAZXOC010000634.1:0-1789 GCA_964642165.1 uncultured Planctomycetaceae bacterium | reverse complement strand
ATACCGTACCGCTTTCAAGACGCTTGCGGGGCGTCGGACAATCAATGACACGGTTCGGGGTCCCGTCCTCGGCCATGGCCCCGCGCGCGTCCCGCGCCCGCCGCGCCTCGAGGAATCCTGCTGTTAGCTATTATATCATAGTGGGTTACGCCTTCCCGGCGCGTTGACCTGCCCGAGCTTCTCTTTCCGGATCTGCCGATGCACGCCCCAGTCGCGGTGGATCTGGCGGCAAGGCCGTCGCCGAGGCCAGGCAGGCGTTCGCAAGGCAGTCCAGGGCAATCAGCCGGAAGTACCAGGCCGTCAGGCAAAGGAAGGCAGCGCCGGACCCCTCGTCGTCGCGCTGAGCCTGCATCCCCTCCGACCCTACCGCCGTGCGCGCCTCGGCGGACTGCCAGGAGGAACCCGTCGGTACTCGCGGGTCGCGCGGTGGGCGCGGTGTCGCCTATGGCCGTACGGTTGTCTCCTGCCACACCTTGTAGTGCGCTTCCCACGAGGCCTTGAATCTCGCGTAGTCGGCGCGGGTCCGGAATACCTGGCTGTCGTTCCAGAGCACGCGCCAATCGCCGTCGGCCTCCGGCCAGAGGAACACCTGGCCCCAGATCAGGCGGTTGTTGGCGTCGATGCCCGGGTTCTCGGGTGTGCCGTCGCCCGAGATCCTCCGCATCTGCTCCGGCGTCAGGAGGTCCCCGGTGGCCGCCGTGAGGTTCTCCAGGATCCAGTCCGAGCGAGTAGCCATCGCCACGAACCCGCCGCTCTTGTTCTCCCGCTGGTACGCCCAGTTGAGGCACACCCTCGCCGGCGAGACGCCCAGTTCCTCGGCGATCTCCAGGATGGTCGGGTCCATCATGTCCGCCCGGTGTTCCTTGAACGTGTCGCGCCCCGGACGCTTGGGCGATCCGAGCGACATGTACCCCGTGCAGACGACGCCGTTCGACGCCAGGAAGCGACGCAGTTCCGTCTGCTGGAACAGGGGGTGCATCTCCATCTGGTTCACGACCGGCCGCGAGGCCTCGTCGACGTCCCGCAGAAGAAGCTCCATGGTCGCCTGCGTGTGATTGGAGGTGCCGATGTCGACCGCCTTGCCGGCCTGCTTGAGCTTGACGATCTCCCCCCAGGTCTCCATGAACCCCTCGTGGATGTAGGGCACGGCGTCGGGATTGCGGTGGTCGGCGGCGCACCCGGGGGTGTGCACGTTCGGCCAGGGCCAGTGGTTGAGGTACATGTCGATCTGGTCCACCCCCAGGGCCGCCAGCGTGGCGTCCATCGCCGGGGCGACGTCCTTCGGGGCCATGTGCCCGTTCCACAGCTTGCCCGTGATGAACAGATCGGCAGGCGAGGAGATGGTCCCCTCGCGGACCGCCTGGCGAATCGCCTCTCCCACGACCTCCTCGTTCTCGTAGGCGCGGGCCGTGTCGATATGTCGCCAGCCCAGCCGGATGGCCTCCAGCGTGGCGTCCTTCATGTAGTCCTGGGCCCAATCGGAGTGGAATGTCCCGAACGCGGCCATCGGCATGACGGCCCCGCCGGGGAGCTGCGCCTTGGCGACGGACTCGGGATCGATGCCCTGGATGCTCTTGTCGAAGCACACCGGCTCAACTGCTGACGATGGTCTGGCCATTTCTCGCTCCTCGCCGGCCCCTGAAGCAAGGGACCGCACGCGCCGGCGGCGAAGCCCGCGCCATGGGGTCTCAACACGGCAGCATGAATCGTATCTGGAAAGCAGGGCGATGTCCATCATCGGCGATTCGACAGGAGCACGGCGCCGTCAGGGCCCTGCCCTCGGAAGGCT
>CAZXOC010000633.1:0-1806 GCA_964642165.1 uncultured Planctomycetaceae bacterium | reverse complement strand
CGGCCAGGGATGCGTTCGCCTCCGTGCCTTCGTCCGACCCGTCCGTCGCGGCGGCCGGGACCGTCACCGGCACGGACACCAGGTCGTTGATGATCAACTGGAAGAAGGCGTCCTGCGTGAGCACGCCGTCGGCCGGGGCGGGATTCGGCGCCACGAGAGCGGCCGCGCCGGCCAGCCCGAACGCGCTGCCCGGATCGTCGTTGCGGTCGTCGCCTTCCGTCCGGTCGATGAGGATCGGCTTGCCGGAGGCGATCTCGACGTGGTCATCGCCCGGCCCGCCGTCGATCCAGACCGTCTTTTGGACCGTGGGCCCGATGTCGACCCGGTCGTCGCCTCCGAGCGCGTCGATGAGGATCGCCAGGAAGTCTCCCTCCGGCGGCAGGAGCGATCCCAGCCGCGTCTCGTCGCTGAAGTACTGCCCCAGCGCCTCGGCGCGGGCCAGCGGGTCGTCGTCCCGCAGGGCGTCGGCGTCGGCGAGCACGTCGCCGATATCCCAGATCAGTTTGCCGTCCTCGTCGGTGGCGGTGAAGTCCAGCCGCACCTGCGCCGCGAAGCTGAAGGCCCCGTTGTTCTCCGTCAGCCGCGTCACCAGGTGGTGGCCCATCAGCAGGCCCGGCTCGGTGACGTAATCCACGGAGATCACGTCGTCGGCGTTGGAGCCGCTGACGTACCAGACGGCGCCGGTTGACCTGGCGTACGCCTTCCATTCGTCGCCGGCCACGCCGCCGTCCATGTCCTCGAAGGCCGTCCCGTCGCGGTTGAAGAGCTGATCGTCGCCGCTGTTGCCGTACAGGAAGTCCAGCCCCGTGCCGCCGAACAGCTCATCGGCGTTGCGCGAGCCCAGCATGCGGTTCAGGCCCGTGTCCTCGAGAGCATAGGCCCCGCCGCCGTCGTTGTCGTGCCGCTGACCCGCGGCATCGACGAAGATGCCGAACTGCTCCCCCAGCGCGGGGTCGCGAGACCACGCGTACAGCTCGTTGGTTCCCTGGCCGCCGATCAGGTCGTCGTTGCCCGCCCCCGCGTACAGCACGTCGTGGTCGCTTCGCGAGCCGCGCCCCGCGCCCTGGTCGCCCCACAGCCGGTCGTCGCCGCCCCAGCCGTAGACCACGTCGCTGCCGCGCCCGCCGTCGAGACGATCGCGCCCGGGCGTGCCGCTCAGCACGTCGTCGCCCGGCCCGCCGTCCATCACGGCCACGAAGTCCTCGCTCCGCGCGATCAGGGCGGCCAGGTCCACCGCGTTGGCCCCGACGACGAACTCGACCGTGTCATCGCCCTCCAGTCCCGCGACGCGGAACTGCTCGACCAGCGGCGTGCGATCCTCGTCGCCGGCCCGCCAAGCCGCGAAGACCGTGTTGCTCGCCACCACCAGGCCGCCATCCTCGGAGGTGATGTCCACCTGGAGTCGCTGCTCGACGCCCGCCTCCTGGCTCAGCAGGATCGTGTCGTCGTCCTTCGTGCCGTGGATCAGCAGAATGTCTGTGGCGTTGTCGTCGGGGACGTCCGCCCCCTCCTCGTTGTCGTAGTGACCGTCCAGCACGTCCTCGAACTCGCTGTAGGCCGGGGCGACGTCGAGGATCAGCATGTCGATGCCCGATCCGCCGTAGAGCGTGTCGCTGCCGTCCTGGCCTTCGAGCCAGTCGCTGTCGCCGCCGCCCCAGAGCTCATCGTCCCCGCCGCCGCCGTAGAGCTGGTCCTCGCCGAGCCCGCCGAACAGCCGGTCGTCGCTGCCGGCCAGCGCGATGGACGTGCCTCGCGCGTACTCGGGCCCGTCCAGCGCATCGCCGCTGAGGAAGTCCTTCCCGCCGT
>CAZXOC010000632.1:0-1807 GCA_964642165.1 uncultured Planctomycetaceae bacterium | reverse complement strand
CCATCTCGGCGGCCAGCGCCGCGTTCAGCGCGCCGGAGCGGTTGCTGCGCGCCGGGCCGGCGTCGTAGAGCCGGGCGGCTTCCTCCGGCGTCTTCGCGCGGCGGAACAGCCAGCACGGCAGCACGATGCCCCAGCCCTCGAACGTCTGGCAGGTCGTCTCCGGCTCGAAGCGCAGCGTGATCGGCCGGGCGGCCGGCTCAGCGGCCGGCGCCGCCGCGCACGACGCCGCGAGGGCGGCGATGCACGTAAACAGGGCCCACCTTGCCATGTGCGTTCCTCTCACAGCGTCAGCTTCAGGCCGAAGCCGGGGGCATCCGGCATGATGAGCTTCCCGTCCTTGAACCGGTACGCGGAGGTGTCCATTCCCCTCGCCTTGCCCGGGATGCCCTCGACGATGCAGACGTTGCCGACGCCGGCGGCGAGCTGGGCGGTGTAATAGGGCCGCGGCGTCCAGCACCACGTGTGCGGCGAGGCCTTGACGCCCGCCCGGACGAGATCCGGCATGATCCGCCGCCAGCGCGTGTAGCCCACGATGCCCAGGTCCAGGACGAAGACGTCCACGAGCTTCGCCTCGGCCAGGGCGAACAGGCGGTCGGTGAACTCCCCGACGTAGCCGCCGAAGCGGGTCAGCGGTTTGGCCTGGCGCCGGCGCCGTTCGCCGTCGGCGATCATCGCCTCGCAGCCGCACTTCGCCATCGCGGCCCGCAGACGCTTCAGGTCGTCGCGCTTCTCCTCGAAGGGCTCCTCGATGAAGTACAGCCCGCAGTCGGCGACGGCCCCGACGTACTCGATCGCCTGCTCGACCGTCCAGCCGTCGTTGGCGTCGACCAGGACCTTGCAGTCGGGGAACGTCTCCCGCACGGCGCGGGTGACCTCGATGTCGCGCTTCAGGCCCCCCGGGCCCTTCATGTGCTGGCAGCACCGCCCCATCTTCAGCTTGAAGGCGCGATAGCCCGCCGCGTAGTCCTGCTTGCAGGAGGCGAGCACGCCCGCGATGCCGCGCGGCCTGTCCCACGGGATCAGGTCGTCGAAGTAGATCGCCCCGCTGTACATGGGCACTTCCTTCGGGCCCTTGGCGCCCATCAGTCGCCAGGCCGCCGCGCCCAGGATTTTGCCCGCCAGGTCGTGCAGGATCTTGTCGAGCGCCATCGCGTCGTCGGCCGTGCCCCGCTCGACGTCGAACAGGTCGCCCACCTTCGCGCCGACGAACTTCCTCACAGCGTCCGGCTTCCAGTAGCTCATCGCCCAGCCGCTCGCGCCCCGGTCGGTGGTCACCGCGCGGAGCTGGTAGCTGGTGGAGCTCCAGCACTTTCGGCTGCGTGCGTTGGGGCCGGTCGTCCGCGGGAAGCGGTCGCCCGTCCTGTGGGTCGCCATCTTCGCGATCCTGTGCTCCGAGAGCCTCCGCCGCGCCGCGGCCGGGTCGATCTTGCCCCCTGACGCGCCGCTCACCGTCGAGCCGATAGACAGCGCGGCACCACCGCCCGCCATCATCCTGAGGAACTCGCGACGTCGCATGGGCGTATCTCCTTCTGCTCGCCCGCTATCACCCCTCCGGGAAGCTCACGGCGTTCAGCGGGTCGGTGCCGGCGGTCCGCTCTTGGGCATCGGTCCAGCCGTCGCCGTCGTCGTCCGGGTCGGCGTTGTCGCCGACGCCGTCGCCATCGGTGTCGCGCCACTCCTTCGGGTCGCGCGGGAAGGCGTCCCAGGGAATGGCGTTGGCGCCCTTGACGCCGTCGCCATCGAGGTCGTCCTCCTCGTGGTCGGGCCGGCCGTTGCCGTTGCGGTCGTCGCCCTTCCCGTCGGCGTC
>CAZXOC010000631.1:0-1810 GCA_964642165.1 uncultured Planctomycetaceae bacterium | reverse complement strand
CCCATCTTCAAGGGCTTTCCGAAGAAGTTCGATCTGGCGGATGAGCTCTACTGGCGTTTGAAGGGAGACCCGGCAGGCGTCACGACACTCGTGACCTCGCCCGCCGGCCCGACGATCGCAAACAAGCCTCTGCCGGGTCCTCCCAAGATTGAGGATCTCGACGGCAAGAAGTGGCCGGTCATGTGGACAAAGGAGGTGGGCCGGGGCAAAGTGTTCGTCTCGCTTGTCGGCCACAACTACTTCACGTTCAACGATCCCTACTTTCGGATCATCCTGCTGCGGGCCATGGCTTGGACCATGAACGAGTCGTTCGACCCGTTCAAGCCGCTGGTGACGCTCCATCTGAAACGATAGGCTCGCCGTTCGAGCCGCGCGCCGAACTCATAGGAGAACACCATGAGCGAGAGAGCGAAGACGGACAGCCCGCAAGATGCGGGCGGCAGCGGAGTGAACGGCATCTCGCGGCGGGCTTTCCTGAAAACCGCGGCGGTGGGGGCGGGTGCTGCGGCGGCGGCTGGAATGCCCAAGGTGGCCGACGCGAACGTCGAGGGGCCGAGGCCCGCCCGCCTCGACGACCTCAAGTCCGACCACCCCCACGGGGGCCAGTTGATGGCGCATGCCCTGAAACGGGAAGGGGTCTCGCGCCTGTTCACGCTGTGCGGAGGACACATCCTTCCTATCCTGGATGGATGCCTCGACGAGGGCATCCAGGTCCTGGATGGACGGCACGAGGAAGCCGTCGCGCACATGGGCGAGGCCTGGTCGTGGATGACGGGTGAAGTGGGGGTCGTTTCCGTCACGGCGGGCCCCGGGGTGACGAACGCGGTCACCGGCGTCGCCAACGCGTATGAGAATGGTGTGCCGATGCTGATTCTGGGCGGGCGCAGCAGCCTGGGGGACAACGAGATCGGGTCGCTCCAGGACATCGACCAGATGGACCTCTACGAGTCCATCACCAAATGGTCGCGCGTCTGCCACAGAACCGAGCGCATCGGCGAGTATGTGGCCATGGCGTTTCGCCACGCCCTGAGCGGGCGCCCCGGGCCGGTGTATCTGGAAGTGCCTCAGGATATCCTCATGGGCCGTGTGGCGAAATCCAAGGCGCGGTTCCCCGAGAAATACCGCGCCACGGATCGTCCCCGGGGAAGCCGCCACTGCATCGCCGAGGCCGCGAAGATCCTCTCCAAAGCCAAACGCCCGGTCATCGTGGCCGGGGCCGGCTGCCGGTGGTCTGATGCGCAGGTGGCGCTGAAGGGCTTCGCCGAGCACACCGGCATCCCGGTTGTCACCCATGCGGGAGGCCGCGGGAGCTTGCCCGATTCCCATCCGCTTTCGGTCTTCCCAGGGTTCTACGCCGGGTTACGGGCGGACGCCGTGCTCCTGTTGGGCGTGCGGCTCGACTTCATGCTGGGCTACGGTCGCATGTTCCCCAAATCGATGAAGGTCATCCAAGTCGACATCGAGCCCTCCCGCCTCGGTTTCAATCGGGGTCCCGACTGCGCGGTGGCCGGTGACGTCGCCCACGTGCTCGAGGACCTCCAGAACGCCCTGCCGAATACTGCGAACCGTCCCTGGGGCAAAGAGGCCAAGAAGGCGGTCGAACGGGGCGTGAAATGGGGCCGGGACAGAGTCAACCTCGACGCCGTCCCGTGCCATCCGCTCCGGGTTGCCGAAGAGCTTCGTGATTTCGGAGGCAAGGACGCATGCTACGTGATCGACGGCGGATTCACCAGCGTCTGGTCCATGGGCGTCCTGCCCGCCGAACGTCCCGGCGACGTGATGGGCGTCACCAGCGGTCCCATGGGGTGTC
>CAZXOC010000630.1:0-1832 GCA_964642165.1 uncultured Planctomycetaceae bacterium | reverse complement strand
CTAATACGTGCCGCCGCTCTCCGCGGCCTTGACGCAGACCAACGCAGGGCGGAGGATGGTGGGGCGCGCACCTGATGTGGAGTGCCCCATCGTGCTGCACGACCCGAGTCACTACGAGCCCCGGCCCGTCGCGGAGGAGATCCGCCTGAACGCGGCGGACAAGGACGTGCTGCGTCGCCTGGCGGGGGAGCTGGCCGCCGCGGCCGCCCTGCCGATCCATGCGGACAAGGCCCGCCTCTGGCGCAAGCTCAACGACCTCGAGTCCGTCCGCCCGATGGTGTGGATCAACGAGATCCCCTGGCACGAGATGAACGTCGACGACGAGCTGACGCTGCAGACCACCCACCTCTGGGCGCAGGAGCAGGAACGCGACCTCCGCCGCACGCTCTACCAGTGGCGCCACATGCCCGGCGACATGATCGTCCGCGACTTCCTCCCCTGCCCGCTGGCCGTCCACAGCACGGACTTCGGCATCGTCGAGGACGTCGAGATCGTCAAGACCGACGAGGCCAGCGACGTCGTCTCGCGCCGCTTCCACATCCAGATCCACGACGCCGGCGACCTCGAGAAGATCCGCATGCCCGTCGTCACCCACGACGAGCAGGCCACCGAGTTCCGCTACCACGCCATGTGCGAGGTCTACGGCGACATCCTGCCCGTCCGGAAGGTCGGCCAGACCCACATCTGGTTCACCCCCTGGGACTACCTCATCCGCTGGTGGGGCGTCCAGGAGGCGATGATCGACCTCATCGAGCGCCCGGAGCTGGTCCACGCGGCCGTCGACCGCATGGTCGACGCCTGGATGGTCGAGCTCGACCAGTTCGTGGAGATGAACCTGCTGTCGCTGGACTGCGACAACACGCGGATCGGCTCGGGCGGGTACGGCTACACGCGCGACCTGCCGGGCGGGGACTACGACCCGGACCGCGTCCAGCCGCACAACATGTGGGGCTGCTCGAACGCGCAGGTCTTCTCGGAGGTCTCGCCCGAGATGCAGTGGGACTTCGCCGTCGAGCACGCCCTGCGGTGGCTCGAGCAATGGGGCCTGACCTACTACGGCTGCTGCGAGCCGCTGGACCGGAAGATGGACGTCCTTCGGCGGATCCCCAACCTGCGGAAGGTCTCCGTCAGCCCGTGGTGCGACAGCGAGCGCGCCGTCGCCGAGATCGGCGCCGACTACGTCATCAGCCGCAAGCCCAACCCCGCGATCCTGGCCGAGGACGACTGGCACGCCGATCGCGCCCGCGACGAGCTGTGCCGCTTCCTCGAAAAGACCAGGGGCGCCTGCCACGTCGAGCTGATCATGAAGGACATCTCGACCGTGCGCTACCGGCCGCAGCGGCTGTGGGAATGGTCCCGGATCGCGATGGACCTCGCCGAGGAGTACGCCCGCTGAGCGGGATCGGCGTCGCGCCGGAGCTGAGGGGCGTCGCCAAGCGTTACCCGGGCACCCTCGCCCCCGCCGTCCGCGCCACCCGCGCCTCCGTCCGAGCCGCCTCGTGTCGAGGCGGTGCCGTTTCCGTTCCCGTCGCCCGTCCACACACCCGCTCCCTCATCGCCGACGGCCGAGCCGCCTCGTGTCGAGGCCCGCTGCGTGACGCCTGCCCGCCGGCCTGTCCGGCGTAGCCTTGGCAAAGCCGGAAGCCTTGAGGCGAAGGCGGGTGGTCGGGCAGCCCACGACAGACCCATCGTGCCATTCGTCCCACGCCCCCACCATGTCCGCAGGCGGCAGCAGGCCGGGAGCCCCGCAAACCGGCTTGACCCACTGTCACAGTCCAGGCCCAAGAAGGCGCGGAGTTACGTATGGCGTCCCCGGAACCCCATCATGGCCC
>CAZXOC010000629.1:0-1850 GCA_964642165.1 uncultured Planctomycetaceae bacterium | reverse complement strand
GGCTCGCCCGCCGACGAGCTGCCCCGTCAGGGCGGGCCATGGCTCGGGGCCATCGACACATGGACGTTCACCGCAGAGCCGCCGAACTTGCCGACCGCGGCGGCGTCTTCGCCGTGGCGCTGGTGCTGCGCGCCGAAGGCTCCACGCCCCGCAAGGCGGGCGTGAAGGCGATCATCGACGCAGCGGGGAGGATCTTCGGCACGCTCGGCGGCGGCCGCGTCGAGGCCGAGGCCCAACGCCGCGCCGTGGGCGCGTGCGAATCGGGGCAGGCGGCCGTGTTCGACGTCCGCCTCGACGACGCCTCCGCCGGCGATCCCGGACCGATCTGCGGCGGGTCCATGCGGTTCCTCATCGACCCCACCGCCGCGGAGGACGGCCCGTCCTACGCCCAAGCCGCCAACGCCCTCCGGGACCGCCGGCGAGGCGTTCTGCTGACGACCGTCCGCACCGCGGCACGAACCGAGGTGGCCGTGACGTGGCTGGCGGAGGGGGCCATTCCGGCCGACGAGGCCTTCCCGGGCGCCGAGGCCATCGCCTCGTGCCTGGCCCGCGAGGCCCCGCGCCTGTTCCGGCAGGACGCCGGGCCGGCGCGGGCCGCCGTGGAGGTCTTCGTCGAGCCGGTGATCCCCCGTCCGGCGCTGCTGATCGTCGGCGGGGGGCACGTCGGCCAGGCCCTCGCGCGCCAGGCGGTCGAGGTCGGCTTCGACGCGACCGTGCTGGACGACCGCCCCGAGTTCGCCGACCCGGGCCTGTTCCCCGAAGGCGTGGCCACGCGATGCGGCCGCATCGCCGAGGAGGTGAACCGCTTCCCCATGGCGACGGACACGTACGTGGTGATCGTCACGCGGGGGCACCAGCACGATGCCGACGCGCTGGCGGCCTGCCTCGACGCGCCGGCCGCCTATGTCGGCATGATGGGCTCCAAGCGCAAGGTGGCCCTGACGCGGGAGAGTCTCATCGAGTCCGGCCGCGCCACCGAAGCGCAGCTCCGCCGCGTCTTTGCCCCCGTCGGCCTGGACATCGGCGCCGTGACCGTTCCGGAGATCGCGGCGAGCATCGTGGCCCAGTTGGTTTCGGTTCGGCGGAAAGGCCGCCGCGGCCCCCGGCCGGAAGACTTGACCATCCTCCGATGATCTGCGCCATCGTCCTCGCCGCCGGTCGGTCTCGACGAATGGGCACGCAGAAGCTGCTGCTGCCCCTCGCGGGCACGACGGTGATCGGCCACGTCGTCGATCAACTCCTCGCCAGCGTCCTGGACGGCATCTACGTGGTCACGGGCCACCAGGCCGACCGCGTCGGCGCGGAGCTGGCCGGCCGGCGCGTCCACGTAGTCGTCAACGGCGACTACGAGGCCGGCATGCTGTCGTCGGTGCGCTGCGGGCTTCGGGCGCTGCCGCGCCGGTGCGAGGGCGTCCTGGTGGCCCTGGGCGACCAGCCGTCCATCACCTCCGCGCTGGTGAACGAGATGGTCCGGGCGTTCGCGGCCTGCGAGAGCGGCATCGTCGTGCCGGTGCACGAAGGCCGCCGCGGACACCCCCTCCTGTTCTCCGTGCGCTTCGCCGACGAGATCCTGACCCGCCATGACGACGTGGGGCTTCGCGGGCTTCTCCGGGCCCACCCGGACGACGTCCTCGAGCTGCCGGGCGGCTCCCAGGCCGTGCTGTCCGACATGGACTGCCCGGAGGACTATCGGCGGGAAGCGGACCGCCTGAAGGAATAGGGAACGCGGCCCGCAAGCGGGCCCGCTAAACGGCGCGCCGAACGTTGCGCTGCCGCCACCGCACGTCGACGGGTCTTACCGCGCCGCTTGGCGGCGCGGTAACGCGGCCCGCAAGCGGGCCCGCTAAACG
>CAZXOC010000628.1:0-1859 GCA_964642165.1 uncultured Planctomycetaceae bacterium | reverse complement strand
ATCCACCCCGATGATGGGACCATTCACTGGACCTACGGGGCCACCCATTGGGCCGGGGACCACTACACCGTCTACAGGTTCGCGGACGAGCTTGGGTGGACGATCCCCTCCGGGAGCAGCGGCGTGTTCACGGCCGACCTCGCGAACATCGACGGCGACAACCGCCTTCCCTGGCTACAAGACGGGGATCTGAACATACACATCACCGACGACTTCGGCGTGGACTACGCCAAGCTGACCGTGACCACGTACATCGTCCCCGAGCCGTTGTCCGTCTTGTCCGGGCTCATCGGCCTGAGCATAGTCGGCGGGTACATGCGCAAGCGTCGGTCGGCGTAGTGCGATACACGCGCGAGCGCGGGACAGCGGGCGTGCTCGGGGTGGGCGCGGCGGCGTTGATGCGGCGAGTGACACGCCGTTGACGACGGGCCGATGGCGCGGTAATCATGTGGGCGCAAGCCCGGGAAGAACTGGGCGGGAAGGCGGGAACAATGGCTCAGGAACTCGGTGTGTTCAAGCCCCTGGACGTGCGTGGGCAGTGGCCGACCGAAGCATCGGACTTCACGCCCTGGCTGGCCCAGGAGAGGAACATGGAGGAGCTGGCCAAGGCCCTGGGGCTGGAGCTGGAGTTGCAGGCTGTCGAGGCGAAGGTCGGGCCGTACGCGGCCGACATTCTGGCCAAGGACACGGGTACCGGGAAGTACGTGGTCATCGAGAACCAGCTCGAGAAGACCAACCACGACCATCTTGGGAAGGCCATCACCTACGGGTCGGTCCTGGACGCCGGAGCCATCGTTTGGATCGCGCGCGAATTCACGGAGGAGCACCACCGCGCCCTGGACTGGCTCAATGACATCACCTCGGAGGACTTCGCCTTCTACGGCGTGGTCCTGGAGCTCTGGCAGATCGACGATTCGAAGCCGGCCGTTCGGTTCAACGTCATCAGCAGGCCCGCCGAGATCAAGCGCGGCACGCCCGGGAGCGGCACGGACGAACTAAGCGAAGCCAGACAGCTTCAGCTTGAGTTCTGGACGCAGTTCCGGGAGAAGGTCCTGGCAGCGAAGATCGTTCCCTCCGCGCAGAAGGCGAGGGCGCAGTACTGGTTCGACGTGCCTGTCGGTCGCTCGCATTTCTTCCTATCAAACGTGGCGAACACGTACGAGAACCGGGTCGGCGTTCGCCTCTACATTGGCAACAAGGTGGCCGACAGAGCCCTTCCGCAGCTTGAGACCGAGAGGAAGGGCATCGAAGAGGCCATCGGTGAATCCCTGGAGTGGAACCCGAACCCGGACAACCGCGACAAAGTCATCGCGCTATATAGGTCGGCCAACCTGTGGGACCGGTCAAGCTGGCCCGAGATCGTCGACTGGTTGGTCGATAGGGTCGGCAAGTTCCGGAAGGTCTTCATGCCGAGAGTCAAGAAGCTCAACCTGTCAGACCAACGGAACCCACCGCCGAAGACGTAGCGGGCGCCGCGCGGGCGCGGCGGCGTGGATGCGGCGAGATGCGGGGTCTGCCTTGGCTGAAGCCGCCGCCGGCAAGCCCGTTGAAACGGGCTAAGCTTCTTTTTGGCCACATGTTACCATGGCTGAAGCCATGGCCTAATGCCATACGCTAACGCCATGGGGTGGTGCACCGCTTGCTCGGCTACGGGGCGTTGTCGCCCAGGCGGACGGTTACGGTGGCGCCTTGGCGGCCCAGGTCTTGAGTTGGTTGAGGACCTTGGCGTTGTGGCGGATCTGGTCGGGCGTGCCGTCGGAGTCGAAGTCGTGGTGGTAGGTGACGCTCGGCCCGCCGGCCGCGGCGATCTGCCAGCAGAGCGTGTAGTTGTAGTAGTTGGCCGTGGGCTTGTCGAAGTC
>CAZXOC010000627.1:0-1867 GCA_964642165.1 uncultured Planctomycetaceae bacterium | reverse complement strand
GACGGTGGTGGGCTTTCGACCGGTGATGTAGAGGCTCTTGCGCGGCAGGGCGTAGGCCAGCAGATACGCGCCGGTGGAGTCCCATCGGTTGTAGGAGTGCCCGTTCCAGTTCGCCGGCGTGCCCTGGTAGACAAAGCCGCCATCCCACCGGCGGGCCAGGTCGTAGTACCAGGCCGTCTCTTTCAGGTATGCCCCTGTCGCGGCCGGGCCGCAGCGAGACACCCCCGGCAGGGCCCACAGCACGTTGAAGAAGTTCCCCGTGTGCCCGCTCTCGCGCTCGGCGTAAGCGGCCGTGCCCATCCTGGCGAAGAACGTTGCGGCCTCGGGGTCGCCCAGCAGGTCGAACAGCACGGCCGCGACCGAGCACTTGCCGTTGTCGTCGTGGTCCGGCCAGGGGTTGTGGTCGCCGTAGGGGATCGCGCCCTTGTCGACGTACCAGCGCAGGAACCGGCTGGCGCGGGTGATCGCGCGGTCGAGGGCGGCGTCGCGGATGCCGGCCTCTCGCGCGAGCACCATCGAGAGCGTCAGGATCAGCCCCGGCTGGTTCATCGCGCCGTAGCCGTTGAGGATGCCGTCCGGGCGGGCGAATTTGTGCCCCCACGTTCCGGCGTTGCCCTGGCCGCGCGCGATCTCCAGCGTGATCCGCCGCAGGCCGGGAACGACCGACGCGTCCCTCGTCGCGAGCACATACTCGGCCAGGAACAGGTTCGCGTAGCCGTAATGCCACGACGCCATCTCCACGCGATGGAGGTCCGCGACGAGCTTGGCATACCCGGCCAGGAGGGGCGCGTGCTCCTTCTTTCCCGCGGCCAGCAGGGCCAAGGCGTTGAGGCTGTTGGGAATCGACACGCGGTCCAGGCCCTTGGCGGCGATGGCCCGACAGCCGAGGTCGAAGATCCGCGCGGACTTCGCACAGTCGTACGGCGCCCTCGGCCCGTACGAGCCCAGCACGGCCAGCTTCAGCTCGACGTTCGTCGTCTTGCCCGCCCGCCAGCGGATCAGTCTCAGCGTGCCGCCGCCGGCCCGGGTCTCCGCCCGTGTGATCGCCCGGGCGAACTGCACGCGGGCGTCGCCGTCGAACCGCCTGCCGTTGACACCGAGAATCACGTCGCCCTCGGCGAGGATCCCGTCGGCCGGCGAGCCGGCATCGACCTGCGTGATCCGGATCTGCCTCGCGTCGAACGTGTGCCCTCTCCAGCCCCAGATCCACCCGCGGGCCCCGGTCGCTCCCAGCGTCCAGTCATGCGACTTGTCCGGCTTGCCGCCGCGGGTCAGGTCAGGGACGGGCGGCTTCGTCCGCGACCGCGCCGCCTCGGCGGGAAGGGCAAGACCCATCGCAGCCAGCACCAACGTAACGAACGCCGCAGGTCTCCGTCGATCACGCATGGAGCACTTCCTTGACCCGGGATTCTCCGGATGGACTCCGGCCCACGACCGCCGTGTGCCTTCTGGGTGATTCTAGCACGGCCCGGGAGATCGACAAGCTCGTCGTCGGTTCCGGCAAGGGGGCATCCGCCCGCTGTCGGAGCGTGGTCGCGCGCGAAGCGCCCTTCGTCCAGGCGTCGGGTGCAGCCACGGGGAGACCGGCTCGGCGGGCCCGGCATCCTCCCGCCACTGCGACGTGGGCTGCCGCCATCCCCGCCCCGCTGCCGCCGGCCCGGGAGGGCCATCCGGGCACGCCCGCGGCCGCCAGACCACTCCAACGCTGCCGATTGTGTCGCGCCAACTCATCCAGGGCGTTCCTGGCGCGGGGCAACGCCCGGTCCTGACCGTTGGCTCTTCCGCTGTTTCTACTCTCTCCTGCTCTACCCCTCTAGTGAAGGGGCCCGCCGAAGCGGGCCTTTTCACTCGGGGCGACAAGCGTTGG
>CAZXOC010000626.1:0-1867 GCA_964642165.1 uncultured Planctomycetaceae bacterium | reverse complement strand
GCGTGACCGCCGTGAGTGTCGTCCTGCCCGGACCGTCGCAGATCAGCAGGCCGAACTGCTTGGCTTGGGAGGCGGCCGTCTCGAACGAGAACTTCGCCTTGCTTTCCTTCCACCACTTGCGCCACTTCTCGACAGCAGCCGCCCGCCGGCCGGCATCCTCATAGGCGTTGTAACCGAACGCCTTGCCGGTGATCCGCCGCAGGCCGTATTCCGCCGCGTACCGCGCCCACACACTCGGGTGACCCAAAAGCTCGATCAGCATACCTACAAGCCTTTTGTCGCGCCCGGCTGTCAGTACGTCGATCGCAGCGGTGAGCTCGGCCCCCGGGTCGCCGGCCCCGGCTTCGATTGCCTCGACGATCCGGCGGACACGTATCATCACCTCGATGTCTTTGCTCCTGGCGGCGGCCTGGAGCAGCGGCAGGGCCTCCTGGCCAAAGCGCGACAGGTCCGCCGTGGCTTTCTTGCGGACCGGCCAGTCGTCATGGCCGAGGTCGGCGATGAGCTTCTTGATGTGGGCCTTGTCCTTCGGCGTGAGTCCTTGCGAGTCCAGAATGTTTTGCAGAAACGCGTGGGCGTCGGCCAGCTCCTTCTTGCCGGGCGACGCGGGAACTTCGCTCGCAGTCGGGGCCGTGGCGGGCGCGGCATGCACATCCGCCGCAACACAAAGCGCCGCCACCAAAATGCCCGACCATCCCTTCACAATACCGTCCCCTCGATGATCTACTTTCGGTTCAGGACCGCGGGCGGAACCATGTGAATCCGGCCCCAACCCGCCGGGCTCTTGAACAGTTCTCGCGTCTTTTTACCGCCTCGGTCGACGAGGATGGCGCCCTCGCCGTAGATGAAGATACCGGTGATGCCGTCGGGCAGCCGGCAGACGCCAAAGGCCGCATGGGAGCAACGTCGCTCCCAGACGATTCTCCCGGCGCGATTGACTTCGACGACCCGTTTGCTGAGGTCCATGCTGATGAGCACGTTGCCGTTGGCGAGCTTTTTGGCGTCACACGGGTTCTTCAGATCGGTCTTCTGCCAGACGATATTCCCCGCGCGATTCACCTCGATGACCCGCTCCTGCTTGTGCTCGCAGATCAGCGTATTCCCGTTGACAAGGCGCCGGGCGCTGATGGGGTGTTGGAGGCCCTTCTTTTGCCAGACGATCTTGCCGGCCCGGGTCACCTCCGAGACGCCCTGTGCACAAACGATCAGCGTGTTCCCGTTGGCCAGGCGAGAGACGTCGTGCCCCTGACCAGTGACATCCCTTACCCCGTCGGAGTTCCATACCGACTTAAAGTCCCGGTCGAGTTCCTCAACCGTTCGCTTGCCCGAACCATACGCCACCAGTACGTTCCCGTTCGGCTCGCCCGCCACGCCGTAGATTCTCTGTCCGAGCTCTCGGGTCCACGCTACCTTCCCTGCCGGCGTGACCGCCGCGAGTATCTTGCGCCGATCGTCGCAGACCAGCAGGCCGAACTGCTTGGCTTGGGAGGCGGCCGTCTCGAACGAGAACTTCGCCTTGCTTTCCTTCCACCACTTGCGCCACTTCTCGACGGCAGCCGCCCGCCGGCTCACATCTTCGTAGGCGTTGTAACCGAAGGCCTTGTCGGTGATCCGCCGCAGGCCGTACTCCGCCGCGTACCGCGCCCACACACTCGGGTGACCCAAAAGCTCGATCAGCATGCCCACAAGCCTCTTGTCGCGCCCGGCCGCCAGCACGTCGATCGCAGCGGCGAGCTTGGCGCCCGGGTCGCCGGCCGCAGCCTCGATCGCCTCGACGATCCGGTCGACACGCATCACCACCTCGAGGTCTTTGCTCTTGGCGGCGGCCTGGACCAGCGGCAGAGCCTCCGGACCAAGGCGCGACAGG
>CAZXOC010000625.1:0-1874 GCA_964642165.1 uncultured Planctomycetaceae bacterium | reverse complement strand
CGGCGGTGAGGGGGCGGCACGTCCCCCGCGGCCCTGCCGGAGGGCCTGACGCATAACGCCACACCGCTGCGACGGCGGCATGGTGCTATGGAGGTCGGGCGGTCCGCATGGCCAGCCAGAGCGTCACGTCCTCTCCGGCGGCGAGTCCGGCGTGGAGTTGCCGGGCGATGGCGATCAAGGTGAACCCGCGCCGCACGGGTGGCTTGAGGTTGCGCAGGTAGAAGGTCTGCATCAGCACACGCACGATGAACAGCGTCAGCACGAAGTTCACGATGGCGACCGGATCATGCCGGAAGCAGTGGTCCAGGTCCCAGTTCGTGGTCAGGTCGTTGAAGTTGTCGTTCTCGATGTCCCATCGCGCATGCCCGGCTTGCCACAGCTGGCGGGTGGGCAGCAGCTTCTTGGGGATTGTCGTGGCCCACCACCAGTCGTGCTCCTCTTGCGTCTCGACCCACTGACCGGCGATGCGTTCGCGCCGGTGGCGGAGCTCGTGGGCATGGAGCACCCGCAGGGGCACGTTGATGCCTTCGCAGGAGGTGAACCCCTCGACGTCCCAGACGCGGACGGTGCGTCTGGGCAGCTCCCAGACTTCCGGCGTCATGGTAGCGAACAGGCCTTCGGCGTCCTGGAACAGGAGCCGGTGTTCTCCCTTGAGCGTCACCAGGACGTGCTTGTTGTGGGCCCGGCAGAAGTTGATGAACGGGGCTTCCAGGTACAGCCCATCGGCGGAGACCACGTCGAAGAACCGTTCGTATCGCTCGACGATCCGCTCCAACATCCGCCGGGCGGCAGGGACCTCCCCCTCGCCGGGCCCCTGGAGTTCCACGTCGATCGCCACGGCCACGTCCATGCCGATCAGGTGGGCGCCGACCCCACGGTGGTAGAACTCGGTGACCTCGCCGTTGCGGGTGGTTACGGTTCGCCGGGAGCACTGCGGGCAGCAGCGCTTCCTACTGGGAAAAAAACTCGTGCCCGTCGACGGCGAGGAATCGCAGCGCCCAGCCGTTGTGCAGCACCTTGTTGCGGCCCAACCGATGGTTGATCCGGCTGAGCATCTCCACCTGCTGGGTCGGGTCCATGGCCGCGTAGACGCGGGCGATCGTGTCGGCGCTGGGCTTGTCGGGCCCGATGAGTCTGTCGAGGCGCTTGGGGACTCGCAGCTCCGACTCCACGGCGTTGAGGCTGCCCAGGCGCATGGCGAACATGGCCAAGGCGCTGCTGAAGACCGCGGGGGTGGGGATCTGCGGCCGCGGCCGAGGGTCCCGAAGCTCGGCGATCTGCTCGCCGAGGCGGAAGACCTTGTTGGCGTAGCGGCAGAAGCGGCTGATCACGACTGGCCGTCCTTGCTGGCCCGCTTCGCCCCGGTTGTCGGGCTCTGCTTCTGCTGCGCTTTGGCGGCCAGGAACCGCCGCAGGCAGGCCTGGGAGACACGGGCCGTGAGCTTCTGGGCCTGCTGGTAGGTCTGGACGGCGGCGCGCACCACCGGCTCGAGCGAGGACGGCACGTAGATGAGCTTCCGCTGTTGGCCGACACGGATGGATAGGTACAGCGAGACGTGCTTGTGGCCCCGCTGGCACTTGCAGTTGGCCTTGCCGCAGGTTCTGGCCATGGTCACGAGGCTGCCGGCGAGCAGCATGTCCTGGTGGATGAGCTTGGCCAGTTGCGAGCGGTCGTGCCGTTCGGGCTCGGTCCATTGGGTCCTGGGTGGCATGGGGGTCTCCTGAGTGGTATCTGATACTTAATAATATATCAGATACAGGCGTTACGTCAAGCGATTTGGCGAATGCGAATTTGCTCAACCCTTGCCCGATCCCCCAACGCCCCGCTTTGGCCACCATTTACGGCTCAACGGAATCTGAGTTGCGGAACTGCTG
>CAZXOC010000624.1:0-1884 GCA_964642165.1 uncultured Planctomycetaceae bacterium | reverse complement strand
CCACGCCGCCAGTGGCCACGAAGGCGTCCAGGTCGCCGTCGCCGTCCAGGTCGCCCAGGGCCACATCCCGGCTCCTGACACTGCCCAGGGCCTGCCCGCTGTTGGTGAAGGTGCCTGCCCCGTCATTCCGCCAGACCGTGTTGGGCGCGCCGGCATAGCCGTGGTTCGCCACGAAGGCATCCAGGTCGCCATCGCCGTCCAGATCGCCCAGGGCCGTCCCCAGGCTCCATGAACTGGCCAGGTTCTGCCCGGTATCGGCGAAGATGGTGGCCCCGCTCAGGGTCTGGGTTCCCACCAGCGCTCCGTCGACGTACAGAGAGATGCTGCCCCAAGCGGCGTCTCGCACGACCGCAAAGTGGTGCCAGTGGGTGGGCAGGAAACTGCCGGGGAGACTGAAGGAGATTGCCCGACTGCTGTCCCAGACATCCACGGACCAGACGCCGCCGGTGGGGGGCACGATGCCGATAAGGAACTCGTTGTTCTCGGCGCTGTTCGCGGCGGAGACGAGGTAAGGACCGTTCACGATCCAGTCCAGACGACACCAGAATTCCACAGTCAGGGCTTGCGTGCCATCAAGCACCGCGTTCGGCAGGACCACGACGTCGTCGTCGAAGTCCAGCCAGCGGTTGGCGGCAATCTCCTGCGGCCCGATGGGGGCCAGCACCGGTCCATGGTCGTCGGGCGTGTAGCTCAACTGCGGCACCATCTCGGCCAGCGCGGACAGGTGCTCGTCTCGTGACAGGTCGTCGAGCGGGTTGCCGTCGAGGATGAGGGTCTCCAGGTGCATCGGCGGCCCATCGACGCGGACCAGCCGCACAGCGTCGGCAATGGCCGGGCCGCGACCGGTGAGAACTCGCGAGGGCTTGGCCGTCGCTGCGCCGCCGCCGAGGACGCCCTCGTTGTCGTTGGGGGTCAGATCCTCGACGAGGTCGCCGGAGCCTTCGCCCAGCAGCCAGTAGCCGACCAGCCCGTGCTCGGAGCCCGACAGGCGCCGGTGCATGCCCTGCTGGATCTCCTGTTCGGACCGCGTGACGTTCCAGATCCGCACCTCTTCCATCTGGCCCTCGAACGGGGAGTAATCCGACCATGTCCCGGGCGTTGCTCCAATCAAGAGCGGTGCGGTGCTCGGATAAGCCGAGACACCGGGCGTTCCCCAGTCCGCCCACGCAGCGCGTTCGCCGTTGACATAGATCGCGATCTCGCCGTTCTGCCGGTCGACGACACCGGCTACGTGGTACCAGTTGCCGGCCTCGATCGCCGCCGCGTCGGTCCAGAGGTAGTGATTGCCATAGCCCGGGGACGAGACCAGGCCGAGTTTGCCATCGTCTTTCAGCATGAGCGCGACCGTGCGCTGCTCCGTGGCTTGGCTGTCGGCCTTGATGATGAGTGGCATATAGGTGTTGGCGAAATCCTCCACCTTGAACCACAACTCCACGGTGACGGAGCCGGTCAGGTCCAGGCTCTCGCTGTGAGTGACCTCGACGTAGTCGTCGCCGTCGAACGAGAGGCCCTTGTTGCTCCCGCTGAGCTGGACCGCCACCTCGCCGGAGTCGGTCTCGACCGCCCCCAGGCGCTGCCACGGCCGGCCGGCGAAGTCGTCGCTATCGCCCAGCGTGCCCGGCGCGAAGCGCTGGTTCACCGTGTATGTGGCGGGCTCACCCCCGCCGGCCTGGACGGTCAGGAAGGCGTCGCCCGCGCCGCCGCCCTCCGGCCAGGTGACCTGCACGTCGTACTGACCCGCCGGCAGGTCGGTGAAGCCGTACTGGGCCGAAGCGGCGCCGCCGGTGTCGGGATGGAAGCGGTAGTCGCTGTCGAACGCGCCGTCGTAGGGGCTGAGGTTGCCCTGCCAGCCGCCGCCCGCCTCGGCGTATCCGGCGTCGCCGT
>CAZXOC010000623.1:0-1900 GCA_964642165.1 uncultured Planctomycetaceae bacterium | reverse complement strand
GGCCGGCCAGGGCAGGTCGAGCTTCCGGGGCTTGCCGGCGCGCACCGGCCGCCACCGGGATAGACGCGCCGACGGGGGGGCGGTATTCCACAAGAGATCGGGGATTTCGGCGCTTCGGCGCCGGCGGCGTGGGGGGATCCGGACGGGGCTCAGCCCCGCCACTTCGTCTTGTCGACGGTGGTCTCGGGCTTGCCCTCGACGACGGCGGGGAGCCCCTCGTCGGCGACGGCGGCGAGGTCCTCGGGGGAAGGCTTGCCGACGTAGATCAGCGCCTTGGTGGGGCACTTCTCGACGGCCCGGGCGACCTGCTCCCGGTCGGCGGGGTCGTACGTCTCGTAGTCCAGCCGCGGGAGGTTGTCCTCGATGGTGAACAGCTCGCTCATCTTCGCGCAGAGCTTGCAGCCGGTGCAGCCGACCTTGCAGACGGCCTTGACGTCCTTGCCGAAGTCCTGGTTGCAGCAGCCGACGACGAGGACGCGGTCGGCCTTGAAGGGCACCATCGAGATGACGTGCCTCGGGCAGGCCCGCTCGCAGGCCCCGCAGCCGATGCACTTCTCGTAGTCCACGACGGCCAGGCCGTCGATCACGTGGATGGCGTCGTAGTTGCAGGCCGCGACGCAGTCGTTGAGGCCCAGGCAGCCGTACGTGCAGCCCTGCACGCCGGCCACCAGGTTGGCGGCCGCACAGGTCGCCTCGCCGGCCTGGTAGTCGGTGCGCTTGAGGCGCTGCTCGGTCGTGGCGCGGCAGTGCACGACGGGGCGAAAGGGGAAGCTCGGCTCGAGCTCGATGCCGAGGATCCTGGCGATGGCCTCGGCGCAGGCGGTCCCGCCGACGGGACATCGGTCGGGGGGCGCGTCTCCGGCGGCGACGGCCTCGGCGTACTCGGCGCAGCCGAGGAAGCCGCACGCGCCGCAGTTGGCGCCGGGCAGGGCCTCGATGACGTGCTCGACGCGGGGGTCGACGTCCACGTGGAAGGTCCGGTTGGCCCAGCCGAGCACGTAGGCCATGAACACCGCCAGCAGCAGCATCGTCGCGGCGGCCAGGATGATGATCAACGAAGTCATCGCGGTCCGTCCCCTGGGATTCCCGCGTGGGCGGTCTGCACGGAGCGGGCCGGGGCGGGGGCGTCCGGTCGCCTCGCGGAGGGGGAAGCCCCGGGCTCCTTCCGCGCCGCGGGGGGCCTGGGCGGGGCGATCATCTTGTGGAGGTTGTCGCCGACACCGGCGAAGCCCAGGAACGCCATGGCCAGGATGCCGGCGACGATCAGCGTGATGCCCGCGCCGCGGAGGGCCTTGGGCACGTCGCAGTGGTCCAGCTCCTCGCGGATGCCGGCCATGATCACGATGGCGAGGGTGAACCCCACGCCGCCGAAGATCGCCAGCACGAGCGCCTTGTCCAGCCCCCAGAAGAGCTTCGGGTCGAGCACGTTGGACAGGATCTTGAGGCAGGCGAAGAGGATCGCGCAGTTCGTCGTGATCAGCGGCAGGTAGACGCCGAAGGACTTGTACAGCGGCGGGTGGAACTTCCGCACGTACATCTCCACGAGCTGCACCGACGAGGCGATCACGAAGATGTAGACGATGTAGCTCAGGATCGTCAGGTCCACCGTCGCGACCGACTCGGGATGAACCCTGTGCCAGATCCACGCCGGCAGCGTCAGCCAGGCGTCCGGGTTTGCCGCGTCGTACGCGCACGGGCGCAGGATGAAGAACGTCACCGTCCAGCTCAGCAGCGCCGCGATCGTGATCACGAACGTGACCGCGCAGCCCATCCCGAAGGCCATGTCCACCCGCCGGGAGACCCCGATGAACGGGCAGATGCCCACGAAGTAGTGCAGCACGAAGTTGTTGATGACGGCCGCACCCATCGCGATCAGGATGATCTCGCCCAAGTATTCCAT
>CAZXOC010000622.1:0-1904 GCA_964642165.1 uncultured Planctomycetaceae bacterium | reverse complement strand
CCGCCTTTCCCGTTGTCGTCGCATCCGCTCCCTTCATTGTCTCCCCTTGGGGGGGTGATATTGACGCTGGGCGTCTTGAGACCTGTGTACTCCGGGAACCTACGGCAGAACTCGCGCTCGATAGAGTCGAAGACGGAGCGCTCTGTGTTCAGGATGTGACTCAGGTACCCGGGGAAGCCCTGCCCTGTCGCTGTTATCTTGCTGGTCAGGAGCGAGGCGCACTTGAGCACGCCGGGCTCGAAGCTGTGATAGGCCACTCGCCCTATCGTGCGGCTATACCACTGCGGGTAGTGCTCTTCCAGCCAACGCCCCTTGTCCTTGTCGGGAACCGGTGCCTTCTCGATGTCGAGGCAGGACCAAAAGCCCCACCCGTCACGCGACAGGATCCGCTGATGCGGCTGGTCAGCTCCGCACCCCGCCTCCCCGTAGATCCGCATGGCGATCTGCAGGTCTCTGCGCTTCATCCACGTCCATCTCAAGTAAGGGACGCTACGTAACTCGTCGGATCTGAGGAAGGCGGGATGGTTCGCTTGGGGCCCGAGGTACGCCGCGATGCGCACAGCGGTCAACAGGCTTGACTTCCCTGAGCCGTTGGGCCCGACCAGGACGTTGAACTTCCCGAGTTCGATGTCGAAGTCCTTGAAGCACTTGAAGTTCTTGATGTGCATGGACGTGATCATGCGACATTCCCTTCACGCGCCATCAGAGCGGGCGGCGCGACGCGTCGGCCACACCGCCCATTCTACTGCGGTCCCGCCTCCATGGGAAATCGACAATGGGAAACCGGCAATCGCTCAGTCGATCTGTATCGACAGGAGGAACTCGGCGTTGGTCTGGACCTTTCGCAGGCGGCTGAGCAGCAGCTCCATGGCCTCGACGGGCTGCATGTCGGCGAGCACCTTTCGCAGGCGGTAGGTCAGCTTCAGCTCGGTCGGGTCCAGCAGGAGCTCCTCCTTCCGCGTGCCGGAGCGGCTGATGTCGATGGCGGGCCAGAGGCGGCGGTCGACCAGGCGCCGGTCGAGGTGCAGCTCGCTGTTGCCGGTGCCCTTGAACTCCTCGAAGATGACCTCGTCCATGCGGCTGCCGGTGTCGATCAGCGCGGTGCCGATGACGGTCAGCGAGCCGCCCTCCTCGATGCTCCGGGCGGCGCCGAAGAAGCGCTTGGGCGCCTGGAGCGCCGAGGCGTCCACGCCGCCGGTGAGGATCTTGCCCGAGTGCGGCGCCACCTCGTTGTACGCCCGCGCCAGGCGCGTGATGCTGTCCAGCAGGATCACCACCCGGTTGCCGTACTCGACCATCCGCTTGGCCTTGGCGGAGACCATCTCGGCGATCTGGATGTGCCGGTCCGCCGGCTCGTCGAACGTCGCGGAGATCACCTCGGCGGTGGTGTGGCGCTTCATGTCGGTGACTTCCTCCGGCCGCTCGTTGACCAGCAGGATGATGACGTACACCTCCGGGTGGTTGTACGTGATGGCGTTGGCCATCTTCTGGAGGAGGACCGTCTTGCCGGTTCGCGGCGGGGCGACGATGAGCATGCGCTGCCCGAAGCCGATCGGCGTGACGAGGTTCACCACGCGCATGTTCAGCTCCTCGGGCGTCGATTCGAGGAAGATCCGCTGGTCCGGGTGGGTGGGCGTGAGGTCCTCGAAGTTCACCTTGTCGGTGAGCTGGTCGGGGGCCTCGTAGTTGACGGCCTCGACGCGCAGCAGCGCGAAGTACTTCTCCGACTCCTTCGGCGGGCGGATCTGCCCGGCGATGGTGTTGCCCTGGCGCAGGCCGAAGCGGCGGATCTGACTGGGCGAGACGTAGATGTCGTCGGGGCTGGGCAGGTAGTCGTAGTCCGGGCTGCGCAGGAAGCCGAACCCGTCCGGCAGGATCTCCAGCACGCCCTCGCCGTACATCAG
>CAZXOC010000621.1:0-1937 GCA_964642165.1 uncultured Planctomycetaceae bacterium | reverse complement strand
TCACGGCTCGGCAGAACAGGAGAAGACACGGTCGCACACTCCGCGACCGTGGCACAAGAGGTCCACACTGACGACCAAGGCCGGCCGTGGTCGAGAAGACACGGTCGCACACTCCGCGACCGTGGCACCAGACGGCGGCGGGGATGGCGCCTGCGGACCCGGACTGCCCGTGTTACCCCTATTGTAGACCGACGAGGCCATTTGTCAATAACCAAACATGGGAATCCTGGGTTTTCGGTCCGGCGTTCGCCCGCCCCGGCGATGGCGGCTGGCCCTCAGCGACGGGGAGGGAGGTGCAGGATCGGGCCTGGTTCAGCAAAGGGCAACACTTCCGCGCTGCGAGCACTCCTTTCGCCCGTCCGGGGCTCTGTTCATAAGGCTCGCATTACCGGGGGCTTGCGCCCCCGGCTAAACCCTTTCCGCCCCCTCGGGGCGAAGAGAAGAGTGTTACCCCGAGCGGACCCGTTCCGAACCAGGCCCGAAGTTCCGATGGCTTCCCTTCCCTCCCCGGTCCGGGAAGGCTGCTTCCTTCAGGTCCCGAATCAGATCCCGCACCTTCCGCGGCACGTTGTCTCCTTGCTCGCCCGACAGGGCAGGTCGGGCTCCGGGCGGGATAGCAGATTCATCGCGGGGACGCAAGGACAGCGCAGCCTGGCGGGACGAAGCCCGCCGTCAACGCGCCCGCGCACGCCGGTCCGGCCGGTCCGGCGGCCCCGGTCGGACGGGGGCGGTGCTCGCCGGGGGGACCAGCGTCTCGAGGCCCTGCCGCTCCCGCTCGAGCTTCTTCCTGAGGGCGTCGATCTCCCGGATGCGCGCGCGAACGATCGTGGACACCTGGGAGCGCTTGTCCTTGCCTTCCAGGGACGACATCCGGAGCCCGTCGGCCAGCTTGACGGCGCTGTTGTGGTTCATGAACAGCGGCCAGGGCCTCCCGCCCAACGTCGCCTTCTCGCCCGCCAGGAGGTACCGCCGGCCGTCCACGAGCGGGTGCTCGCAGTCCACGGCCAAGACGTCCCCTCTCTTGGCGAGCCGCCCGTTGAGCACCTTCAGGCAGACCACGGCGTACGTCCGGACCTGGTCGCGGTTGTAGAGCACCCTCACGGCGTGCCGGCGGTCGGCCCGGACGATCAGGAGGTTTTCCGCGTCCAGGACGTCCTGGACGGAACGGTAGCCGCGCCCCCGCAGCAAGGCCTGCACCGGCAGGGCGAGAGCCAGGCACGTCGCGAGAATCAGCCGCTTCTTCATGGTCCACGTGCTCCCGGTAGAGGCCCCCCCCTTCCCTGGAACACCGCGATCGCGGCCGAGTCGCCCCCCATCCCGTCCGCCGGGTCGCCGGCCCGCCGCACGCAGCCCCCCACGTCGCGGCGGGTCGGCTCAGGCGGCCTTGCGCTCTGCCGGGTCCTCCTTCAGCCAGAACGCGTAGAACGGACGCGGCAGGCAGACGACCAGGACGAGGACGAACCACCAGACGCTCAGCTCCATGATCCCCGGGAAGATCTTGGCGACGATCAGGATGATGGCCATCGACATCACCTGGACGAGCTTGACGTCGATGATCGTCAGCTTCCTGACCTTCCGGTTCCAGTAGTCCATGAACTCGGTGACGGCGTCGGTGCTCTCGCCGGCGGCCTCGCCGCGGGCGGGGTCCGGCGGCAGGGCGGGCAGCGGGGCCCGGGCGCCCTCGACGGCGGCGCCGCAGGCGTCCGGCAGGACCACCCCGGCCGAGGCCCAGTTCTCCATGCCCTCCGACCAGACCAGCTCCGCCGCCGCGAGGCGCCCCTGGCGGATCCAGTCCCGCAGGGCGTCCTCGCCCATCGGGCCGAACCGCTGGCCCTGGGTGAAGCAGTACCATTGTCTCATGGCCGATCTCCCGGACCGCCCTGGCCGGCCAGGGCAGGTCGAGCTTCCGGGGCTTGCCGGCGCGCACCGGCCGCCAC
>CAZXOC010000620.1:0-1943 GCA_964642165.1 uncultured Planctomycetaceae bacterium | reverse complement strand
CGAGCCGCTCATGCGGCTGGCGCCCAGGGCGAGCCCGCCCGTCACGACGAGCAGCTTGCCGGCGGGGTCGTCCACGCCGCGGGCGCGAAGGAACCGGACGAGCTGCACGGCGCAGCCCATGCCGGCGGCCCCGGCGCCCACGATGATCGTGTTGGCGCGATAAACGGCGACCTCCACCCCGTCGACGGTGATCGTCGTCGGCGTCATTCGATCTGTCTCCGTCCTCAGCTTCCCGCATGCCGGAAGAGACAGGATCAGTACCATATTCCCCCTTCGCCCTCAAATGGACTTCGCTCCGATCGCAACTACGGGAACCGCGCCCGGCCGCCCCGCGTCCAAAGGGACATGACGAAGACGGGCTTCTGCCTCCTGCTGTGGGGTCTGGCGTGCGGCTGGACGGCGACCGACGCGCCCGGCGGTGACGGCGGCGAAGATGCGCCCGCGGGCGCCGACGCGGTCTGTTGGCCGGACGAGGCCGCCCGACAGGCGATCCGCAACCGCACGCTCTCGCTGAAGGTCCTCTCCGCCAGCCGGCGGATCAAGACGTTCCAGGCCGTCAGACTGGTGATCAGCTTCCGCAACGCCGGCGACCGGGCGCTGCGGGTGCCCAACGCCTACCCCGCCATGCTCGGCGCGGAAATCGCCCCCGCCGCCGACGGGCGGCAGCCCATGGTCTACGTGCCCGAGGTGAACGCCCGGCAGCGGAGCAAGCTCGTGAGGCTCCCAGCCGGCCGCGTGTTCGGGAACCTGCACACCGCCAACTGGCTGGCGTGTCGCCCGCTGAAGGGCCGCCCGGCCGAGTGGCCCTACCTGCCGCCGGGGACGTATCGCTTCCGGCTGTTCCTGTGCGGCGCGCCGGACCTTCGGACGGACTGGATGCCGCTGGAGGTGATGGCCCCGCGGCTCAGCAAGGCCGCCGAGGCCGCCGTCGGACGCAGACGCGCGGGCGGGCGGCTCATCCTCCTCGACGCCGACCGCTGCTGTCCCGTGCCCTCGGGCAGCGTCGAGGCGCCCTTCTCCCACCTCCGCGACGCCCTCCGCCGCGCCAAGTGCGGCGACGTGGTCTTCTGCGAGCCCGGGCGGTACGTCACCGACAGCCTGACCGTGCCGGACGGCGTCCTGCTGGCCGGCGCGGGGGCCGCCAACTCCCTGCTCGTCGTCCACACGTTCGGCAAGAGCGTCCCGGCCGTCCGGCTGGACGGCAACTGCCACGTCGAGGACCTGGCGATCACCAACGGCGACGCCACGGCAAGCCACCTCGTGCTGGCCAAGGGCGAGGCCTCCCGCCCGACGCTCACCCGCTGCGCCCTGCTTGCCGGCAAGGACCGCGTGTTCGGCTCGCTGGTGGCTTGGCGCGGCGCCGCCCCCACCGCCCGCAACTGCATCGTCATCTCGCCGCAGGGCGGCTACGGCGTCTTCGCCCGCCACCAGGCCAGGCCCGTGCTGGAGTACTGCACGATCGTCAGCCGGGGCTTCGGCGTCGGGATGATGGACGGCTCGACGCCCGTCATCCGGCGGTGTATCATCGCCGGCCGGTGCCCGGGCGTGCTGACGGACACGACCTGTGAGGTCGCCCTCACCGACAGCGTCCTATGGTGTCGAGGCGGCGGGAAGCAGTTCCCCTACCCGGTCACAAAGTGGCGGCTGGAGAAGGACCCCGAGGACCCCGCGAGGACCAAGACCGTCTCCGAGCTCCTCAGCGCAGTAATGAAGCGCAGGGACGTGCACTGCCTCGACCCGGCCTTCGTGGTCCGCGGGGAGTTCGGCGAGTACCTGGCCGTGCCCGATGGCAGCGACGCCGCGGCCTACGGCGCCTACGCAGGAAAAGGGGGCAAGTGGCCCGCCTCGACGGCCAAGGTTCGGGCATTCCCCCTGCCGGACCTGGTGGGCTTGCTGAAGACCGGCTCGAGGCAAAGCGCTTCCCGCCGGGGGGGCTGAAGACT
>CAZXOC010000619.1:0-1964 GCA_964642165.1 uncultured Planctomycetaceae bacterium | reverse complement strand
TTTTCATAAGTCTTATCTGGTTTGGGTCTTGTCTGTCATTTGGTCGTGCGCCTACTGGGTACGTTGTCCTTCCGGACTATACGCGGATGCCGAGCAGATCCAGGGCTTGCTGTTGCAGCTCCGTCGGGCGGGTGGTTTTCTCGAACGTCCCGGCGCCGGCGATACTCGGCTGAATCCGGTTCTTGACGATCGTCTGCAAGTCCATCAGCAACGTCGGAAAGCTGTGCACCGGAAGATCGTCCGCCGTCCGCTTGGTAGCGGCTTTCCGCAGGGCGGCAGCAGAACGCTCGGCCAGCGCCACGGGCGACGCACGCAGCGCCTCGCCGGCGGCCTTGTCGTCGTCGTCAAACAGGATCGGCGCCAACTCCCGCCGCATGTGCCACTCCACGTAATACGCCAGCATGCACAGGAACACATGCGCCCGCACACGGTCGGCCAGCCGGTGGTGGATCGGACGGACCTTCAGGTCCACCGTCTTGAGGCTGCGGAACGCTCGCTCGGCCTGCGACAATCCCTTGTACGCCCGGACCGTACCCGCCGCGTCAATCGCCTCGGCTGGCACCGACGTGCGCAGCACGTAGAAGCCGTCCAGCGCCGCCTCCTGGGCGATCGCCTCCGCCTTGCGTTCGTACGCAAACGACATGTCCGTGATCTCAAGGTGGAAGTGCTTGCCCACCTTGAAGCGATTCAGCACCTTCCCCACGCGCAGGCCGATCCGGTCGGCCCCCCGCAACGCCCGGCGCTGTCGCGAGACGGCCGCGACGATCTTGTCCAACTCCTTCTCCGTCGCCGCCAGCAGCTCCTGCCGCTTGCGGCGGCGCTCCTCGGCCAGCACCGGATTGCGGCAGACCACCAGCCGCTCGTCGGGATACTCCGGGGAGGTGATCTCGCCCAGATCGACTTGATCGAACAGGCTGGGCTGAAGGCTGCCTTCGGCCACCAGCTTGCGGATGGCCGGCGCCCGCAGCGCCGAGATCCACTCCAGCCCGTCGATGTCGCGAAGGTCCTCGCGAATTCGCGCCTCGGTGATCATCCCGCGGTCCCCGACCAGCACCACGCGCTGGATCCCGAAGCGGTGGCGGATCTTGCGGACCTGCGAGGCCAGCGTGGCCGGGTCGGCGACGTTGCCCTCGAAGACCTCCACCGCCACCGGGCGGCCCTCCACGTCGCACAATAAGCCAAAGACGATCTGGAGCTTCTTCTTCCCATCGCGCGGGTGGCCGAACTGCGCCAGCGGACAGCACTGGCCCTCGAAGTACGTCGACGTCACGTCGTAGAGCACCAGCGTGCCGTCCCGCAGATGCTTGCGGGCCAGGGCGTCCTCGATGCGCTGCTGGCGGGGCAGCAGCCAGTCCATCGCCTCGTAGAGGTCGTCCTCGTCGGCGTCGGCGATGCCCAGCTCTTCGCCCAGGGAGGTGAAGGCCGTCTCTTCGGACAGCCCCCGCGCCGTGGCGAGCTTCGATCGCGGGTCGATGATCCGTGCGACGATCAGGCCCACGACTAGGTCACGCTGCCGGGATCGGCGGGAGGCGACGATCCGCTCCAGGCCGAGCTTGCGGACCGCGCCCAGCACGGCCGCGACGTGCCCGTGGGGCAGACTGCGGACGATCTCGAAGCCGTCGAGGTCTTCGACGTTCTCGACGGCCTTGCCGCCCTTCAGGAGGATCCGCAGGCCCTCGATGAGTTCCTCTGGCCAACGGGTGAGGTTGGCGAGGGTTCGTTTGCGGACCCTTTTCCCCTGGCGGTAGGATTCCCTTAGCAGGATACAGGGCGGCGAGCCGCGGTTGGGGACGGATTCGATGTACATGGGCACTACTATAGGCGTTCATATTCCTCGATCAAGCAGAAAACAAAGAATAATGTCTAAATTACATGGGTACACAATGCCGCCGCACGGCACACCCAACCTTGACCTTCTTCGGGCCTTATGACAGAATCAGCCCCCAGATGGGCGGGAACTTCGG
>CAZXOC010000618.1:0-1966 GCA_964642165.1 uncultured Planctomycetaceae bacterium | reverse complement strand
CCGTGGGAATCGGCGACGATGAGGTCCGCCGCGGGCGCATCGGCCGGGACCGCCAGTGCCAGCCCGCCGCCGACCGCGTCGCCCACCAGGCGCCAGGCGTCGGTCTGGGCCCACCCGCCGTACTGCCCCTCGGCGGCGAACAACTCCACCGTCGGCCAGGTGTAAGACTCCCTCGCCGACGATTCATACGATGGCTCCCCGTTGCAGAACACCAGTTCGATCTTGTGCGCCCCTTCGCTCAGGTCCGTCGTGAAGAGGAAGTCCTCGGGCAGTTCGCTCGTGCCGCGGGCCTGGAAGGCGGCTTGGCCGCCCACCGCCAGGCTGACGAGAGGCAATGCGTTCGCACGCACGCCGAAGGTCCACGGGCCGCTCTCGGGGACGAGGATCGTGCCCGTGGCCCGATACAGCAGCCCTTCGTCCTTCCGGACGGAGAACGCGGTGCCTCCGTCGAAATGGCCCTCGCTAGGAGTCGCCAGCGACAGGCCGCCGATGTCCACCGCGTTGTCTTCGGCGTCCACGCGCAGGAGCTCAAACGGGCCGTTGCCGAACTCGGGAGCGGGGATCGACTCCTCCTGCCCCGGCGCAGCGAACAGCTCGCACCCGGCGGAGCCCGTGCGCTCGAAGTAGACCAGCTCCAGGGGATACAGCCCGGCCGACGGGAACTGGAAGGCGCCAAGCGTGTCCTCCGCGGATCGCGGCTCCTTATGCAAGATCGTGTCGCTTCCCATGGGGTCGTCGGAGTTATGCACGTAGCAGGTCTCGGCGCCGGGTATCCTGAGACGGAACCCGTCGTCGCTCCGCACGCCGAACGTCCAGACTCCAGGCTTATCGACCCGGATCAGCGCCTCGGCCTCGAAGACGAGGTTGTCGCCGTTCAGCGGCAACAACGGCTCGTCACCAGCGAAACGCCCCGATGCGGGGGCATCCGTACTCGACAGGTTGACGCTGTCGAACAGGACCAAGTACCAGAACGGCTTCTCCTGCGCCAGCGCTTGCAGCGCCCTGCTCAGGTCCGACACATCGTACGTTGGCCCGAACCACAGGGCGCGCATCTTGAAGCCGGGCGCCGAATCCCTGTCGAGCAAGGGCGCGTCGTAGTTGATCAGGTCGCGTGAATCCCACTCGAACTCCAGGTCCGGGCGTGCCTCGCCGTCGAGGATCCCGATCGCCGCGCCCAGATCGGAGGCGTACTCGTCGCCGAGCTCGTAGAGCTGCACCTGGAACTGGCTCGCCGGCTGACCGACATCCCCGGCGCAGTCGAGTGAGATCGGCCCGTCAAAGCCCTTCAGGACGACATCGGCGTCGGCCGCCATGGAGAAGTCCCGACAGGGCGGGCCCGGCGCATGTCGGACGGGTACGCGGTCGGTGTCCCCCCCGCCCAGCGTGCCGTGGTTGCCCTCCGGCGAGCTGTCCAGGGCCTGATCGCCGGCCGACTCGGCGAAGCGCCACCAACCGACCAGGCCCGGCTCCGAACCCGTCGGCACCGCCTCCATGTCGGCGCGGATCTCGTCGGCGGGCCGGGCGACGTGCCAGAGGCGAACGTCCCGGATCTGGCCCCGGAAGGCATACTCGCCGCCGGGAGCTTCGTCCCAGCCGGCGGCCGACCCGCTGCCGATCTGGTTGTGGGTCATGGCCAGGTGATCGATGAAGCCGGTCAGCTCTTTCGCCGCCAGATCGCTGACCTTCGAGTCGACCAGGTCGCCGTCAAGGTAGAGGAATTGGCGGGACTGCTTCAGCGGCTCCCCGGAGACGTTCACGGTGTCATCGAGGCCGACCAGGGCCACGTGATGCCACCGGCCATCGTCCACGGGCTCGTCGGTCGCCATCGGCCGGTTATCCCCGATCTGCGAACCGACATACGTGTAGCCGTCAGGCAGCGTCCCCCCCGAGGTCCAGAACCGTCCCCGGAGCTTGCCGTCGAGGCCGACGTAGATCGCCGGAACGTGCTGCGGGGGCGGCGGGCCCG
>CAZXOC010000617.1:0-1968 GCA_964642165.1 uncultured Planctomycetaceae bacterium | reverse complement strand
TCCTGCTGGGCGCGGTTGAAGCGGTGCAGCTCGTCGATGAACAGGATCGTCCGCCGGCCTTGCGAGGCCAGCAGCGCGCGGGCGTGATCGGCGATGCGGCGGACGTCCTTCACCGACGCGCGGGCGGCGTTGAGCGCGTGGAAGTCCGCCGAGCAGTGACGCGCGATGACCGTCGCCAGCGTGGTCTTGCCGCTGCCCGGCGGGCCGTGGAAGACCAGGCTCGTCAGCCGGTCCGCCTCCAGCATCCGCCGCAGCATCTTCCCCGGGCCGAGGAAGGCGTCCTGCCCGAGGACCTCGTCGATCGTCCGGGGACGCATGCGCACCGCCAGCGGGGCGTGCGCGGCGATGGCGGCGTCCTCGGCGTCCTTGAAGAGATCCATGCCGGCCAGTATACGTCCGCCGGACCAGAGAAGCAGCCCCGTGACGCCGGTTCGTCGTCGGCCGCCGGCGCGTCGAGGCGCCGGCGGTGTCAAAGCAGCTCGAGCAGCTCCGCCGGCCGGTCGATCAGGACGCTCGCGCCGCTTGCCGTGAGCTCCTCGGCCGGGCGGAATCCCCACGTGACCCCGACGGCGTACATGCCGGCCGCGCCCGCCGTCCGCATGTCCGTGTTCGTGTCGCCGACGTAGAGGAACGCCGCCGGCGGCAGGTCCAGCCGCGCCGCGATGGCCAGGGCCCCGGCCGGGTCGGGCTTCTTCACGCCGTCGGGCCCCACGCCCTGGACGGCCGCGAACGCCCAGCGGCCGAGCATCTCGCGAACCATCATCTTCGTGAAGTCGCCCGGCTTGTTGCTGAGGATCGCGAGCTTCCGCCCGCGCTGCGTCAGCGCGTCGAGCAGCTCGGGGATCCCCTCGAACGCCCGCGTCTTGACCTTCCAGTTCGTCGCATACGCCGCCCGGAACAGCTCGCAGCACTGCTCGACGGTCGGCTCGTCCCGTGCGCCCTCGGGCAGCGCCCGCAAGGCGAAGTTCCGCAGTCCGTCGCCGACGTAGTACTTGCACGCCGCCAGGTCGTGCGTGGGATATCGCATCTCCTCCAGCGCCGCGTTCATCGCGTCCGCCAGGTCCGCGATCGTGTCCAGCAGCGTGCCGTCGAGGTCGAAGAGAACCGCCTGGTAGGTCATGGGTGGCGTGGTCTTTCGCAATCAGTTCGCATGTCGAGTCACAACCGGCCCGACCCGCCCGCGGACCTCCTCGGCAAACGGCGCAAATCCTTGGGGGCAGGCACGCTCCAGCAGGGCGAGGTCGACGTGCCGAGCGATCTCCGCGTAGTTCGCGGCCAGTTCGCGCTTGCCGCCGAACGCGCGGATGGCCAGGTCCTTGGGATGCCCGCCGGTCCCCTCCTTCCCGCTGAGGGCCTCGGGGCTTGGGTGGCTCTGGGCGGGATCACCGTCGGCGGCCCGGACGGCGCTGCCGTCCGCGATCATCCACGCGTCGAACGCCTCCACGGCCATCCCTACCGCGCAGGGTGGGAAGCCCTGGTGCTCGAGTTGGTCGCGGCCCGCGCGAAGCGGCTCCAACTTCGCGGAGGTCCTCTGTCGGTCGCGGTCGATCACGATCGCCGCAGCCTGGTACCCGCCCTGACGGGCCTGGCGGATCGCGGACATGGCTTTCCTTGCATACTTGTGCCCGCGTCCGTGAACGGGCGGGATCTTCGGAAAGGGCTTCGCGGTGTACGTCACAGCCGGCGGCTCCCTCAGGAGCCGGTGGATCAGTCGCGGCAAGGCGTACACGCGCCGGGCCGGAACGTCCCTGCCGAGATCGGGCCCGAGATCGTACGCCCCGTCCCCGTAGACCACCACGCGGCAGGTGCTCACTCGAAGCTCCCCGTCTTCTCCACGATGTCCCTGTCGCTCTGGAAGCCGGTCCAGATCTCGCCGGTCTTGAAGTGCTTCCGCAGGCTCTCGACCTCCGGGTGGTCCGAGAGCTTCGCGGCGTGCACCGCGCCCTCGTCGTCCTTGGTGAACACGCG
>CAZXOC010000616.1:0-1980 GCA_964642165.1 uncultured Planctomycetaceae bacterium | reverse complement strand
CCGAAGTTCCAGCCTTTCCGGGGGGTGATTCTGCCATAAGCGGCTGTCTGGCCGCAAGATGCGTGCGCTTTCCGGCGCACGTGTGTACCCATGTAAATTAGGGTTTTTCTTCATTATAGGCTTGACTCATGGATGACAGAACGCCACTATCGTGGCCATGTACATTGAGACCGTCCCCAACCGATCGTCGCCGCCCTGCATTCTCCTGCGGGAATCCTTCCGCCAGGGCGGCAAAGTCCGCAAGCGAACGCTGGCCAACCTGTCCCACTGGCCGCCCGATGTCGTCGATGGCCTCCGCAAGCTGCTCAAGGGCGGGAAGGTCCTCGAGGACCTGCCCGACTTCGACATCCTCCGCAGCCTGCCCCACGGCCACGTCGCCGCCACGCTGGGCACGTTGCGGAAGGTCGGCCTGGACAGGCTGCTCGCCCGGCGCCCCAGCCGCCAGCGAAACCTGGTGGTGGCGATGATCGTCGCGCGGGTGATCGATCCGCGCTCGAAGCTGGCCACCGCGAGAGGCCTGTCCGGCGAGACGGCCTTCAGTTCGCTTGCCGAGGTGTTGAGCGTCTGCGAGGCGACCGCAGACGACCTGTATGCCGCGATGGACTGGCTCCTGGGCCGCCAGGGGGGGATCGAAGACGCCTTGGGCACGCGGCATCTACGCAACGCGACGCTGGTGCTCTACGACGTGACCAGCACGTACTTCGAGGGCAAGACCTGTCCGCTGGCGCAGTTCGGGCACAGCCGCGACAGCAAGAAGGACAAGCTCCAGATCGTCATCGGGCTGTTGTGCGACGTGGAGGGCCGACCGGTGGCCGTGGAGGTCTTCGAGGGCCAGGTCGGCGATCCGGCGACGCTGGCCGCGCAGGTCCGCAAGATCCGCGGGCGGTTCGGCCTGCGGCGCGTGGTGCTGGTGGGCGACCGCGGGATGATCACCGAGGCCCGGATTCGCGAGGACTTGCACGGGATCGAGGGGCTGGACTGGATCACGGCGCTTCGCGCGCCGGCGATCCGGAAGCTGGTGGCGGAGGGCAGTCTCCAGCCGTCGTTGTTCGACCAGCGGGACCTGGCGGAGATCTCTTCTCCGCTGTATCCCGGCCAGCGACTGGTGGTGTGCCGCAATCCCCTGCTGGCCGCAGAGCGGTGCCGCAAACGGCAAGAGTTGCTGGCCGCCACGGAACGAGAGTTGGCCAAGATCGCCGCGGCCGTGGAACGCCCGTCCCGTCCGCTTCGCGGGGCCGACAAGATCGGCCTGCGCACCGGCAAGGTGCTGAACCGCTTCAAGGTCGGCAAGCACTTCCGGATCGAGATCACTGACCGTTCGTTCGGCTACGCGCGGAACGAGGAGAAGATCGCCGCCGAGTCGGCGCTGGACGGGTTCTACGTCATCCGCAGCAGCCTGCCCCAGGGGACACTGGAGCCGGCGCAGCTCGTGGGCGCCTACAAGGGTCTCTCGGAGGCCGAACGGGCCTTCCGCCGCCTCAAGACCGTCGACCTGCACGTGCGTCCGATTCACCATCACCTGGCCGACCGGGTTCGGGCTCACGTGCTGCTGTGCATGCTGGCCTACTACGTGGAGTGGCACATGCGACAGGCGTGGGCGCCGATCCTGTTCGCGGACGACGACCCAGCCGCCGGCGAGGCGTTGCGTCCATCGCCCGTGGCCCCGGCGCGACGTTCGCCGCGTGCGGAACGCAAGGCCGCGCGGAAGCGGACGGAGGACGACGAACCGGTCCACAGCTTCCAGACGCTGCTGGCCGACTTGGCGACGATCACGAAGAACCGCATTCAGCCGAAGCTGTCGGGCGCCGAGCCGTTCGAGAAGACCACCCGGCCGACGCCCTTGCAGACGCGTGCGTTCTCGCTGTTGGGTGTAAGCCTGTAGGGCGCGCCCGGGATTGTACCCAGTGCGCGCACCGCTGGAATGGACGTAGGTTCCTTGACAAGCGGGAGATTACGGCAAATCATCAACTGGAACTTGGG
>CAZXOC010000615.1:0-1981 GCA_964642165.1 uncultured Planctomycetaceae bacterium | reverse complement strand
TGGAGGCGTTCGGCAGCCCCCGGGACGTCCTGAAGGCGCCGCGCAGCGCGTGGCGAAGGGTCCAGGGCGTCGGCGAGAAGACCTGCCGGGCGATCGAATCCGTTCCGGACGAGATGATCGACGCCGAGCTGGCCGAGGCGGACGCACGCGGCACGCGGGTCCTGCTTCCGTCCGACGACGAGTACCCCGCCGCGCTGCGGAACATCCACGACAGCCCGCCCGTGCTGTACGTTCGCGGCTCGCTCGAGGCCGGCGACGCCGTCGCCCTGGGCGTGGTCGGCTCACGCCGCTGCACGATCTACGGCCTGGAGCAGGCCGAGCGCTTCGGGCAACTGCTGGGGCAGGCGGGCTTCACGGTCGTCTCGGGCGGCGCGCGGGGCATCGACACGGCCGCCCACCGCGGGGCGCTCGCCGCCGGCGGGCGGACCGTCGCCGTGATGGGCTGCGGGCTCAGCCAGACCTACCCGCGCGAGAACGCCGAGCTGTTCGAACGGATCGTCGCCGACGGCTGCGGGGCGCTGGTCTCCGAGCTGCCCATGGGCGTCGGCGTCCACGCGAAGAACTTCCCGCTGCGGAACCGGATCATCTCGGGGCTGTCGCTGGGCGTGCTGGTCGTCGAGGCCGCCCGGCGAAGCGGGGCGATGATCACCGCGCGGGCCGCCATCGACCAGGATCGCGACGTCTTCGCCGTGCCCGGGCGCGTGGAGTCGCCCATGAGCCAGGGCACGAACGAGCTGATCCGCACGCAGCAGGCATGGCTGGTGCAGAACCTCGACGACATCCTGGATCGCCTGGGGCACGTGGGCGAGGGGATGACCCCGCCGCCCGAGACGCCCGACGACCGCATCGCCGCCGCCGGGCTGGACGAGACGGAGCGGGCGCTGGTCGCCGCCCTGCGCGACGGCGAGCGGGGCGTCGACGAGCTGGTCCGCCGCACCGGCCTGCCCACCGCCCGCGTCGCCGCCGCGATGACCATGCTCACCATCAAGGGCCTCGTCGCCCAGCATCCGGGGCAGGTCTTCGCCCTCAAGCGGGGCAGGGGGGCGTAGCGGCCCGGAACGTCACGATGGCGCGTCACCGCGGGATCGCTCGAAGGCGAGGGACCCTCCAGCGGCGTATTTACGATGGCGTGATGTAGATTATGGCGAACAGGGCTGATTGTCCGAAGCTTAACACGACAGCGCCACTTCGCGTTGACGTGACAGAACGCCTATTGAGCGACGCTTGCGATACTGGCCGTGGGGCGGATGGTGCGGCCCTTCGCTGCGACGTGGCGCGCCGGAGAGGCCGCCGCGCGGGGCGACAATCCGTATTCGTCTATGCCAGATTCGATGGCGTCGACGACCATGACGTGGCGCCATTGTGTCAACTTTTTTCCCGACTGACACAATCGCCTCGCATTGTTACCATATGATATAATTAGAGTTACATATCCTATAGCGCGAGCGGCTTTACGGAGGATCGGACAATCAGCTCCGGACGGCGGAATCTACATCACGCCGTCGTAAATTCCGGCCTGGTTGAGCACAGGGCAACACTTCCGCGCTGCGAGCACTCCTTTCACCCCTCCGGGGTTCTGTTCATAAGGCTCGCATTACCGGGGGCTTGCGCCCCCGGCCAAACCCTTTGCGCCCCCTCGGGGCGAAGAGAGGAGTGTTACCCCGAGCGCGCCCGTTCTGAACCAGGCCCTGATTGTCCGACGCTATCGCAATAACGTTAAAGCGATATAGTTTTAAAGCCTGATGTACAAGAGGGATATGAAGAATATGTGTTTGTGTCAACATGGATTAAAGTTGACACAATCAGACCCATTGACGGCCTGGCCCGCGAGGCGATCGGGGGGGGGCTCGGGAGAGCGGCATGGGGCCTTGGGCACGGGCGCGGGCGCCGCGGGGCTGCCCGGCAGGGGGGGCTCAGCCGAAGGTCCGGTCCAGGCGGGCCTTGTGGTAGGCGAGGCGCTGCTCGGAGGCCAAGCGGGAAA
>CAZXOC010000614.1:0-1989 GCA_964642165.1 uncultured Planctomycetaceae bacterium | reverse complement strand
GCCCAGCCGGAAGCCCGGCTGGGTTTCCTTCTGCGCCCACGCCGCCGAGTGCTCCGCGCGCAGAAATCCCTCGGCGCCTATGGCAGAAGCGCCCGCCAACCGGTACAAGAGGCCCGATGCGCCGGATCGCCTGCCCCGCCGCGCGATCCTGCGGCCCCGGCGGCGGGATGCCTCGGCGCGCCGCGCCGACAGCCCCGGCCGGGCGGCCAGGGCGCGATCTCGGGAGACCCACTGCGGTGATGGCGCGGTTCCGCAAGCCGTTGATCCTGCTGGCGAAGCTGGCGGTCACCGTCGGCCTGCTGGGATGGGTGGTCTCGCGGGCCCACTGGCACGATTACGCGGTGGCGCCCGACGGGCGCGAGGTCCGCGTCCTCGACCACCAGCCCGGGCGCCTCCTCGTGGCGACCGCCGACGGGCCGAAGTGGCGCCCGGCGGGGCCGTTCCAGCCGCTGCAAGGCCGCGTCGTCCGCCCGGGCCTCGCCGCGGCGTTGACCCACCTGCGCCCGGGTCCGTTCGCGCTGGCGGCCGTCGTCCTGCTCGCGCAGGTGACGCTGATGGGCGTCCGCTGGTGGTACCTGATGCGGTTCCAGCGCGTCGGCGTCGGGTTGTGGGCGACGGTGCGCCTCATGTTCATCGGCCAGTTCTTCAACTTCTTCCTGCCCGGCTCGACCGGCGGCGACGTGATCCGCGCCTACCTGGTGACCCGGCGGACGGGCCGCCGCGCCGTCGCCGTCGCCACGGTCCTGCTGGACCGGTTCGTCGGGCTGGCGGGCATGGCGCTGCTGGCGGGCGTCATGACCCTCGTCACCTGGGGCCGGCCCGAGACGCGGCGTGCGGCCGAGGCCGTCGGCGTCACCGTGCTGGTGATCGCCGCAGCCGGGCTCGTCCTCTTCAGCCGCAGGACCGGCCGGCTCCTGCGCCTGGACCGCCTGCTGGCGCGCCTGCCGCGGCGGGAGGCCTTTCGCGCGGCGCTCGGCACGTTCCAGGACCTGCCGCGTTCGCCGGGCCCGGCCGCCGTGGCCGGGGCCATGACCATCGGCGTGCACCTGCTGCTGGCGGCGGGCATTGCGCTGATGGGGCTGGCGCTGGGGCTGCCGCGCGGGCTCGTGCCCGTCGGGCACTACTTCCTCTTCGTGCCGGTGATCTACATCGTGGCGGCCATCCCCGTGAGCATCGGCGGCCTGGGCGTGATCGAGGGCATGTACCTCGTCTTTTTCGCGCAGTCCTCCGGCGCCGACAGCTCGCAGGTGCTGGCGATGGCTCTGCTGGCGCGGTTCACGCCGATGGCGCTGTCGCTGCCGGGGCTGGCCTTCTGGCTGGCCGAGCGAGGCGCCCGGCGCGCGGCGCCCGAGGCCGAGGCCCGCACCCGGGGAGGTGCCCCGTGACCGCCGGGCCGGTACAAGGCCTTCGTCGGCGCCGCGCCCTGAGCGTCTTCTTCCCTTGCTACAACGAGGAGGGTAACGTCCGCCGCGTCGTGGGCGAGGCCATGGCGTTCCTGCCCACCGTCAGCGACGACTTCGAGGTCATCCTGGTCGATGACGGCAGCGGCGATCGCACCGGGGCGATCGCCGACGCCCTGGCCGCCGCCGACGCCCGCATCCGGGTGGTCCATCACGAGACCAACCGCGGCTACGGCGGGGCCCTCCAGAGCGGCTTCCGGGCGGCCACCAAGGAGCTGGTCTTCTACACCGACGGCGACGGGCAGTTCGACATCACGGACCTCGCCAAGCTCCTGCCTCGGATCGACCGGTACGACATCGTCAGCGGCTACCGGCGGCGCCGCCGCGACTCCCGCCTGCGCCGGCTCAACGCCTGGCTGTGGGGCCGGCTCGTCCAGCGCGTCCTGGGCATTCGCAGCCGCGACGTCGACAGCGCCTTCAAGCTCTACCGCCGCAAGATGTTCGACCACATCGAGATGCGCTCGATGGGCGCGCTGATCGACGCCGAGATCCTCGCCCGCGCCGCACGTCGGGGCTATACGTTCACCGA
>CAZXOC010000613.1:0-2000 GCA_964642165.1 uncultured Planctomycetaceae bacterium | reverse complement strand
CTACATCAGTTGCAAGGGACGGCGCTGCGTTTTCACCCCTGACTCGACATGAGCCGGATTCTCTCTCTGCGTTCCCCGCGAGCTCCGGGGTGACTCCTGTCGCGCACGCTCCGGATCGCGGGCTACTTCCCGTCGGGTTTGACCCGGCGGGCCACACCGAGACCCAGCGGCAGCAGCAGGTGATCGCGGTCCTTCAGCCGGTGTGATTCGGTCTGGCCGTTGGGGTGGACCACGATCAGCCGGTCGCCCTCGGCCCGCCAGGCGGACCCGGCCCACGCGCCATGCCGCTTCCCGTTGATGTAAAGGTTCGCCTCCCCGTCGGGCAAGAACTCCCGCCGATACGATCCGCCCTTGTACGTGTAGGCCCAGACGCCGACGAACTTCTTGGCGGCCTCGGCGTTGGCGGCGGCGCGGGCGGCGGCCTGTCGGGCCAGTTCACGCCGGTACGCCTTGGCGTCGTAGGTCTTCCCGCCGGCCGCGGGGGCAACCTCCAGCACGAGGACTTCGAACGGCTTCAGATGGATCCGCACCGGCCGGACCGCGGCCGCGGGCAAAGGCTTCGCCGCGGGCTTGCGGTTGACGGTGCGCAGGACGCAGTCGGTCAGCTTCGCATCCGGCAGCTCCAGATCACGGGCGAGCAGCAGATCGTAGCCGGCCGGCTTTTCGCTCGGATTCCGCAGGACGACGATGCCCTTGGGCGGCTGCCAGGACGCGAAGCCGTAGACCTCGCCCGCGCCCGGGTCGCCGCCGATCCAGTGCGAGTCGACCAGCACGTCGGCGTTGTCGCGAGCCCACCGGGCGGCGGTGGCCAGTTCGTCCCACATGCCCGGCGTCAGCAGGTGCGGGCTGATGTAGAGCTCCTGCAATCCCGTGCCGCTGCCGAAGAAGCTCCACAGCTCCTGCGCGACGGCCGGCTCCTCGCGCTGCATCTTCGCGGGGTTGGCCCGCTCGCCGATGCACGGGCCGTGCAGCATCAGCGAGTTGAAGGGGTACAGCGGCGCCGCCCGGGCGATGTGCCGGCAGGCGAACATGTCGCGGTAGGTGATCCATCGCTGCCGGCCGTTGCCCGCGCCGTGGAAGCCCGTGTCGCCGCCCTGGCGCCAGACCGAGTCGGCATAGAGCGTCCAGAACGGGCTGGGCCAGGTGCCCACGGTCGCGCTGATGAACAGGTGGGGGTCGGCCCGCCGCAGCCGGCGGGTCAGCTCCAGGACGGCGTCGACGTCGTCGGCGAGATTGCCGCCGCCCATGCCGTCGAACTTGAAGAACACCACGCCGTGGCGCCGCATCATGTCCAGGCAGACGCCGCGGAACGCGGCCTGGTACCTGGGCCCGGCCATCGAGAAGCCGTTGGCGTTGGTCTCGTAGCCTTCCCGCTTGCCGTGGGCGAGGCGCTTCCGCTTCGGCCCGCCGTAGCCGCCCCAGGGCGACATCCACACGCCCTGGCGGGCCTGGTACTTCCCGGCCCGGCGGATCAGCGGCGCGAACCCGTCGGGGAAGTCCTTGTGGAAGCCCCACAGCGAGTCGAAGTCGTCCCACCCGTCGTCCCAGACGAACGCGTCGAGCTTCGTGCGACGTTTGACGACCAGCTCGCGCCCGATGTGGTCGATGGTCTCCAGGCACTCGGCCAGGGTCATGTGGTTGTCGGGTCGGCCGATGTTCAGGTGATACCAGCTGTTGTAGTGAAGGAACGGGCGATAGGGGTGGGCCCGCCTTCGCTCCAGGTAGTGCAGGAACCCGCGGCGGAGCTGGCCCGGCGGAGTCAGGCCGATCACGGCCGTCAGCTCGATCGACTGTGCGGGTCGAAGGGGCGGGCGCTGTCGGCCTCCGACGGCGCGGCCGGCGGCGGCGCGGTTGGCGGCCAGGGGGTGCTCGCACGCGAGGAACCATCGGCCCGCCGCCAACGGCGAGCCCCGCACCCGGCCGACGGCCTCGACCCCCGCGGCGGCGATGTCGAGCACGATCAGCTCTTTGAGCGCCAGGCCCTTGGCCCCGGCCGTCAG
>CAZXOC010000612.1:0-2018 GCA_964642165.1 uncultured Planctomycetaceae bacterium | reverse complement strand
TTGCCGATTCGTCGGCAGGTGGGTCTGCCGTCGTCGCTTTGCTCCTGAACGGCCGGCCTCAGCCGCATCTTGATCAGATGCAGCATCGCACCGTCACCAATGCCTGAAACAAATCGCGAGATTATTCGTCAGATGAGGTATCATCGAAGGCGAACGTGGCTACGGGCCAGGGGACGAATCATGCAGAGACGGCAGGCCAATCGACAACTCGTTCTTCTGGGCGGCCTTATCGTGGGGGCAATCGGCATTTCATCGGGTGCGCCGCGGCCCTCAGGGCCCTGGTCCAAGACGACCGGGCCGGGGCCGGTCGCCACATCCACCTCGCGGCCCGCTCCTCAAAGGGCCCTGCCCGCTATCTGTCGTGGACAACTGACCAAACGGGGCATCAAGCCTACGGCAGAAGGGCTTCGGCAGTACCTCAGGTCGTGGATGCCTCGCCGCGTCGACCCGAAGCGGATCGCGGAGCTCATCGAGCAACTCGGCGACGACGACTACCAGACGCGCAGGCAAGCCACGCAAGCCCTGATATCGATGTGGCCCGCCTCCAAGACAGCCGTCCTGAAGGCAAGGGCCTCACCTGACATCGAGGTCCGCATGCGCGCGGCGATCATCCGGGGGAAGAGTATCACCAGACCCGCCGACCTGGCTCTCGCATTGAGGATTGTAGAGCAGGCACAACTGCAGGAGATGATCCCGACACTACTCCAGGTCCTGCCGCATTGCCCGAATGATCTGATCAGGCGGCGGATATGGTCGACGATCCCCGCCCTCGCTCGGCCTGCGGACGCCGAAGCGCTTGCCAAGGCACTGTCCGGCGGGCCCGACGTGGCCAGGATTGCCGCGGCCATCGGATTGCTCAAGCTGGATAAGGGCGGAGTTGCGAAAGGACTAAGCGCGATAGACGACAAGGCGTCCGAGCCGGTCCGTCTGGCCGCGGCGCGCCTGATGTGCTTCGGCGGCCGGAGCAAGTCGTTGGCGGCCTTGTGTGGGTTCCTCAAGTCGCCAAGCGCGGAGACCCGGGCCGCCGCCGCCCTGGCGCTATACGACCTGACCGGCAAGCCCATGACGTTCCACGCCTACGATCAGACCGCCTCTGCGCCCCAGGCCGGCCAGTGGACGCAGTGGCTGAGCCGCAATCCGCCGAAACTTGCCCCGGCGCCCGGGGCGCCCTGGCCGTATTGGCCTCGCAACATCGCCCTGGGCAAGGCCGTCACCTCGGCCGTACCGGAATCACAGACGTACTGCCTGAGGTTGGGCCTGCAGGCATCGCGATTGACGGATGGTCTCCCGTCGAGCGCGGCGATGCCGGGATCGTGCCGCATTGACTACACCATTGACCTCAGGCGTACGGCCGACGGACTGGACTTGGCCGCCTCAGTGCCGCAGGGATACCGGATCAACCGCATCGTCATTCATTGGAGAGACTTCGGCGCAACCAGGCCGAGCAAGACGGGTGGAGTCCACCACTATGTCCAGAAGTACGAACTGATGTGTCAATCCGTGGGATCAACGCAGTGGGTGAGCGTTCATCGATGCAACGTGGCACCGGTCAAGGAGGCCGAGCAACTGGCCGGGACCCCACTGGTTCTCATGTACGTCCCCGACAAGCGACAGACAATGATCGCCGGGATCGACCTGCGGCGTGTAGGGAGGCTGCGCTTGACCGCCAGCGGACCGAACTGGTTGGGCGCGCATGAACTGGAAGCGTATGGCGTCTCAGAGCCGGATCGCGAGAACCAAGCGACCGCGTAGGGTCCCAAGACTCAGCCGCGGTCCCGGAGGCACCATATCTAATCTCGTTCGGCCTTCCGCTTGGCCTTGGGCTTCGGGCCTCGCTTCCGCGGCAGGAGGGTTGGGCGCAGCAACGCTTCGACTTCCTCCACAAACGACCGGCTGCCCAGCGGGCGGGCCGTCGCCTCGCGGCGACGCATCGCCTCGGGAAGGTGCTCCGCGCCAGATCGCAGCAGATAGCTCTCCCAGCCCCGCCGTCAAGAGTTTGGTATGGTGTCCCGGGAATC
>CAZXOC010000611.1:0-2024 GCA_964642165.1 uncultured Planctomycetaceae bacterium | reverse complement strand
TTCTGGAAAGAAGTCGTACCTCTCCGTAAGTCGCTATGACACCAAGACATGACACCCCGGAGTTGGTGGAGATCACGGCGATCGGCTTGGTCGATGCCGTGGCCGCGCCCTGCGGTCAGCGCGTGAGGGAGCGGCGTGTGCCAGCCTTGCCCATGGCACACGCCACAGCCAGGAGCTGTGGGGGACAGGGAAGCTGGGAGCCAGCCGGTGTCGTTCCGAGGAGAAGGCTTTTGGACCTTTTGGACCTTCGGACCTACGGCCGCGCATACGGAGAAACCGGACAGCCGCAAGCAACTCTGTCTGGGGGCGCGACTGTTCCCGCTGGCCTCACCTGCCGGACTGGCAGGAAGTACCTACGCGTTCATGTGACACGGGTTGACAGGCGTTGACGGGCGTCCCCGTGCCTGGAGGCGCGCTGACCCCGGCGAGTGGCGGGTGGTGGACCGCCATCCGGACAGGGAGGCTCGGAATCTCGCGTTCGACGTCTTTCGCCGGTTGGAGAACTTCAACGCCATGACGATCGGCGCGGAGACGGACGCCTTCGGTGAATCCGGCGTGCCGTTCTTCCGGTTCGCCCCGGCCGCCCAGGAGCGATTCAACGAGTGGATGACCGTTCGCGAGAACCGCCTGCGCCGCGGCGAAGAGCATCCGGCCATGGAAAGCCACCTCGTCAAGTACCGCAAGTTGATCCCCGCGATGTCGCTGCTGATCCACCTGGCGGAGGGGCAGTCGGGCCCGGTACGGGATGACTCCCTCGCCCAGGCTATCCGGTGGGGGGAGGTCCTCGAAAGCCACGCGAGACGCATCTACTCCTGCGGGATCGACCCGGCGTTGGCCCATGCCAAGGCGCTTGCGCGGCGGATTGGAGACGGCGACGTGATCGATGGCTTCACGATCCGGGACGTCTACCACGGTCACCATTGGTCCATGCTGGCCGATGCTGCCCAGGTGCAACTGGCCGTGGACGAGTTGATCGAGCTTGGGTGGCTTCAAGCGGAGCCCGTCCTGACCCCGGGCCGGCCGACGGTGAGACACCGCATCAGTCCGAGGGCCCTGGGGATGGTCTCGTGAACATGGCCGGGAAGGTCCAAAGGTTCAAAAGGTCCCAAAGCCCGTCGAGGCGCCCTTCTGGACCTGCGGACCCCCGGGAGTTCCTGGCGGAGATTCTCTCGAGGAAAGCCCTTGCTGGGGGCGGCGACCGGCCGCTCAGTGTGTCACGGAAGACGACGAGGCGGGCAATGCGGCCCGCATGAAGCATGGAAGGAATGAGATGGCAACGGTCTACAAGAAGAAGTACCCGATCCCGATGCCGGACGGGGCGGAGATCATCACGCGGCGGGGCAAGCGGCTAGCCCGTTGGCAGAGCGGCAAGGGGCAGGTCCGCACCGCCGAGGTGCTGGCAGACGGCCGCGTGGAGTTCGTATCGGATTGCTGGTACATCCGCTACCGCGACGCGGCGGGCCGGATGCGGCGGGAGTCTACGGGGTGTCGGGACCGCCAGGCCGCCGAGAAGGTGCTCGCGGACAAGCTGACTGAGGTGGAGAAGGTCAAGGCCGGCGTGATGAGTCACGGCGAGATGACGGCCGCCGGTCAACTCGACGTGCCCATCGGCAGCCACACGAAGGACTACCTCGCACACCTGGCCGCCAAGACAGTCCGCGGCAAGCGCGTGTCGGCCAAGCACGTCAGGCACGTGCGCAAGCACCTGACCCGTCTCGTGCGCGAGTGCCGGCTCCGCACACTGCGGGACATCAACCGCGACGTGGTTCGGCGCTGGATGGACAAGACCGCCCAGACGGCCCGGGACCCGGACGACGCGCACTCCCAGCCCGTCTCGGCCCGGACGATCAACATGCACCGGGCAGCCATCATGGCGTTCTGCAACTGGTGCGTGTCGGAGGGCCGCCTTGCGGCCCATCCGCTGGCCGGCTTGCCGAAGGCCGAGGAGGCTGAGCCGGCGCGGAAGCGGCGCGCCCTGACGGAGGATGAGATCGCCCGCCTGCTCAAGGCCGCCCAGGAGCGCC
>CAZXOC010000610.1:0-2026 GCA_964642165.1 uncultured Planctomycetaceae bacterium | reverse complement strand
CGTGACCGTGCTCAACGGCGGCGCGCTGGAGGCCGGCGAGACGCTGAAGCTCTGGCCGGACGGCGCGCTGAACCTCGACGGCGGCAGGCTGGACGCCAACGCGATCGACCACACAACGGGAGGGGTGTTTAACTTCAGAGGCGGCGAGCTGCACGTCGGCACGTTCCTCGGCGAGCTGGTCAACGACGGGGGGACGATCTGCCCGGGCGGCTCGGCCGGGCTGATGGACCTGGATGGCAACCTGGCCATGGACGCCGGATCGATTGAGATCGAGCTGGCCGGCGATGGCAGCGACGAGGGGCTCTGCGACCGCCTGGACGTGACCGGCGACGTGAGGCTCAGCGGCATGCTGAAGCTGGAGTGGCTCCCGGTGGCGGGCGACCCGGCCTGCCGGTTCGGCGGCGAATACGAGATCCTCACGTACGGCGGCGAGTTGAGCGGCACGTTCGCCGGCATCGGGGGCAACATCGGCGAGGCGTACGTCGCCGGCATCGACTACGAGGCCGACGTGCCGGGCGAGCCGGACGCCCACGCCGTGCGGATCGAGCTGCGCGAGCTGATGGACGGCGACTGCGACCTGGACGGGCTCGTCGGGCGGAAGGACTTCCTGGCGCTGCGGTCGGGTTTTGGCGCGGCCGGGGAATGGGGCGACGGCGACGTGACGTTCGACGGGCAGGTGGACGTCTTCGACTACGTCGCCCTCAAGCGCAACTGCGGCCGGAGCGTCCCCGGCGCGGCCCCGGCCATCCCCGAGCCCGCGACGCTGCTGCTGGTCCTCGTCGGCGCAGCCGCACCTGTCCTGCGGAAGCGCAGGCGGAGGGGCTGAGCCGAGGCGGGGGGCCGGCCGGACGGCGGGCGCGGCGCGCGGGGCACCCCCGGCCAACTCGGATGGGGTGGGGCGGCGCCCAAGGGCGTCCGAAGAGGGCCGTCCGGGCGGCATTTCCCTATGTCCTAGTACGGATACTCAAGGCAAGGGGCTGATTGTACTGGACTCTCTGTTCACCATAAGGAAATAGTATATATAAACGTCATTAAACAATGCGTTTATATGCTAAAGGCGATTGTGTCAACATGGATTAATGTCGACACAATCGGACACAGTTGCGGCTTGGCCCGCCGCAGAAAAACCCGCCACAGAATGCAGATGGCGGTCTCCCGGACGGGGCCGGAGTCGCGCCGCCCGGGATGGCCGCGGGGCATCGGGCAGGCGGGCGGGGACGCCGGCGGTCCGCCTGGCTTGCGGGCTCGGCCCGGGCGGCGGCGCGGGCAGGGGGGGTGCGGCGATATCTCCCGGCGGGATCTGCAAAAACCTGCCTTGACCGTTCCTTCGTGGGCGGGCTAGAATACGGGTCGAGCCGGGGGTCGTGAGCCGGTTCGGCGTGGCGTGGGTCAACCAGTGTAGGACGACACGACCGATGGATTGGGCCGATCTGGCGAAAGACATCTTCATGGGCGTCTACACCTTCGCCCTGGTGATGGTGTCGATCTACGGCCTGCATCGCTACGCGCTGATCTACCTGTGGTACCGCAACCGGCGCAAGGCCCCGAAGGAGCCGAGGCGCTTCGACGAGCTGCCGGCGGTGACCATCCAGCTCCCGATGTACAACGAGCCTCACGTCGCGCGGCGGATCATCGAGACGACCTGCCGCGTCGACTACCCGCGCGACAAGCTCCAGATCCAGGTCCTCGACGACAGCATCGACGAGACGTGCCGCACCGCCCGGGAGGCGGTCGAGGAGCTCCGCGGGCAGGGCGTCGACATCGAGTACATCCACCGCGACGACCGCAGCGGCTACAAGGCCGGGGCGCTCGCCAACGGGCTGCGGACCGCCACGGGCGAGTTCATCACGATCTTCGACGCCGACTTCGTCCCCAAGCCGGACATCCTGCGCAAGTCCATCCACTACTTCACCGACCCGAAGGTCTGCGTGGTCCAGACGCGGTGGGAGCACCTCAACCGCGAGGACAGCATGCTGACCCGCGCCCAGGCGATCTTCCTGGACGGGCACTTCGCCATCGAGCACGT
>CAZXOC010000609.1:0-2026 GCA_964642165.1 uncultured Planctomycetaceae bacterium | reverse complement strand
AGGGCCTCCTGGAGCCGGGCATCATCCACCGGCACATGCCCGGCACGGGCGGGCGCTGGGAGATGGAGCCGTACCCGGCGTGGGCGGTGGCCTACCTGCTCAGCGGCGCGCCGAAGACGTACCGCTGCATCCTCCACGCCGACGGCAACGGGGGCGGGGCGTTCTTCATCCACGTCCGCCAGGACGGCGCGCCGGGCTACGACATCCGCACGGTCAAGCACCCGCCGCTCGACCGGGGGTTCCGGATCCCGCTCTACCGCCTGCCCGACGGCACGAAGCCGCCCGTCCAGCCCGACCACGCCCACGCACCGTCGATCGGCTACGTCGCCTACCTGCTGACGGGGGACAAGTACTACGCCGAGGAGATGAGCTTCTGGGCCGGCTTCCAGATGGGCGAGTGGCCCCACAAGGGGCTCCGCTGGCAGGGCATGGACCGCGCGTTCGCCTACGGGCTGCGCCACGTGGTGGACGCCGCGTTCGTCCTGCCCGGCGATCACCCCCTGCGGGCCTACTTCGCCTGGGGCGTGAACGACTGCATGGGGCAGATGACCGACCGGCTCGTCAAGTCCGGCCGGCGGGTGCACAGCCCGCTGCACGGCAACTTCCGCTCGTCGGGGCGCGCCGGGTGGGTCAACGCCAAGCACTGCTCCGCCTGGCAGTACGCGTGGGTGGTGTGGAGTTTGGGCAACGCCGCGGACAAGGGCTTCGCGAAGGCCCGCGCCGTCCGCCACTGGGCCGCCGAGTACATCGTGGGGCTCTACACGTCCGACGACGAGTTCAAGCGGCCCGACGGGAAGGTCTACCGCTACGACCCCAGGGACGCCATGGCCTACTCCACCGCCACGGAACTGGTGGAGACGGAGGTCGTCACGGATGCCAAGGGCGTCCGGCGCGTGAAGGTCACGGGCCCGGGCAGGCGGCTCGAGAACTACGGCGAGGTCTGGTACTACACCAAGCTCAACGTGGACAACAGCTACCACGAGCCCGCCGGCCTGCTCACCAAGCCCGACGCCGACGGGCAGTGGCCCCTTCGGGACCGCGGCTGGGGGCATGGCATGACCTGGAACTCCTTCCACCGGCGGCAGGAGCGATGGTGGGGCTGGCACCGCTACGGCGCGTGGGTCGCCCTGGTCTCCGCGCTGGAGGGTGGCGTCCCGGGGGCCCGGAAGGCCTGGGACGTGATGCGATCCCTCGCCGGCAAGGACGGGATCTACGGCTACGAGATGGTCCCGCGCACGCCGCCCGCGCGGTAGCTCCCCCCGGCCGACACGGCGCGAAACCCATCGGCTCGCACGCCCCGCAGCCGATATACTCTGTGCGGACGCAGCGCAGGCGGCCCCCGAGCCACCGGGATGCTCGCACTCGCCCCGGTGAGCCGCCCGCGTGCGTCCCTCGCCGAAGACAGCCCATGGGCAGCTCACCCGTCACACGACCGAGCCTGCTCGTCCGCATCCGCGACGCGCGGGATGAGCAGGCGTGGAGGCAGTTCGTGGAGATCTACGCTCCGCTGGTGGATCACTATGGACGCAAGCACGGTCTCCAGCCGGCGGACGCGGCCGACCTGGCGCAGGAGGTCCTCCAGGTGGTGGCCTCCGTGGCCGGGCGCTTCGAGTACGACCCGCAGCGGGGATCGTTCCGGGGATGGCTCTTCACGGTGACGCGCAACAAGCTGCGGCGGCTGCTCGCCCGCCAGCGGCGCCAGCCCCGCGCCACGGGGGACAGCGGCGTGCGGGGGCTGCTCGAGCAGCAGCCGAGCCCGGAGTCGGACGAGGCCGACTGGAACCGCGAGCACCAGCGGCGGGTGTTCTCCTGGGCGGCCCGGCGCATCCGGGGCAGCTTCCGCGACTCGACGTGGAAGGCGTTCTGGCAGACGGCCGTCGAGGACCGGCCCGCCCAGGCCGTCGCCGAGGAGCTTGGCGTGACGATCGGGACCGTGTACATTGCCAAGAGCCGCGTGCTCGCCCGGCTGCGGGGGCCGAGCCGCCCCGCGACCGCGTCATCGACGGGAGGGACATCTCCCCGCTGA
>CAZXOC010000608.1:0-2033 GCA_964642165.1 uncultured Planctomycetaceae bacterium | reverse complement strand
GAGACACGTGGCGGGCTCGGCGACGCTTGACCCGGCCTGCGTTCGCAGAGCTGCGGATCGCGGATTGAGCGTAACTGCGGGCCGGCGGAGTGCGTAATCCCTATGGTAGCCCGCAGATCGAAGAGGCCAACGGTGGTGGGCGAGAGTAACTCATAGGAAAATCCCGGATCAGGGACCTGCAACGGACAGGAGACTTACGATGAAGGAAATCACCGCATGGACCCTCGCTATCGCCCTTCTCGCCGTATTCGCCCCCTCGCTGGCGGAACCGGCAGCCGAAAAACCCGAGGGCAGCGATCCCGTCGCTGAACTGCTCACCGCCGCGAAGGACGGCGACGTGAAGGCCGTCAGGCGGCTTCTGTCGTCCGGCGCGAAGGTGGACGCCAAAGGCGAATCCGGCGTCACGGCCTTGTTCGTGGCGGCCCTCTTCGGCCGGGCCGACGCGGCCAAAGTGCTCATCGAGAAGGGCGCCGACGTCAAGGCCGCAAAGGGCGGTGACGGCTCGACCGCCCTGCACGCGGCGGCCTTCTTCTGCCATACCGAGACCGTGAAGCTGCTGCTTGCCAAGGGCGCGGGCATCAACGCGGTGAACCAGAGGTCGGAGACGCCGCTCGATGCGGTGGCCGGTCCGTGGAGCGAGGATCTGGGCAAGCTGTACACGGGCATCGGCGAGGCTCTTGACCTGAAGCTCGATCTGAAGAAGGTCAAAGCCACGCGCCCCAAGATCGCCGCCCTCCTCCGCAAGCGCGGCGGCAAGACGGCGCGCAAGCCGGCCGGCAGCGCCAAGGACATCGCTGCCCTGGGCCTGCGGTGCTCCTATTACAAGAACGGGAGGATCCATGTCAACGTGCTCGGCACGCCGGAGGACAAGCCGATCACCGTGCCGCCCGTCAAGGGATGGGAGGACTTCAAGCCGTCGTGGTCGAGAACCGGCGACATGCTCGTCTTCTTTCGCAGGGTCAAGAACGATCCCGTCGTGGTCAAGTGGAAGACCGTGCTCTGTGTGATCAACGTGGACGGCACGGGCTTCCACAAGCTGACCGACGACAAGAACACCAATTTCAACCCTACCTGGACGCGGGACGGGACGAACACGCCCATCTGGAACCGCAGGAACCTCAAAACGGGCGGGTTCATCGTGATGAAGAGCAAGGTGGGCAATCGCCCCGGCCAGGAAGTCGCCATTACCGATCCCCGCTATCACAACTGGGCCTATACGTGTCTCATGGACGGCAGAATCCTCGTGCAGTCCATGCACCCCAAGCACGGCTGGGGCTACTTCCTGATGACGCCTAGGGACGGGGGCACGCCTCGCTACGAACGCCTTGACACCGCCGGGCTGGCGAGGAAGGGGCTGCTGGACCGTATCAGTGTCTCGCCGAGCGAGGACAAGATCTGTTTCGAGCACCAGATCGGGCACAAGCACAACCCCATCGGCCGCGCACTCTACGTGGCCGACTTCGACCCGAAGAAACTCGCCATCACCAACCCCAAGCCGTTCGCCAACCCGGACCGCAAGCCGCGGTGGTTTGCCTATCCTCGCTGGACCAAGGGCGAGAAGGCGATCGTCTATCACGCCAGCCCGTCGCTCTACCTGTACACACTGGCAGACGCCTCCACGGTCCGCGTGTCGACCGACCCCGGGGCCGACTACCGATACCCCCACGGCGAGAGAATGCCGAAGTAGCCCCCATGCCAAGCCGGCGAGCCAGCCGGCAGCAAGGAGCGGTTTGGATGAACAGACCAACAGACCTATTCCATCGCCGGGAGTTCCTCAAGCGGACCGCGCGCGCCGCTGCCATCGCAAGCATCGCCGGCGCGGCATCTGCGGCCATGCCGAAGGACAAGAAGATCGAGCTCGCAGACACGATCCCCGCACGCGCGTTCGGAAAGACAGGCGTCAAGCTCCCCATACTCGGATACGGCGGGGCCGCCTTGCCGAAGAAATGGGGAAACCGCCTTTCGCTCGATAACCGCGTGAAGCTGGTGCGCTATGCCTACGACAGCGGAATCCGCTATTTCGACACCTCCAT
>CAZXOC010000607.1:0-2037 GCA_964642165.1 uncultured Planctomycetaceae bacterium | reverse complement strand
TGGTCGCTGGGCCGGCGCGAGGAGAACGTCGTGGACCGCTTGCTCGCCCTCCTGGCCGGCGAGAGCCGCTACGCGCGATACGGCGCGTGCCAGGCCCTGGCCGAGATCGGCCCGCGCGCCTCGAGCGCGGCGCCGAAGCTGCGCGCGCTGCTCGCCGATGAGGACCGCTGGCTCCGGTCGCTGGCGATCGCGGCGCTGAGCAGGATGGATGCGCCGACCCGCAAGGCCGTCACGCCCGACGTGATGAAGGTCGCCGCCGCGGCGGACCGCGCCGACCCGCGGAGGCGAGTCTCCCGCGCGGCGGGCGAGGCGCTGTTCGTCCGGGGGCGAGGCGCGAGTCCGGGCGGCCTGCTGACCGAGTCGCTCGACGGGGTCGACCGCAGGCTTCTCTACTCGGCCGTACGCGCCATCCTGCGAAACGAGGACGGGCACGCCCGGGCCTATGTTGCCGCCATCTACGACAAGCTGACCGCCGAGGACCTCGGCGTGCTGCTGCCGGACATCATCCGCGCCACGCGCGAGTTGGCGCCGAGCAACGTGATGTTCGCCGACGGCGTGCGCCTGGCGGGGCTGGAACTGCTGGCCAACCTGCGCATTCGCGAGGGGATGAAGCTGTGCATCGAGTTGGTCGAGCCCACCCGCTGGGGCTTCGGCCGCCGCGCCCCGCGCTGCCTGAAGTGCCTGCGATCCTACGGCGGCAACGCACGCGGGCTGATCGCCGAGTTGAGGGAGCTCCGCGAGGCGGTTATCCGGCGTGATCGGAAGAAGGGCGCGAAGGGCGAGATGGCGGTGGCGATCGCGAAGCTCATCGCCGACATCCAGGCCGACACCAATCCCCCTAAGCTGCGAACCCTCAAGGAGTTCCTCACGGACCCCACCAGGCCGTGAGGCCGGCCGGCGCGCCCGGGGCAACACCCTTCTCTTCGGCCCGAGGGGGCGGGAAGGGGTCAGCCGGGGGCGCAAGCCCCCGGTAATGCGAGCCTTATGAACAGAGCCGCGGAGGGGCGGAAGGAGTGCTCGCAGCGCGGAAGTGTTACCCGCTGCTGAACCATGCCGGAATTTACGTAAGCGTAGTGTAGATTTCGCAGGGCGGCGCTGATTGTACTGACTTCCGTAAAGACGCTCGCGCTATAGGATATGTAACTCTAATTCTTCATTGCTTTAACAGTTTTGACGCTATTGTGTCACTCGGATAAAAAGTTGACACAATGGCCACACGTCGTGGGCGTCGACGCTACAGAATCTGGCATGGACGAATGCGCATTGTCGCCCCGCGCGGCGCCTCATCGCCCTGCCTCGTGAGCCCCTCAGGCGGCCGGCGCGGAGAGAGGCCCCGGGGCGGCTCACACCCCGGGGCCGGGTGCCTTCCGTCCATGGTCGGCAGATTCACGCAGCCGTCCGCCGACGGACGCGTCAGTCGGCGATGCTGTAGACCTTCCCGCGGAACCTCACCTGCAGGACCTCGCCGTCCTGCTGGCTGGCGAGCACCTCGTTCTGGGCGCGGGTGTTGGCCCGCGCCAGCTCGAAGTACGCCTCGCTGAACCGCTTGATCTGGACGATCTTCGCGGCGTCCTTCTTGGGGTCGAGCTTGGCCGTGTCCGGCATCAGCCAGACCTTCCCCCGCCGGTAGAGCACGTAGTTGTTGCCGATCTGGCGGACGTTCGCCATGGCCAGGATCTTCTTGACGTCCTCGTCCTTGCCGCTGAGGTCGCCCAGCAGGACCGCCCCCGCCGGGGCGCCGCCACGGGGCGCGCCGTCCACGCCCCAGCCGCTCGAGCCGCTGCGCCCGCCGCTCCTCTTCACCAGGCCGGGGGTCAGGACGTGCCGCCCGTCGTCGGGGGCGCCCTTCGGCTTGCGCGCGTAAACGTACCCGCCGGAGGGGCGCTCGGCCTCGCGGAGAACCTTGCGGCTCTTGGCGCCGCGGTGGGCCCCTTCGCCCGCCACCTCCGCCAGCGGGGTGAGGGCCAGCGCCCCGCGGTCGCGCAGCTCGCGGCCGCTGGCCAGCTTCGTCGTCTCGTCCGCCAGGAAGCTCGTGTA
>CAZXOC010000606.1:0-2038 GCA_964642165.1 uncultured Planctomycetaceae bacterium | reverse complement strand
CGAGGTGACCGGCGGCGTGCTGAACCTCAACGCCGACGTGACCACCAACGGCGGCGTGGCGGCCGGCAGCGTCGACTACACGCGCTACGCCGGCGTGACAGATACCTCCGGGCTGTCGGGAATCGACAACGGCATAGACAACGACGCCACCAACGGCGGACTCTTCGCCCTGACGCCGTCCGACTCGTACAAGTCGACCGACAATATGAACCGCCCGCCCACCCAGCTCAACTCCAATGACATGTGGTCGGGCGTGTTCATCCCTCCCGAGAGCGGGGAGTACACCTTCCACGTTCACGGCGACGACCACGAGGTTCTCTTCATCGACCTGGACCAGGACGGCGACTTCGAGTTCTCCAATAACGAGGCGATTACGAACAACATCAATGACCACTGGAACACGCCCAAGACCGGGACCGCCACGTTGGCGGCCGGCCAGGTGTACAACTTCGCGCTGGCCCATAGCGACGGCGGCGGCGGCGTCTTTGTCGAGTTCCAGATGCAGATGCCGAGCGAGACCGAGCTGAGCTGGGTCGAATTCGGCGACGGGAAGTGGGGTTTCGCTTCGCCCTCGCAGACCACGGTCGACGCGGGTACGTTGAACGTCGCCGACGGCGTGACGCTGACTACCGGAGAACTGAGGCTCTCCGGCGGCGGCGCCGTGAACGTCCAGCCGCTCGGGACTTTGGCGACCACCAAGGTGACGATGGACAGCGGCGCGTTGACCGTCCCGCACGATCTGAACCTCACGCGGCTGAACTACTCCGGCGGGGCGCTGAACCTCGGCGGCAACCTGGCCGTCTCGGAAACCCTCACGGTCGGCGGTCCATTGGACATGAGCGGCAAGACGCTGACGACCACGGCCGGCGTGACGAAGGTGGACGTGCTCGCCGGCGGGGCCTTGACCGTCGACGCCCCGCTCGTCGGCGGCGACCTGACCGTCGCCGGCTCGCTCACGGCGGCCGGAGCCACGTTCCGTTCCGTCGGCGTCACGGGCGGGACGCTGGCCGTCACCGGTGGCGCCACGGCCGTCGAGAGCCTCACGGTTGCCAACGGGAGCGACCTCGGACCCGACGGTGTTTCCGTCAACGACGGCGGCACCGCGAAGCTGGGAGGCGCGACCTTCGCAACCAGCGACGGCACGATGAGTTTCACCGGTTCCGTCTCGGCTGACGGCGCCGACACGCTGATCCTCGGCGGCGGCACCGTGACCGGCACAGCAGCCGGGGGCGGGGTGAGCTACCACCTGATTACGGGCGACGAAGATTCCGGGATCGACCCGGCCACCAAGACCTACACCCATGCGATCGATCCCGGCAACCAGGCCGTGGCCACCGTGAACGGCCTGGTGTTCGTCAAGGATTTCCCCGCCGGCACCGGCAGCGAGAACGTGCCCAAGCGCAACAACGGCAACCTCACGACGGCGGTGACCGGCGGCATCGTTGAGCTGTTCCGGGACATGGACTACGACGCCAATCCCGCACTGATCACGCTCGCCGGGCTGACGCCGGGCCAAGCCTATGACCTCCGCCTCTACAACCGCTCCTGGGGTCTGGGTGGCAACCGCACCCAACGTTTCGATTATGACGTGGATAACGACGGTTCGGTCGACGAAACGGTCACGTTGAATCCGGATGTCCCCACCGACGACCCTCCGGGATTCACCGACGCCAACTGGAACGTCGGCTACGCCATGTCGTACAGGTATCACGCCGGTCCCAGTGGTGAGATCGAACTCTCCATCGCGAAGCTCGGCGACGGCACCTATCACCTCTACGGCCTGACCAATGAGGAAACGGTGGTCAGCGACAGCCTGATGCTGCGGAATCTGGCCGGCACCGGCAGGCTCGTCTCCGCGAGCGGAGTGACGATCGGAGGTACGTTGAGCCCGGGCGACGGCGTCGGCACGATCGAGGTCGAGGGCAGCCTGACGATGGGCGACGGTTCGATCTACGAGTGGGAGCTCGGCGAGGACAGCTACGACTCGATCGCCGTCACCGGCGACCTGACGCTGCCGGATACCTGGACGCTGGCCCTC
>CAZXOC010000605.1:0-2058 GCA_964642165.1 uncultured Planctomycetaceae bacterium | reverse complement strand
CATCTCCGACGGCCGCCGCACCTGGCGCCACGAACAGCGATGCCTCGTCGGCCTCCCGAAGAGATCCCCGAACGGGCAAGCCAGGCCGGCGAAGTGACCGCGCGTGGAGCCCCGCGGACGATTGCCTTGACCTCTCGCCCGCAGCGCCGAGAATAGTGAAGATCGGAGCCCCCCGAGAGCACGTCCCCGGCTCCATGGGGATGGGCGATTCCCGGGAGGCCGGGAGATGGGCCACCGGAGAAGGCCATGATCGAGGATGTGCGAATCTCGAACTTCAAGTGCTTCAGGTCTCTGCACATCTCGGATCTGTCGCGAGTGAACGTAGTGGGCGGGCGAAACAATGTGGGCAAGACCGCGCTGCTGGAGGCCCTGTTCGTCTTCCACGACAGGAGCAATCCCCGGATGTTCCTCCGCACGCAGACGTGGCGGGGAATGCCCCAGGTTCCGACCGACCCGCCCTCGTTGTGGGGCCCCTTCTTCAACGACTTCGATCTGGGCAGACCGATCCGGATCGAGTTGACGATCGATGGGACGCCCCATCGGGCCGAGTACGCGTTCTGTCCCATCGGGCGGGTGCCGGCCGAACGCCAAACAGAGGCCAGACGGGCCGGCAGCGAAGAGGATGCTGGTGTGGCCACGCAGGCCGACACGTTCCCCGTCCTCGACATCACGTACGCATCCGGGCGCGACGCCACGACGACACAGCACCTCTACACGGCAAACGGGGAGGCGAAGCTCCACTTCGAGCAGGAGCCGAACCTGCTCGAACGAGCGACCATGCTCACTTCGCGGACTCGCGTGTACTCCCCCGAGGAGGCCATCCGCCTCGGCCGGCTGATCGAGGACAAGAAGGAAGGCCTGGTCGAGGAGTTCCTGAGCCTCATCGCGCCGGTGCGGGATCTCCAGATTTCCTACACGGGTGCCGGGCCGCTGGTTGTCTGCGACGTGGGCCTGCCCAGACTGATTCCGCTGGCCTACGCCGGCGAGGGGATCTGCCGCCTGCTCAGCATCATCCTCGCTATGAGCGACGCCAGTGGCGGGCTCGTCCTCGTCGACGAGATCGGCAGCGGAGTCCACCACTCGGCGCAGACGGCCTTCTGGGAGGCCATCGGCAAGGCGGCAACGGGCTTCGATTGCCAGCTCGTCGCCACGACACACAGCTACGAGTTGCTGCGCGCCGCCCACAGCGGCCTCCAGGGGCTCTTCCAGCCGGAGTTCCGCTACGTCCGCCTGGAGCACAACGGCGCCAAGACGAGCGCCAAGGTGTTCACGCACGATCTGCTCGGGGAAGCCCTGTCGGCAAACCTGGAGGTGCGATAGGGGTGGACCGCGAGTCCTACCAGCCCGGGAGGATCACGGAGCCCAAGCTCCTGCTGGCTGAAGGGGCCGACGCCTGCTACTTTTGTATCTGGGCCAAGCAGGCCTACGGCCTGACGGGGCTGCAGGTCATGGACTTCGGGGGCATCGGCGAGCTTGCTCGCAGACTTCAGACCGTGCAGCTCGTAACGGGCTATGACGTCGTTGAGTCGCTGGGCGTGATCCGGGATGCAGAGGAAGACGCGGCCGCGGCGTTCGCGAGCGTTCGCGGGGCGTTCGACAAGGCCGGGCTGACCGCACCCTCCCAGCCGTACGAGGTGGCCGCGGGCTCGCCCAGGACCGGCGTCTTTCTGTTTCCCGGCCCCGCGCCGGACGAAGGCGGGCCCCGCTGCGGCACGCTGGAGGATCTCTGCATGGCCACCGTGGAGAACCAGCCGGTCCGCCACTGCATCGACTCCTTCATGGACTGCCTGCGGCAGGCCGGCGGGGACCTGCGCCGCCCCCATAAGGCACGAGTCCACAGCTACCTCGCCGGCAACAACAGCTTCGTCGGCCTCAAGCTCGGCGAGGCCGCGAAGGCCGGCGCGTGGGACTGGCGGCACCGGCAGATGGAGCCCTTCGAGCGGTTCCTTCGCACGCTATGACCGGCCCCCACGGGCTCGCGCCGGGCGAGGGCTCGCTCCCCCTCAGTTCGCCACGAAGTGGAGGATCCGCATGGCCGTGCCGGAACTGCTCTTGTTC
>CAZXOC010000604.1:0-2067 GCA_964642165.1 uncultured Planctomycetaceae bacterium | reverse complement strand
CCCACGGCCGAGCAGATGCACGCCGCCCAGCAGAAGCTCGCCGCGGCGGGGCGGAAGGACTGACCGACCATCGGTCGCCGGTGCCGTCAGGACGCCCGCGCGGCTCCCGGCGTCGGCGCGCTTGGGCCTTCCCTTCCATCCGCCCGGCCTATACGATGGACTCGATGGGCAAGCTGAGCATCGACATCCCGACGGGGGCATTAGCTGAGTTCTGCCACAGATGGAAGGTGAAGGAGCTCTCTCTCTTCGGCTCCGTCCTCCACGAGGACTTCCGCGAGGACAGCGACGTGGACGTGCTGGTGGAGTTCAAACCGGGGCACGGGTGGGGCCTATATGACATCGTCGACATGGAGGACGAGTTGGCGGGGCTGTTCGGCCGCAAAGCCGACCTCGTCATGAAAGGCGGGCTTCGCAATCCCATCCGTCGCCGCGAGATTCTCAAGACACGGCAGGTCGTCTATGCCGCCTAGCCAGAGAGACCCGGCGCTGCTGCTGGACATGATGGACTCGGCTCGGGCTATCGTGGAGATGGTCTCGGGGATGACGTACGCGGCCTACGCGGCGGACCGCCGGACGCGTCGTGCCATGGAGCGCGAAGTCGAGATCATCGGCGAGGCCGCGAGGAAGGTCTCTGGGCAGTTCCAGGGCGAGCACCCAGAGATCCCATGGCGCAAGATCGTCGCCCAGCGGCATAAGCTGGCCCACGAGTATGGGGACATAGAAGACGAGGTCCTCTGGCGGGTCGCGACGGTCCACATTCCGGAACTGATCGATCTGCTGCAGCCGCTTCTGCCTTCCCTGCCTCCGGAAGGGGAGGACTGACGGCGGCGGAGCGACCGGGAAGGGCTTGCCAGGCCCGAGCAGCGCGTCGGATCCGGCTGCAGGTCGCGGATCGAGGGCCGACGGGGCCTGCCGAATCCCCGAGGCAACCGCGTTCGCGCGGGAAGGAGCGTCCCGATGGGCGGGCTGGCGGTGCTCACCGTGCTGACGTGCCTGTCGGGGCTGCTGCATGGCTGCCTGCGGCAACCCGCCGAGCCTGCGACATCCCCGTCGCGCCGGACAGGGACGATGCAGCCCAGAGAGGACCGAATCCGCGTGGCCATGGTCCACGCCAAGCCCGTCGCAGGCGACCTCGCCGCCAACTGGAAGACCTTCGAGCGCCTCGCCCGGCGGGCCGCCAAGGACAACGCCGACCTCTGCATCAGCCCCGAGTGCTTCCTGGACGGCTATGCCGTCTCTCACGCCAAGTGGAGCCGCCGCCGGCTCCTCGCCGCCGGGCGCACGGCTGCGACCGAGTATCTGCCGCGCCTGCAAGCCCTTGCGCGCGAGCTGCGGATCATGCTGCTCTTCGGCACGACCTACACCACCGGCCGGGAGTGCTTCAACTCCGCCTTCCTGGTCGAGCGCGACGGGGAGATCATCGGCCGCTACGACAAGACGCACCTGCTGGACCACGACCTGCGGTTCGACGCCGGCAGGGCCATCCCCGTCTTCCGGACGCGCTTCGGCGTGGTGGGCATCATGATCTGTGCCGACCGCCGCTGGCCGGAGGTCGCCCGGACCCTCCGCGTGCAGGGGGCCCGGCTGATCCTCAACCCCACCTACGGCATGCGGAACCTGGCCAACGAGTGGTGGATGCGGACGCGAAGCTACGAGAACGAGTGCTTCATCTGCTTCGTGCACCCCACGTTATCGCTGGTGACCGACCCGCGCGGCAACCTCCACGCCAAGAAGAGCTCGACGAGGCCGGGCCTGCTCGTCGCCGACATCGACCTGGCGGGGATGCCGACGAAGATGTTCGACGCCCGCCGCCCGGCCATCTACCGACCCCTCACCGAGACGCCCGGTGCGGATGTTCGAGGGCCCCGGCGGCCTTGAGGCGACCGCCAGCCGCCCCGACGAACGCGCCGTTGCGCGACACTTTTCGTGCTTTCCGGCGAGATCCTCACGCCTCCCGCCGCCGCACATCGCACCTCCGGAAACGGCTGTAAGTCTCGAAGTTATGTGTTAGAAGTGACGCCTCCCTCAGAAGGCCGGGCTTATGCGGCGGCGAAGGCGGGCGAAGGG
>CAZXOC010000603.1:0-2085 GCA_964642165.1 uncultured Planctomycetaceae bacterium | reverse complement strand
CGTTCCACGCCGAGCCCGGCGACCCGCGGCGGAAGTACTGCATCGTCATCCCGCCGCCCAACGTCACCGGCGCCCTGCACCTGGGCCACGCCCTGAACAACACGCTCCAGGACGTGCTGATCCGCTTCCGGCGCATGCAGCAGCACAACACGCTCTGGATGCCGGGAACCGACCACGCCGGCATCGCCACCCAGACCGTCGTGGAGAAGCGCATCCTGGCCGAGGAAAGCAAGCGGCGCACCGACTTCCCGCGCGCGGAGTTCGTCGCGCGCATCCAGGCCTGGAAGGACGAGTACGAAGCGCGGATCCTGGACCAGCTCAAGCTGATGGGCTGCTCCTGCGACTGGCGCAGGACCCGCTTCACCATGGACGACGTCTGCGCCCGCGCCGTCCGAACCGTCTTCTACAAGCTCTTCCGCGACGGCCTCATCTACCGGGGAAAACGCCTGGTCAACTGGGACCCCGCCACCCGGACCGTGCTGGCCGACGACGAGGTCGAGCACGAGACCGTCCAGGGCCACTTCTACGACCTGCGCTACCCGCTCATCGAGCCGGTGGAGATCGACGGCGAGAAGCTCGAGCACCTCACGGTGGCGACGACGCGGCCGGAGACGATGCTTGGCGACACGGCCGTGGCGATGAACCCGACGGACCCGCGGGCGGGCGTGCTGGTCGGCAGGGAGGTTCGCCTGCCGATCGTCGGGCGGATCATCCCGATCATCGCGGACGACCACGTGGTCCTGCCCGACCCGGAGAGCGCCGACGAGAAGGCGCGGTTCTCGACGGGTTTCCTGAAGGTCACGCCGGCCCACGACCCGGACGACTACGCCATCGGCGAGCGCCATCTCGACGAGATTGCCGCCGCCCTGCGCCCGGGCGCCGAGGGGCTCGGCGAGACCGACAAGCGCAAGTGCGTCTTCGTGAACGTCCTGGCGCCCGACGGGAGCATCTCTGACCAGCACGGCTGGGAGGACGCCACCACGCCCGAGGCGCAGAACCTGCTCGGCATGGACCGCTTCGAGGCCCGCCAGGCCGTCGTCGAGTGGTTCCGCCAGGAAGGCCTGCTCGGCGAGGTGCGCCCCTACACCCACGAGGTCGGCCACAGCTACCGCAGCCACGTGCCCATCGAGCCGTACCTGTCCGACCAGTGGTACGTCGCGGTCAAGCGGCAGATCCCCTCCCTGCCGGATGAGGGGACGATCGACGGGACGAACATCCCGGCCAACTCGCTGGCTGGGCTGGCGCTGGGGCCCCTGCTGGACGAGCGCCTGAAGTTCACGCCGCCGCGCTACGCCAGCACGTACCGCGCCTGGGTGGAGAACCTCCGCGACTGGCCGATCAGCCGCCAGCTCTGGTGGGGCCACCAGATCCCCATCTGGTCGCGCGACCTGGAGCTCCCCGACGGCGTCGAGCCCGAGTCCGTGGAAGGCCACCACCTCGATGCGCGGGCGATCGCGGCCTTCGACGCGGCCGTGAAGGGCGAGTTCTTCGGGAGCGGTGGCTGCCTGGACGGCGCCGGCCCGTACCACCTGCGCGTCGAGGAGCATCCCGACAGCGAAGGCTGGATCCGCACGCACTTCTGCCCCGAGCCGGGCAACGACGAGGTCCCCCGCCGGCTGGAGGCCGCCGGGTGGCGGCGCGACGAGGACGTCCTCGACACGTGGTTCAGCTCGGCGCTCTGGCCGTTCTCGACGCTCGGCTGGCCCGCCGAGACGCCGGAGCTGAAGAGGTACTACCCCGGCGACGTGCTCTGCACGGCCAGGGAGATCATCGCGCTGTGGGTCACCCGCATGGTGATGATGGGCCAGTACTGCCTGGGCGACATTCCCTTCACCGACGTGTTCATCCACGCGATGATCCAGGACGGCGAGGGGCGCAAGATGTCCAAGAGCCTGGGCAACGGGATCGACCCGCTGGCGGTGATCGACTCGCACGGCGCCGACGCGATGCGCTTCACCGTCGTCAGCATGACCACGCAGACGCAGGACGTCCGCATGCCGCTGAAGGAGATCTCGCTGCCCGACGGGCGGAAGGTCAACAGCTCCGAGAAGTTCGACATCGGGCGGAACTTCTGCAACAAGCTGT
>CAZXOC010000602.1:0-2103 GCA_964642165.1 uncultured Planctomycetaceae bacterium | reverse complement strand
CGGATGCGAAAGACGTTGACCCGCAAGGTCCGCCTTCCGGCTCCGGGCGTGTGCTCCGCGGCGGCTCCTGGTACGATGACGCCAGGCACTGTCGTGCGGCGTACCGCAACAGGTACCGTCCCGACAACCGTTACGACAACATCGGTTTTCGTGTGGTTGTGGCGGCCCGTGGACTTTCCGGGTAGCCCTTTGTCCTTTGTTCTCTTACCCTTTGCGGGGGTCCAGGGGGCCTGGCCCCCTGGTCGCGTGCGCAGCACGCGAAGGGCGGCGCGCAGCGGTTCCTTGACACGGGTCGGTTTGCGTGGGGTACAATGCCCAACGTCACCTGTCGCGGTGGCAGGGACAGCGCCGAATGGGCCCGGGCGTGTGCTCCGCGGCGGCTCCTGGAACAATAACGCCAGGAACTGTCGTGCGGCGTACCGCAACAGGAACCATCCCGACAACCGTAACGACAACATCGGTTTTCGTGTGGTTGTGGCGGCCCGTGCACTTCCGAAGGACAACAGAGCCCTTTGCCCAGAATCCGTGCGTTCACGGATGCACGGAGCGTGGCACGAGGAAGTCCTGGCGCTGTTCCTGAGTCGTCGGCTGCGGCCCGTTGGGCGCCCCGGCGGCCGAACCTGCGTCGTGGGGCCGGGCGGGTCTGGTATCCCGACGGACGTCGGGAGAACGCCCCGCCCGGCCGTCTTGTCTGCCCGTCACTCGCCGTGCGGCGCGAAGACCCAGTCCCGCGCAAGCCGTCGGATGAGCTTCTCGCTGTCCGCCTGGCGCGCATGGCCGAGCCAACTGTCCAGGCGCAGCCTGATGTCGTCCCAGTCCAGCAGACCGGCCGCATAGGCCCGCTTCATCCATCGCACGCGCCGCCGGAAGGCCCGGACGTTGCGCTTGCGTATGACCCGGTGGCTGGGCCACAGGCGGTAGCCCACGAAGGTGGTTCCCGCGCGCGACGGGCGTATGGACAGCCTTTCTTCGTGAAGGCGAAGCCGGACGCCCGACAGGAACCGGCGCACACGGGCCCCCGCGTCGGGCAGGACGCCGCGGTCGTGATGGCAGACGACGAAGTCGTCGCAGTACCGAACGTACGCGCCCAGGCCGAGCCGGCTCGTGACGAAGTGGTCCAGGGGCGTCAGGTACCAGTTGGCGAACCACTGGCTGGTGAGGTTGCCGATCGGCAGGCCGCGGCGGCGCGTCAACGGCGCGAACAGGTCGTCACCGGGAAAGTACTCGCTCACACGCTCCTGCTCGTTGGACCCGTCCACGATCCGGTCCATGAGCTGCAGGACGCGACGATCCTTGATGAGCCGGCGAAACAGGGCCTTGAGGATCAGGTGGTCGATGCTGGGGAAGTACTTGCGGATGTCGAACTGCACGAAGTAGCGCTGCCCGCGCAGCAGGCGCTGGAGCCGGTCGGCCGCGGCGTGGGTTCCCTTGCCCCTGCGGCAGGCGTAGCTGTGCGGGTGGAAGTGCCGCTCCAGGACGGGCTCGAGGACGTTCATGACGGCATGGCGCACCACCCGGTCGCGGTAGGGCGCGGCGGAGATCAGCCGCGGCTTGGGCCGGGAGATCCAGTGGGTGCGGAACGCGCCCGGCCTGTAGGCCCCGTCGAGCATCAATTCCGGGGACATCATACTCAATTCCGTTTGCCTTCTTGCTTGGCCTTGGGCTTTGGGGCTGGCTTCCGGGGCAGGAGCGTTCGTCCCGCCAACGCCTCGAGCTTCTGCACAAACGACCGGCCGCCCAGCGGTCGGCCCGTCGCGTCGTGCCGGTGCATCGCCTCGGCGAAATCCGCCGCCGTTCATCGCCGTCTTGCTCCCACAGGATTCACGGGCCGGCGGGACCTCCCAGTTCCTGCGCGGAGAGCGTACGTGCGTGCATGGGGTCTACGACCGCGCGGGGCCCGTGTGCATCTCGCGCTAGCGATGCAGCCGGTAGGGCCTTCGGCGTTAGGGAAGCGCCTCGGCGCCGAACTTTCGCGGCTCCATACCCAGCCCACACGCACCCCAAAACGCCCTGAGTCACATCGAAGGGCTGCCCACGCTTCCAATGCGACGTTACCGCCACACCGACAAGGCCCGGGACCGCCCCGGGCGCTACTGCCCCGCC
>CAZXOC010000601.1:0-2110 GCA_964642165.1 uncultured Planctomycetaceae bacterium | reverse complement strand
AAGGCATGCTCCCGCGAGCGAGGTCCGCCGGCTTCATTCCGCCGAAAGACGGCGGACGCGACACCCTCCATTTCCCGCAGGGGCGGCTGAGGAACTGGCCGAATCTGGAAGATGTGGAGATTGTCATCCGGCCGCTTCACGCCTGGATTGTGAACATCCTCCCGTTAGCATCGGTCGACGAGAAGGCACGGATCGCCCGCACGGCTATCCCCGCGACCTATGCGATGAAGAGGCTCCGCTTCCTGCGAGACACCCCATCCTGCTGGGTCGAGAACGTGCTGGAAGCGCTCGATGCGCCCGGCGAATGGGTCCTGAACACGCGCGAAGGCAAGCTCTACCTCTGGCCGCGAGGCGAGGGAGCCCCCCAAGGCCTTGTGGTCCCCCGGTTGCGGGAGTTGGTCCGCGTTGAAGGCGTCGTCGACAAAAAGGCACCGAAGGACGTCCCCGCACGCAACCTGCGTTTTCGCGGCCTGACCTTCATGCATGGCGAACGCTACCTGTTGACCGAGGACGATGCCGGACTACAGCACGACTGGGACATGCACGACCGGGACCACGCCCTGTTCCGGCTGCGCGGCGCTGAGAACTGTGCCATCGAGGACTGTCACTTTGCTCACAGCGGCGGCGGGGCGATACGCATCGACCTGCACGGGAAGGAGAACCGGATCTCAGGCAACCACATCGAGCACATCGGGGGAACGGGGATCCTGCTGTGCGGCTACGGCCCGGGGACGAAGGACGTCAACAGGAAGAACCGCATCGTCAACAACCACATCCATCACACGGGCAGGATCTACTCCCACTCTCCAGGGATATTCATCTGGCAGAGCGGCGAGAATCGCGTGGCGAACAACCTGATCCACCACACACCTTACTCCGCTCTGATCGTCTCCGGCTGCATGGCGCGCTTCTTTGCCAGACCTGATGCCCGGGAACTGGTACGGACGATCCGGTGGCACGAAATAGGCGCCGGCCGCCGCAGAAAGACACCCGAGCAGGTCCGCTCATTCCTGCATACACATGACAATCTCATCGAATACAATGAGATCCACCATGCGATGGAGCAGTTGGGCGACGGCAACGGTGTCTACGTTCGTGGCGCGGGTGCGGGGAACGTGATTCGCCGCAACTACATCCATCACCTTGTCGCTCCGACCCGCATGCAGTCGGCGATCCGCACGGACGGGGGGCAACGGGACACACTCATAGCCGAGAACGTGATCTACAAGTGTGCCTCACAAGGCATCAAACTGAAGCTCAACAACCGCGCCGAGAACAACATCATTGCGGACATCATCAGGTGCCGTGCCTACGTTGCTCTCCGTGAAGGTCCGATGACGGGGGCGACCCTCAAACGGAACATCCTGTATCATCCCTCCGGCAAGAGGTGCACCTTCATCGATCAGGATAGGAAGGGAACAAGAGGCCGGAAGCCGGCGCTGATGAAGGACATCGATGCCGACCACAATCTGTATTACTGCGTCGGCAATCGTCGGGAAAGCCGGAAAGCACTTGTGGCAAACCAGCGTGACGGAGTGGACGCCCACAGCTTGGCCGTCGATCCGCTCTTTGCCGATCCGTCAAAGGGAGACTTCCGGCTGCAGCCCGGTTCTCCGGCGGCGAAACTGGGTTTTGTCCCGATCGACGTATCCAAGATGGGCTTACGAGACACGCAGGACATAAACAGCCAACAATCTCCTGCAGGCGACAACCTGAAGTGCGCGCCTGCGGAGTAGCGTTCAAATCGCCGGCAGGGCCGCAACTGCGTAGTCGGCGCGGCGGCCGGGGCGGTCCTTGGCCTGGATCAGGGCGGCGCGGCGGGCGACCTCGTCGGCGAGCTCCCGGGGGACGACCACCACGCCGTCGTCGTCGGCGATGACCACGTCGCCGGGCTCGACGCGGACGCCGGCGCAGGTGATCGGCCGGCCGTTGCTGCCTGTCGGCCGGCAGCGGTCGGCGCGGGCCCGCCCGCCGCCCGAACGATCCCGCGGCGGCGGCAGCGCCGCGAGGAGGAACTTGACGTGCGAGGGCCGCCTGTGCTCGACTTGGGCGGCTGCGAGCACCGCAAGGAGCACGTCATGCCCGACGCCAACCGCATGGCCTACCTCGA
>CAZXOC010000600.1:0-2112 GCA_964642165.1 uncultured Planctomycetaceae bacterium | reverse complement strand
CGGCCTGGGGCGTGGCCGTCTGCGAGAAGGTCGCCAGCCCGCGCGTCAAGCTGCTTTACGACATCTACCACATGCAGATCATGGAAGGCGACGTGATCGCGACCATCCGGGAGAACATCCAGTGGATCGGCCACTTCCACACGGCCGGCGTGCCCGGGCGCCACGACATGGACGACACGCAGGAGCTGAACTACCGCGGCATCTGCGCCGCCATCGCCGAGACCGGCTACGACCTCTACGTCGGCCACGAGTTCACCCCCAAGGGCGACCCGATCGAGGCGCTGCGGCAGGCCTTCGCCGTCTGCAACCAGGGCTGACGCCCGCGCCCGCCACCCGCGCCGCGACAGTGACCGAACGGCCTACCAGATCTTCCACTTCTTGCGGTAGGGGCGCGTGATCATCCTCGACGCTTCGGCGTCGCCGATGATCTGTTCGGCCTTCGGATCCCATCGCATCACGCGCCCGGTCCGCGCCGCGATATTCGTCAGGTGGCAGATCGTGTCGCAGCGAATGCCCATCTCGACCGGGCAGATGGTCTGCTTCCTTGACTTCACGCAGTCAATGAAATTCCGGTTGTGTTCCGGGGACACCGGGAGCCTCTCATCAGTGGCTTTGAACTGGACCTTCCACAGCTTCTTGTCGCTCGCGGCCCATCCCCAGTGGGCGCCAATCCATCCCTCCGTCCCGTGGAAGAACACGCCGTCGCTGTGACGCCAGTTCGGCAGATAGCCCGACAGCGCCGACTTGGCCGTCCGCGTGTCCATGAGGTGAAGCTTCACGCCGTTGTCATACTCGCACATCATGTCCCATCTCGCCAGCGTCCGGAAGATGCCCTCGGTGGGCACCATGCCGGTCCCCTCATAGCGTATCGGACTGGTGTGATCGGTCTTGTTGCCCCACTGGGCGATCCCCAGGGGGTGGATGGCGCATCCGGCCAGGAAGCCGAGAGACGTCTCGGGACAATGGTACCCACCCCAGTTGGTGGTCCTGTCCACCGTGTAGGGCGCCATGGGAGAAGGGCCCTGCCAGGCATCGAAGTTGAGATCGGCCGGCACGGGCACTTCCTTGGTCGATCCGTACGGTTTGACATGATAACTGCCCACGTTGAAGGACACGTCACGAGACCACACGTCAATCCGTTTCAACTCCCCGATGTATCCATTGCGGACCAGCTCAACCATCAGTCGGTACCGGTATTGAGATCGGTACTGTGTTCCGAACTGAAAAACCCGCTTGTTCTCGTTGACCACCTTCCTGAGCAGGGCGGTACGTCCCAGGTCCAGCGCCAGCGGCTTCTGGCAGTACACGTCCTTGCCCGCCTTTGCGGCGGCAATCGACATCGGCGTGTGCCAGTTGTCATGGGCTGCAACGATGACGGCATCCACATCCGAACGGGCCAGGATCTCACGGAAATCAGCGTGGACCTTGGCCACATCGCCGGCGCCGTAGTGCTTGTTCAGTTGCGCGGCCTTTCGTTCGCGACGGCTCTTATAGGCGTCGCTGACGGCCACAACGCGAACATCTTTCATTCTGATCAGGTAATTCGTGTGGTAGTTGGAGATGCCTCCGCAGCCGATCAGGCCGACGTGTACGCGCTGGCTTGGCGCATCAGCGCCGAGAACCGTACTGCCAACCACCGTCGGTACTCCCAGCGCCGCTCCCGCCGCAATTCCGCCCTTGATGAAATCGCGCCTGCTTACACTTGCTTCTCGCATGATTCCGGCCTTCGATCTTGACCTGTCGGATCTCAACGCTGTCAACCACCTCGCACAGTAACGCGATGCACCGTTCGCTTCCAGCCTCTTCTCCATCGCATCACGTCACCGGCCCGCAACGAACCCTCCCGAGGGATTTGAGACTTCTCTCAAAAACGAGACTTGCGCCTCCGCGCGATGCGCTGTATGCGCGGGATATGCACACCCCGATCTGCAAGGACGCAGACGTTCAGGCCCCGATCGTCGCGGCGCTCGAAGGCAAGCTCACCGACGAGCAGGCCCAGCCGCTCGCCACGCTCGACGAGGCACGGGTCAACCTCGTGTTGCTCCCGGCCGCCCGGCGCATCGCCGCCACGAAGGAGCAGGTCGTCAAGCACGGCCCGGGCACGCTGACGCT
>CAZXOC010000599.1:0-2149 GCA_964642165.1 uncultured Planctomycetaceae bacterium | reverse complement strand
AGCTGGCGGGAGAGGCGATCTCGGCCGTCTGTCGGGCCGACGGCCGCGACGTGCCCGCCGCCGCGCGCAGCGACCCGCTGGACGCATCGAAAGGCTGGCCGACGTGGCACGGGGCGACGTGCAACTTCGCCGCCGAGCCGTCCGGCCGCGAGCTCGTTCCCACTTTGCGGCAGGCGCGCCTCGTCTGGAAGAGCCAGGAGCGCTTCGGCAGCGGCAAGGCCCAGTCGCCCCGCTACGGCGTGATCGCGCTGGACAGCGGGCGCCTGCCCCTGCTGCCCGGGGGCGGCGGGGCCAGCCCCGTGGTCGCCGGCGGGCGCGTCTACGTGTCCTACTACGTGCCCAGCGGCGAGGCCGTCGACGACGAGCTGCTCAATCGCCGGCGCGAGAAGGCCAAGGGAAAGCCCCTGCCGCCCTGGGAGATGGAGCTGTGGCGCATCGCCGCCGACGACGTGGTGGCCTGCCTCGACGGCCGCACCGGCCGGACCCTCTGGCGCACCGTCTACAAGGGCGCCGGCGCCAACTGGCACGACTCCAAGGCCGGGCCGTGCAACGTCACGCCGTGCCTCTGGAAGGGCAAAGTCTACGCCGTCGGCTCGACGGGGCGGGTGACCTGCCTGGACGCGGCGACGGGCAGGCAGATCTGGCAGTCGAGCATCGGGCGGCGCCACCTCGCCATCGAGGCGGCAAAGAAGGTCGCGCTCGAGCAGCGCCGCTACGGCAAGCTGACGTTCAACCGCGACTTCGGCGGCGCGCCGATCGTCGCCGGCGGCGTGGTGGCCCTGCCCGACTTCACGTCGAAGGGCGCGTGCGGCCTGCTGGGCCTCGACGCCGAGACGGGCCGGCGGCTCTGGCTCCTCCCCCACGCCGTCGCCGAGGACTCCACGCCGCTTCGCTATGTCCACGACGGCAGGGAGCTGATCCTCTCGGGCGTCGCCGGGCGCGAGAGGGACGGCCCGGGCAGGATCGTCTGCGTCGAGCCGCGGACCGGCAAGGTCCGCTGGGCCATCACCCGGGGCATCCGCGGCAACGGCACGGTCATGGGCCTCTGGCGGGACTACCTCATCGTGCACGCCCCGGCCACCGGCACGCCGCCCGTCGCCTCCAAGGGCGAGCCCCTCGCCATGGCGTGCTTCCGAATCCGCTCAGACGGATATGAGCATATTTGGACGCTGCCCTTCGAGCGAGGCTGGTGGAAGGAGCACCCCCCTGCCGTTGCGGACGGCTACGTGTACGCCCGGCTGATCGGCCCGAAGCTGCTGTGCATCGAGGTCGCCACCGGCAAGGTCGTCGCGGAGGCCGACTGCCGGCTCGGCACGGCCGGGGCGACGATGCTCCACGCCGACGGGCACGTCATCGTCGACTACGACGGCTCGCACAGCGCGACGCTCCTGACGTACTTCCGCGCCGATCCGAAACGCGGCGTGCTGGAGCGGCTCGGCGAGGCCTGGCCCCCGCCGCATGCCCACGGCACGTCGTACCATCCGCAGCACGCCCACCCGTACGTGGACGGGCGGCTGCTGATCCGCGGGGCCGACGGAATCTACTGCTACGACCTGCGGCGGAGCCGCTGAGAACCGCGCCTCCGCGGCGCGCGGGCCGGCGCCCTACCGAATGCGATAGAGCTGCCCGCGGAGGCTGATCACGAGCTCCTCGTCCGCACGCTGGCTGGCGAGGACCTGGTTCTCCTCGACGGTGTTGGCCCGGACCAGCGCGAAGTAGGCCTTGCCGAAGCGCTGCACGTCCCGCACCTTCTCCTTGTCCTTCGCCAGGTCGACCTCGGCGGCGTTGGCCGCAAACCACACGCGCCCGCGCCGGTAGAGGGCCTGCTGGCCGACCTGCCGGACGTTCCTGACGTCCTGCTTCTTGCCTTCCTCGTAGGCGTCGACCCGCCCCCAGCCGTACATCTGCCCGGCGCTCCGCCCGGGGGCCGTCGGGGCCGGGGCACGCCGCGCCCCGCGAAGCACCTGGCGCGTGACCGCGTCGGCCTGCGCCTTGGCGCCGGCGGGCTCCGAGAACCTCGCCAACGCCTCCTCGGCCAGGTACCGCGCGCCGCCCTTGCCCATCGGCGCCGAGGCGATCCGCCCGCCGCTGCGGTCGTCCGCCAGGAAGCTCGTGTAGGGCGTCATGATGCCGTAGTCGCGGCTGAGGC
>CAZXOC010000598.1:0-2170 GCA_964642165.1 uncultured Planctomycetaceae bacterium | reverse complement strand
GTGCGTCCCGGCAGGGACGCCGTGAGAATAGCCCAGCAGTTCACTGCTGGGAGCCCGCGGTTGCCTTTGCGGAGAGTCCCGGCAGGGACGACTGAACGGTTCCGCCCTGGAATAGGTTGTCACGTTGAGCAGCGAGAGTGACAGCGTGTTCAGGAGAATGGGACGCAGCCTTCGGTGCAGATACGGTACAGTTTGACGTTCAAGCGGGAGGTCGTCGGTGAGTTGGCGACCGGGCGGGATTCGTCTCGTGGACGCCGGACCAGGGCGCGCAGTGCCAAGTCCAGCGCGGCAGCCGCAAAGGCCACGACGCGCCAAAGGACGTGCTGATCGGCATTCTGCGGAAGATCCGACGTGGCGAGGGCATGCCAACTTCAGCGCGTCCCACTGCCGGCGGACGGCTTGCCCTTCGCACGCGTGCGGGGCGCCTTGAGGAAGTCGACGGTCACGTCCCATTCCCAGCGGGTGCTGAGGTACTCGGGGATGGTGACCTCGCCGTTGCGGTCCTTGTCCATGGTCTGGAAGATCAGCTTCGCCGTGGCGAGGGCCTCCTTTTCGGTGAGCTTGCCGTCCTTATCGGCGTCGATCCAGGAGAAGACCTCCTTGGCCTTGTCGGTGACGCGACGGTTGCGGCAGTACTCGGCCTCGGTGACCTTGCCGTCGCCGTTCGCGTCGCTGGCGCGCCAGATCTTGCGGGCCTTGTCCTCGGGCCAGCGGGTGCGCGAGACGTACTCCCTCTCGGTCACCGCGCCGTCGCCGTCGGCGTCCATGCGGCGGAAGATACGCTTGTAGCCGGCGTCGGGGTCGGAGGGCTTGGCGGGGGCCTTCGGCGCGCCCGTCCCCCAGGCGGCCACGACGAGCAGGATCGGTGCGAGTGCGAGGAGCAGAAGGCGGGATGGGGTTCTGGGCATTGGGGCGCTCCGCGGAGATGGTCTCCGTGATATGGATAGGCCTCTATCGGGGATTCCCCGGATGGCCTCGTGTGTCACGGGGCGGGTCAAAAATGCGCACGACCGTCGCGGGCCGTTCCGGCGATTCTATCGCAGTTCGGGCGCCGGGCAAGCTACTTCCCGGTTCCACAAGGCGAGCACCTGCCTCCCAACGGGCCGTGATCGTGCCTGACACGCCCTTCATTCCTCGGCCGGGACACACTCCTTCGCCAAGGCCGCGGAGGACAGGGAGCGGGAACCCCGATGGACATCGGGATGACACGACCTCCGCCGGACACAGGGCGATGGACCCGCCTTCCCCATCCTGTCTCGCTGAAGTTCCGCAGCATCCGCCTGCGGCAGGCAGCCCTGACGACGCGTCCTGCGAAGCTCGCAGAGCGAAGCAGGATGGACGTCTACAGGGACGTCGCCATCGCCCACCTGGCCGGCGACATCCGGAAGCTGCCGGGCGTGCCCGGAGGCCCAGAAGACAAGACCAGCATTGCACCAAGCCCGTGGAGTCCGGTCGCCGGGACGTTGCCCTCACGCAAACGATGGGGCGGCGGCGAGGAGATTTGCTGGAAGGGGCCGTCCCTGGAAGCGCAGACCCGAGACAGAGCCCTCCGCAACGGCAGTCGGAGTCGCCTATGCGAGCGGGGCATTGTCCCATTCAGCCTGCACGAGTGCACATGCCTCTACTATGTGGCGTTCCCTAGCCCCTACGTTGTCCTACAGCTTTCCATAAGCATGCAGAATCCGCGCTGTATCTTGCCCGTCTATCATTGCATACCAAGTTGCTGTGCCCTTCGCCTTCCGCGCGGTTACCTTTGCCTCAACGTCTTTGATCACCATCTGATCTATCACCCCAACGCACTGAACCACCATAAGCTGTGCTGGTGATTCGAAGAGCCGAACGAGTTGATCCCCGTTCTTGCCGCAATCGGCAATACGAAGTGTCCGACGCCGAAGTCCGCGACCTTTCAGAAGGAATGCAGTTGCGACACGCCGGCCACCGACCGTGAGGTGGGCAGCGTAGAGATCGTTTATCTCGCCCGCCCAGTCTTTCTGGTGGAATGGAACGGTAAGGATGTCCTCGAAGTGCCGCTGGATGTCATCCTCCAAGTGTGGCAAATACCCATCCTCGAGAAAACCCGCGACCATCTGCGGATTGACATCCCTGGCCTTTCGGAACGAATCGATGTCTTCCACGTAGAGCCGATCGCGCATAGGCAGGTCGGTATACC
>CAZXOC010000597.1:0-2171 GCA_964642165.1 uncultured Planctomycetaceae bacterium | reverse complement strand
CCCCGACGGGTCGGTGCTGATCGGCGGGCACACTTCCTCGCCCGATCTGCCGGTCACCAGCGGCGTGGTGCAGCCGAAGTACGCGGGCGAGCCGGCCGGGACCGGCCACGGCGGGCTCTACAGCGGCGACTGCTTCGTCGCCCGGATCGGCCCGCGCGGGCAGCGCATCCGTTTCGCCACCTACTTCGGCGGCTCCAGGCAGGAGCGGGCCGTCTACGGCATGGCCGTCGACCGGGGGGGCAACATCGTCATCACGACGGGCTGCCGGTCGCGCGACCTGCCCACCACGAGCGGCGCCTACCAGCGAACGTACGGCGGGGGCAAGTCGGACGTCCTGTTGGCGAAGCTCTCACCGGACGGCAGAAAGCTGATCTGGTGCACCTACGTCGGCGGGCGGGGCGAGGACTGGCCCCGCGGCGGTATCGCCCTGGACAAGGACGACAACGTGATCGTGGTCGGACGGAACACGTCGGCGGACTTCCCCGGCACGGAGGGCGTCCTTCGCCCGAGGCCCAAGGGCACCAACGGCGACGCGATGGTCGTCAAGGTCAAGGCCGACGGCAGCGGCCTCGTCTGGGCGACCCTCCTGGGCGGCAGCGACTGGGACGGCCTCATGGGCGCGCGCCTCGACGCCGACGGAAACGTCTACGTCGCCGGGCACACGCGCTCCACCGACCTGCCCGTCACGGCGGGGGCCGCCTGCCAGCGCCGGCTGAAGGGCAAGACGGACGGCTTCCTGGCGAAGCTCTCGCCCGACGGGAAGCGACTGACCTTCTGCACGCTGCTCGGCGGCGGGGGAGGGGAGTTCTTCCTCATGCCCACCGTGGGCGCCGACGGCAGCATCTACCTCGTCGGCCAGACCGACTCCCGCGACTTCCCCGTCACGCCCGACGCCCTCCAGCGGACCTACGGCGGGGGCAAGAGCGACGCCGTCCTGGCCATCCTCAGCCCGGACGGCTCGAAGTTGCGGTACGCGACGTACCTCGGCGGCTCCGGCGGCGATCTGATCCGCGGCGTCGCGCTGGGCGGCGGCGGGGCGGTCTACCTGGCCGGCAACTCCGACTCGAAGGACTTTCCCGTCACCGCCCGCGCCGTCCAGAAGCGCAAGCGGGGCCATCACGACGGCGTGATCCTCAAGCTCGTGCCCGCCCGGTGAGCTGGCGGGGGAGCGGAAGTCACTCGAGCCGGCCTTGCTCGCACCGGACCCGCCGGAGAGCGTCTCGGGCGTGTGCGGCCCCGGCTTCAGCCCTGGGGGCACGGGCATCGCGCCTTCGGCGTGGCGATTGCGGCCGAGGGCTCAAGCCGCGAGCGGCAAGCCCCCTGAAGGGGGCTGGGATTGGGATAGGGGCGTTGGCCGCACCACAGCTGAAGCCGTGGCCTACCATACGCCTTGAGCAACCGCCGCAGGTCCGCTGATGCCGTCCGACGGCGAAACCCCAGAAGCGCAAGGCCGCTGAAGCGCGCTGCGATTGGGATACGGGCGTCGCGGCGGCACTGCCACGGCTCCGGGCCGGCTCGCGCCGCACCTGCCTCGCCGGGTGGATCTTGCACCTGCCTGCCGGCAGGCAGGTCCACTACTCTCCGCCAGCTACTGGCGCTTCTCCCCGTAATAGCAGACAAGGGCCCAAGCCGAGTTAGCCCCCGAAGATTGCTTTCACCTTCTCTACCAACCAAGTGACTACCGGGCGCAGCCCCACCACGCCGAACAATGTATACTTCAACGGCGCGTGAGACCGCTTGTAGGGTCTGCCCGCACGGATTGCGCCCCGCAATACCCCCGGCACGTCCCGCAAGCTGGGCATCCTCGCGTTGGTCACGACTATATCCCACAGGTACATCTCGCCTCTGACGATGATACGGCATTCTGCGCCGTTCGGAAGCCCATAGACGTCACGCAGAACGTCCGCCGCCAACGCGCCCGCCTCCTCTGCGCTCTCACCGTAGTACGCCACATTGCCGACAGCATTCGTCCAAGGCCCTTGAATACCAAGATTGCGCTCCCCTCCATGGGACTCCAATATGGCCTGCAATGCCTTGCTTGCGTGGTTGGTACCCGCCCCGTCGCTCGCCGGACGCACGTCGCGAAGGATCAGGCACAACCAGATCCCTTCAGCATCAACCAGTTCCTTCCGTACGACCAAAGTGGCTCCACCGCCTTCCGCGGTGACAAC
>CAZXOC010000596.1:0-2174 GCA_964642165.1 uncultured Planctomycetaceae bacterium | reverse complement strand
CCCGGCCGCGGACGATCCAAAGCGCCGTCATCCCGATGTCCATCGGGAGCGCACTGATACGATCCCCGTGTTATCCTCGCTTGGCGACCTGGCCCCGACCTCTCTTCCGCTCGAACGCGGGCGGCTGCACCTGCGCGCATGCCCCCGCGCGGCCTTGCCGAATCGCCTCGGCGCCGTTAGGATGGCAGGTGGCCGCGATGCGCCGACCGGCTCAACGCCTCGGCGCATCGCCGGAACGGGAAGATGACCATGACCCACGGGGAGTTCGCCCGCGCGGCCGGTAGGCCAAGCGCCGTTGCCGCCGGACGACAACTGCCCCAGGATGAACAGATGGCAAGGCACGCAGGGCGGCGTCCCCGCTGTGACGCCTACCACGCGGACCAGAAGAGGCCCGTCGAGACGAATGAGAACAGGCACCCTCCGACAAGAGGCGAGTGAGAGGGAGACGCAAGATGGCCTGTGAGAATGGGGTGACCGAGATGATGGGAGGTGAGGTGCGGCTTTGGATCGACCAGGGAGTGGTGATGCTTAAGGCCGTGACCGCTCGCTACCACGATCCAGTAGAACTGACAACAGACGCAGCCAGGAGATTGGCACAGATCCTGACAGAGCTCGCGGAGACGGTCGACGCGGAAGACTAATGTGGGAAGGTCTTCCGGATTACGGGAAGCCGGGAAAGCAGCCTGACCCCGATTCGCCCTTGCGCGTCTGCTTGACACGTGACGAGTGCTGATTGCGGCGAGGAGACGACCTGTGGGGCTGCTGCGACAGCTTGGCCGGGGCGCGGCGGTGGCGGTCATGGTGGCCACGTTCGCGTCCCCGTGGACGTACGCGGACGGCGCCCGCGCGAGTGGGGGAAGCCGTCCCAAGACGACTGCTGCTCCGGCCCGTCGGCTGCCGGAACGACGGCGCCTGGCCAAGATCGGCGTCGGCGGAGCCCTGTTCGCCGACTTCTCCCCCGACGGTAGACTGGTTGCCGTGGCCCGGCAGCAGGGGTCGGTTGTCCTTTGGGATGCGGCGACCCGGAAGATCGCCAGGACGCTGACGGTCACAGGGATGCCTCAGTGCATTGCCTTCTCATGCGACGGGGCCAGACTTGCATGTGCGTCCGGGACTGAGGGCAGGGGCTCCCTGCGCATCTGGCGAGTTGCCGACGGCAAGACGGTGGAGGAGTATGCCCTTCGTTCGCATCTTCCTGGTGCCCTCTGTTTCACGGGGGACGGTCGACTCCGAGGAGCTTGGAGAGACAACGGTGACTTCGAGATGGGCGTCTGGGAGCTGCACGTCACCGGGGGGAGGCGAAAGGCAAGGCACCTCGTGGGCATCGGAATCGCCTCCAGGGCCTTCGTGCTGTCGTCGAGGGGCAGGTTCCTGTGCGGGGCGAATGTGCGTGTGAGATTCACGGGCTCAGGGCGCGATCTGCGCGTCTGGGACGTGGACCGCAATATGGAGGTGGCGCTGTGCAATGGCGTCTGGACGGCCCGCCCGGCGCTCGCTGCGTCGGCGGATGGGCGCCTTGTGGCCGGGGGAGGCAACCTGAGATACGTGGCCTTCTGGGATGCCGGAACGGGGACGTGCCTGGGCGGCGTTGGCGCGCACAAGGACGAGATATGCACGGTCGGGTTCTCAAGAGACGGGAGGATCCTTGCGTCGGGCGACGCCGGGGGACAGGTATGCGTATACGACATCGTGGCGGCGGCCCTGCTGGTTGACCATCGCCTCTGGACGGGACCGGTGGAGTCCGTCTGCCTCTCGCCGCGCGGCGAGTACCTCATCACGTGCATGGGAGGAGAGGCGAGCGTCTGGGACCTGACGCATCTGGGGCAGCCCGCGACGCAGTCGTCTTCTCTCGACATGCCGTCCCTCCGGCGGGAGCTGGAAGCGCTGGGCTCATCGGACGCAAAGCGGGCGTTCCTCGCAGCCCGGCGGATGGCTGGGGGGGGAAGGGCCAGCATTCGTTTCCTGAAGGTCGCGTTGAGGCCGAAGGGCCCCAGCAGGAAGCTGGTGAACAGCCTGGTGGGGCGCCTGAGCTCGGACAGCTGCGCTGTACGCCAGCAGGCAGACAGACGACTTCGGCTGCTCGGGAGGGAGGCGTTACCGGTGTTGCGCGAGGCACGGAAGGCTGCCAGTGACCCGGAGCCGATCGCCCGGCTCGAGGCCATCATCCGCGAGCT
>CAZXOC010000595.1:0-2189 GCA_964642165.1 uncultured Planctomycetaceae bacterium | reverse complement strand
CGATCTGCCAGCAGAGCGTGTAGTTGTAGTAGTTGGCCGTGGGCTTGTCGAAGTCGAGGCAGCGGACCAGGGCCGGGGCGGCCCGCTTGCCGCCGTGCTTGCGGACGAAGTGGATCGCGCCCTGCCAGGCGTTGCCCTTCCGGGCGCGGATCAGCGGCGTGATCCACCGGGGGTCGAACGGCTCGCCGAGCTTCATCAGCATGTTCGCGAGGGTGATGCGATCGTCGGCGATGCGTTCCTTGAGCTTCGGGATGGCGCGCTTCTCGCCCATCATGGCCAGGGCGATGCCCGCCTCGCGCCGGACGGCGGCGGCCCGGTCGTCCATCAGCGGCAGCAGCACGGCGGCGGCGGCCTTCGGCCTGGCGGCGCCGAGCCGGCGGCCGAGCGACCCGGCCGCGGAAATGCGGACGGCATCGTCGGCGTCCCTGGCGGCCCGGGCAAGCGTCTCGATGGCCGCGTTCGGATCGATCAGGCCGACGCCCCCGAGCGCGTGGGCGGCGTCCTTCCGCACGGCGGGCACGTCGTCGTCGAGGGCCTGGACGATCGCGGCGAAGGCCGCGCCGCTTCGGCGCCTGGCCAACGACCGGGCGGCCTGGCTGCGAACGACGCCGCTGGGGTCCTTCAGCGCGCCGATGAGGATGGCCTCGACGCGCTTCGCGTTGAACTTGGTCAGCGCGCGGAGCCCCCAGGAGCGAATGTTGGCGTCCCCGCTTTGCGTCCATTCGGCCAGGGGGCCGATGGCCGCCTCGTCGGCGATCCCCGCCAGGGCCGACATCGCCAGGTGCAGCCTCGTCTGCGCCGTGATCTCCGCGGACCGGCCGAGCACGCGCTGGACGGCCCGCGGCTCGAGGTGTCCGGCGGCCCGGATCTCCGCGGCGAGACCCTCGATCACCCGGCGCATCCTCTGTCTCTCGTACGGATGGATCGTCAGCGTGAAGGTCGTGGCGACGGGCAGTTGGGGCGCGCCGCGCCCGGGGCCGCCCAGGCCGACCGTTCGCTTGCACGTGACCGTATAGACGCCCGGCCCCGGAAAGGTCAGCCGCTTGCCCACCGGCAGCGGCCACCGGTACGTCTGGCCCGGCTTGACCTTCGCCACGGACATGATGCCGCCGCCGAGGAGCATCATGGCCTTCTGCTTGTCGCCGGTGGGGTTCAGCGGGTCGGGCACGGGCTTGCCGCCGGCCTCCACGGCCGTGATCGCGTAGTTCTCGTGCCGCCCGCTGCCTCGGTAATCGCCGCCCTCGGGGCATTGGAACTCCCGGTCGCCGACGTTGCGGATCACGAAACTGAAGTACTGGATCGGCTCGCCCCAGACGTACTCGGCCTGGTCGGGGACGAAGCCGACTTCGATGGCGTATCTGTCTACCTCCATATATTTCAGGTACGGCTGCGCGCCCGACGAGGCCACCAGCCGCAGCAGGGCCTTGGCCTTCGGCGTGCCGATCCGCTCGAGCACGCGTGCGGCCCCGATGATCCGACGCCGCGGCGGCGTGTCGGCGGGCAGGACCCCGCAGGCCTTGATCAGCTCTTTCAGCCGTACCCGGGCCTCGACGGACGCGGGCCGCCGCAGGGCCTCGCGCAGCCGGGGCGCCGCCCAGCCGCCGAGCATCTCGATCTGTCGCGAGGCCCGCTCGCGGACCGCATAGCGGTCGCTGTCCAGCTCGGCGATCATCTGTCTCACGCCGAGGGCGTTGGCCTTCCGCAGCACGGGCTCGATCTGCCGGCGAAGGAACGCCACGGCGTCGTCGCCGCCGGCCGCGAGGGCCCCAACGGCATCGCGCGCCGCCCGACCGCCACCGCCCATCTGCGCCCACAGGCGCTGCATCTGCGCCGTGTCGAGCAGCCGCGTCGTCGGCCGAGACGCCGGACCCCCGGCCGCGACCGCGGGCAGCAGGCTGGCGAGCGCGGCGAGACCCGCCGCCAGCGAGGCGGGTGAGAGAGATCGTCGCACGGTGCGTTTCCTCAAAGACACCATCCGCGGGGACTGCCGCTTCTTGAGACGATAGTGCCGGCGTACGGTTCGCGGCCCTGAGAGAAAACGGGATCGCGGCGCGGCGGGTCAGGAGCCCCGCCGCGCTTGAATGAAGGTACAAGAAAAGGGCTAAGCTTTTTTATGGGAATATGTTACCATGGCCAAAGCCATGGCTAAGGCCATGGGCTGTTGCGCAGCTTGGTCGGTCAGGTGGCGC
>CAZXOC010000594.1:0-2216 GCA_964642165.1 uncultured Planctomycetaceae bacterium | reverse complement strand
GTCCGCGTCGGTCAAGACGCCGGAGCCGATCGCGCTGCTCCCTCTCAGCGAGTTCCCGTTGGAGGGGACCCGGACCGTCCCCTTACCCCCCATGGGCTGGCAGGGCGTTCGAAAGGGCGGATTGTCCAGCATCTGACTCGCGCGGGACGAGGCACTAGTGTTCCGTCAAGGTCGATTCTTTGGGTGGCACAACTCTCCGAGTTGTGTTCTTCGGGATGCAAGTCCACACAACTCAGAGAGTTGTGCCACCAACATCAAGAAGGTGGACCCAGAAGTTCGATGTTGACGGAGCACTGGGCATGAGACGGCGGCGGGACCCAGCGACGCGGCGGCCCTTCCTGCCGCTACCGGCGGCTTGCTGGTGGCGGCGAACCCTCTCGGGCAGGGCCTCGCGCAGGGTCCGGCGGTGGGGCTTTCTGGAGACCTGATGGACGTGGCCGAGGGCCGGGGCGTAGAGGTGCTGGCGGAGCCGTTCGACCTGCTGCTAGCGGATGCGGTCCGGGTCGCGCGGGTCGGTCAGCTCGGTGGCCAGGTCGGCCGTGAGAGCGAGACGGTGGTCGACCTCGCGGAGCAGAAGGGCCCCGGCGTTGTCGGAGATTCGCGAATCGGCTTGACGGAGCTTGACCGGTCAAACGTGGGCTCGAAGAGCCATCCTTGGCGTTCACCCATGACGTGCATCTCCCGTTAGGTGAATAATCTGGGTTGACATGGCCGGCATCGGGCGGTATACTATGTTCGCGTCTGGGCATGGTCACGGGAGCTCAAGTGACTCCCGAGACGAGGGAAACGGATGGGTCAGGTGATGAGGATCACTGGCACGGAGGATCAAGCGAGCGCCGAATAGCTCCCCCAAACCCCTCACCCCCAGGCCACCGACGGACGGTCACGCGGAATCAAATCTCCTATCAGCGATTCGCGGTAGCACGTAGGGATAAGGGACAGAAACGAGAGGAACAGAAAGATGAGCAGCAAAGCACTCTTGACAATCGCAGTCGTGACCATGTTCGCGCTGGCCGCCCCGGCCGGCGCCGGCCTGCTCCCAATCGACAATCCCGGTTTCGAGTACCCGGTCGTGGCCGACGACGACTATACGTACACGATGGATGACGAGGGTTGGGGCTATTTTGCCAACAACGGAAACCTTGGGCCGTGGAATCCTACGGCGAGCGACTATTCAGGCGAGGCCCCGGAGGGTCAGAACGTAGGCTGGACGAACCCCGGCAGCGGCGTGGACGGCGGCTTCGCCCAGGTCCTGACCGACCCAGGCGCGACGCTGACGGCCGGCGTGACCTACGTGCTGACAGTGGAGGTGGGCAATACGCCTGGGTATCCGTGGAACGGATACGCCGTTCAGCTCCTCGCCGGAGGAACCCCCCACACACCCGGAGACGGAGGCAGTTATACCGGGGAGGTCACCGGCGGGACCCTCCTTGCCCAAGACTACAACGAGTTGACTATCGCGGAGGCCACGTTCGAAACTTCGACCGTCACGTACGCCTACGATCCGGCGCACTCGGCCTTGGTGGGAGAGCCGCTGCAGATCAGGTTGCTCTGTCTTTATAAGGACGGCGCCGGCGACTATCCGGAGGTCGATTTTGACAACGTCCAACTTACGCCCGAGCCGGCGACGATGGCGCTGCTGTGCCTCGGCGGGATCGGCCTGCTGCGTCGCAGACGGAATCGCGCATAGCCGCAAAGACGCAATAGCCGGCAGGTCGTGAGCCTGCCGAACGGCAGTATGAACGCATCACACCGGGCGGCCTGATCATCAGGCCGCCCGGTTCGTTTCCGTGCGGCGAGAGGGAAGCTCTCGCAAATGCACGACCTGATGACCTGTCCATCGGGCAGTGTCCGGGATCTTCCGCACATTCTCGGACGGGCAACCGTTGGCCGGCTATCGAGCTTTGCCCCTCGCCCTCGCCACAGGTTGGGGCGAGGACGGGTCCGGTCGTGATACGATCCATTCCCTCGCGAGCGGAAGAACTCCGCGATTCCCGCCTTGCCCGCTTCTCCCCGGGCGGCACGCAGCGTAAGCTCAACCAGACCATCCTCGTCGGCCTTGACCTCCATGTCATTCATCGCCAGGAATACGATCGCCGCGGCGGCCCCGCCCCGCTTGTTACCATCGAGGAACATGGCGTTATGCGTTGCCGGGAAGATCCCTCGCACACCCGGCCGCTCGCGCGGCGATGGACTCGTAACGCCCTTCATCCCAA
>CAZXOC010000593.1:0-2232 GCA_964642165.1 uncultured Planctomycetaceae bacterium | reverse complement strand
GGCGTTCTTTCCGTGAAACAGAATCGTGGCGCCCCGTGCCACGCCAGCCGGGAGGACCAGCATCGCCGCGACCGCGGCCGCGGCAAACAGTGTCCTCATGATCTTGCTCCTCCTCATCGTTCTCTCCTTAAAATGCCCAAGAACGACTCGCTTCACCGCCGATCCTTACACAACGAAATGCGCTGGATTACGTCTCCTTTGGCCTCACGTCCTTCGCGGCTCTACCACGTGCCACAGCCGGCCGGGCCCGCCCGGGCGGCACAGACATGGCCCTGCCCCGACGGGCAGCTTCCGTACTGATTTGCAGACTCGATGGTGCTTTGTATTGTACTCCCCCCTTGCGTCTTGTATATCCTAATATCGCGGCAAAAGATTGTCATTATTGCGACAGATTAGGGCGGTTTCCTGTTGCCGGGTCAGGCCGCCCCGTATAGAATGGATCCATGACCAGGTCCTCCTCCAGCAGCAATCCTCAAGCGCCCCGCGGCCGGCGCACGGTTCTGCTGGCCCTTGAGGATTACTCGGAAGTCCTCCTGGCCGGCGTCTATGACCACGCTAAGGACGCGGGCTGGTGCGTGCTCGACGGGCGTCATTACCACTATGTAGTCTTTTCCCGGACTTTCCAACCCGACGGTGTGATCCTTCACACGCACACGGCGGCCCATATAACCCCCTTGCTAAAGCGGTTCCTTCGCAAAGGCGTTCCGTCAGTGCAGCTTAGAGACATCACGCCCCGAAGATGCTGCGTCATTCGAGATCAAGGGGCCACCGGCCGGGCCGCGGCCGAGTATTTCCGCGAACGAGGCTTCACGAACGTGGCCTATCTGCGTAGCGAGACATTTGACCATTCGCCGCTCAGATTGATTGGCTTGAGCTTCATCGAGCGCGCCCGCGAACTCGGCGCCCGGGCCGAGCTAATCGCCGTTCAGCGGCCGGGACAGGTCCTTCCGTGGACCCGGTTCGGCACATTGGCCAAACGCTTCGCCAAAGAGATATCCAGGCTCCAACTGCCGCTGGGCATCTTCGCGTACCACGACTTGATGGCCTTGCGCATCTGCCAGTACTGTGACGCCATCGGCCTGAGGGTTCCGGATCAGGTTGCCGTCCTCGGAATCGGCAACGATCCCTCGAAATGCGACTATGCGCCAACGCCTCTTTCCAGCGTGGATCCGGACTCCTACCACCAGGGCCGGGTTGCGGCCGAGTGGCTCGAGAAGCTCATGGACGGCGAGCCGGCGCCCGCCGAGCCGATCCTGATCCCGCCGGCCGGCGTGGTGACCCGCCAGAGCACGGACGTGCTGGCCCTGCCGGACGTGGACACGGTCCGGGCGCTGCGATACATGTGGGAGCACCTCGCCGAGCCGCTGAGCGTCGGCGAAGTGGCCGAGGCTGTCGGCATCTCCCGGCGGAAGCTCGAACGCCACTTCCGAAACTACCTCGGCAGAAGCGTCACCGAGGAACTCACCCGCAAGCGGATCGAGCGAAGCTGCGAACTGCTGACAGGCACCAAACTCACCGGCCGAGACATCGCCAGGCGGGTCGGCTTCAATACGCAAACGTACTTCGGCCGGGTCTTTCGCAAGGCAATGGGCATGACGCCGAGGCAGTACCGGCTGGCTCACATTGCCAGGCTCCGCAAGGCCGAGGAATCCGAAACGCCCGGCCGGGAGTAGTCCGCACGACTGACGAAGGCCCCACTTCACGCCTGTGAATCGCGATCCGCATGGCCATGGAATCCCCACAGACTGGTCAAGCGTCGGCCGCACCTACGGGATTCCGGCCTCGGGGCGCATTTTGCCCGGCCACCGTGTCACCGATTCGGGCACCGGGGCGAATCTACGATTCATAAGTCTTTGTTGCATAAAGTCGTGGGTATCACGCATCTCCTCTTGCCGACGTGAGCGGGAAAGCAGGCTGACCCCGATTCCCGCTGGCCGCCCCTGATGCGTCGAGGCACGACGTGCCGCCTGCGGACGGCTGGGGTGATCCTGTTGCCCCGCTGGCTGCCGGTGCCGGTGCCTGCGACGATTGCCGAAGCCGGGAACCGAACTGCCGCCAGAGCGTCGAAGCAGGCAATTGCATTCCGCGCTTGCATGATCGGCTGACAGAGCGGGGCGCATTGCGCCCGGAGAATGGCAGGATGAGACGACTGACGGTGATGGTGCTGGCCGCGGCGTTTTGTGTTGCGGCGGATGTGCATGCCGCGCCCGCCACGGCCCCGACTGCGAGCGA
>CAZXOC010000592.1:445-2259 GCA_964642165.1 uncultured Planctomycetaceae bacterium | reverse complement strand
GCGGCGGCGGGGCGGAGACGGTCGCGCGGGCCGCGAGCGGGGGCGGTCAGCGGATCTTCGCGTCGGGCAGCTCGGTCTTGATGCCCTCGTCGAGGGGCATCTTGTCGGGCAGGGCGCCCGTCTGCTTCATGAGGCGGCGAAGGCGCTTGCCGAGCCGCTCGACGAGGTCGCGCTGCGCGGGATCGTCGATGAGGTTGTGCCGCTCGCCGGGGTCGTTCTTGAGGTCGTACAGCTCGGCCTTGTGGCGGTCGGGGCTGCCGTCGCCGTGGGGGTAGTGGACGTACTTCCAGCGGTCGGTCCGGACGCCCCGGACGTTGGGCGTGTAGGGGAACTGCTTCTCGTAGTTGTACTCGTAGTACCAGGCCTTGCGCCAGTCGGCGGCCTCGCCGGGAAGGAGCGGCTTCCAGGAGCTGCCGTGGATGTCCCGAAGCGGCTCGGCGCCGCAGACGTCCAGCACACTGGGGGCCAGGTCGATGTTCAGCACCTGCTGGCGGACCCGCGTCCCCGGGCGGATCAGCGCGGGATAGCGCACCAGCAGGGGCACGCGGATGGACTCCTCGTGCATCGTGCGCTTGTCGGTCATGCCGTGCTCGCCGAGGAACATGCCGTTGTCCCCGGCGAAGATCAGCAGCGTGTTGTCGAGCCGGCCGGTGGCCTTCAGGGCGGCGTAGACGCGCCCGACGCTGTCGTCGATGCTCTTGATGCTGGCCGAGTACGACCGCACGAAGGCGGCGAAGTGCTTGACGCTCTCGGGGCGGCGGTCGGGGAACTTCTCGCGGAAGCCGTAGATGGGCCCGTAGATGCCGTGCCACGTGTCGAGCCGCTGGCGGACCCACTCGCCCTTGCCCTTGAGCCGGAAGGCGCTGTCGGGGTAGGCGACGGGCATCGCGTCCAGCAAGTGGGCGTACTTCGGCTCGGGCGTGAACGGCGTGTGGGCGGCCTTGTGGCCGAGGATGAGCAGGAAGGGCCTTTGGCGCGGCTGCTTGAGCCACTTGACGGCCATGTCCGTCACGTTGGTGGTGTAGTAGCCCTTGACGACCTTCCGCGTGCCGTTGAGGTTCCAGGTGTTGTCGAAGTACTTGCCCTGGCCCTTGTGGCTGACCCAGTAGTCGAAGCCGGGGCGCTTGCGGTCGTCCTTCTCGCCCATGTGCCACTTGCCGATGTAGGCGCTCTCGTAGCCGGCGGCCTGGAGGCGTTTGGGGAAGCTGTCGAGCCGGACGGGGTAGTCGGTGAAGTTGTTGGTCACGCCGTGGCTGTGGGCGTAGAGCCCGGAGAGGAAGGACGCCCGGCTGGGGGAGCAGAGGGAGGTGGTGACGAACATGTTCTCGAAGAGGGCCCCCTCGGCGGCGAGGCGGTCGAGGTGGGGGGTCTTGAGGAACTTGTGGCCGGCGCAGCTCATCTGGTCCCAGCGCTGGTCGTCGGTGAGGATGAAGACGACGTTGGGGCGCTTGGCGGTCTCGGCGGCGGGGGCGAGGCGGCGGAAGGTCAGGGCCGCGGCGCCGACGCCCAGGGACCGGAGGAACTCGCGTCGCTTCATGATGGTCCGTCCTTTCGGTGTGGCGGCGTGGGGCCCGGCCCCGCGCGCCCGCGGCGGCCGTCAGTACGTGCCGATCTCCAGGCCCCGCTCGACGAAGAACTTGTACGTGTCGTACTCGACGCGGCTGGAGACGCTGTGGTCGGTGTGGAGGCAGTAGCCGCCGCCGGCCATGGCGATGGGGACCTTGGCCATCAGCTCGGCCTCGACCTGGGCGGTGTCGTTGCTCTCCAGGGCGCGGCTGTCCAGGCCGCCCATGAAGGCGATGTGCCGGCCGTAC
>CAZXOC010000592.1:0-435 GCA_964642165.1 uncultured Planctomycetaceae bacterium | reverse complement strand
GCCTGGAGGCAGTCCATGCCGGCCTCGATGAGCCCGGGCACGAGCGGCTCGACGAAGCCGCAGGAGTGCAGGATGATCGGCAGCCCGCGGGCGTGGCCGAAGTCGAAGGTCTTCTTGTGGGCCGGCCAGACGATGTCCTTGTACATCGCGGGGGACATGAAGGGTTTGAGCTTGAAGCCCATGTCCTCGTAGAAGAACAGCCCGTCGGGGTCGCCTTCCTCGTCGAAGAGGATCTCGAGGCAGTGGATGATGAGGTCGGCGAAGACGTTGCACATGTCGCGGACCCAGTCCGGCTCGAGGGCCATGCCCATCAGCATGTACTCGTGCCCGCAGACGGGATGGATGCACTCGAAGACGTTCACGCCGCCCCAGCAGAAGAACAGCTCGTCTCGCGCGCAGCGGGCGCGGACGTCGCGGTACTGCTCGAAGTTGATG
>CAZXOC010000591.1:0-2262 GCA_964642165.1 uncultured Planctomycetaceae bacterium | reverse complement strand
AGAGCCGCGCAAGCGTCTTGTTGAACCGGCTGTCGAGCCCACCATCCTTGGCGCGGGACTTGCTGCCGCCGCGCAGGCCGCTGAGTGAGATCTGCTCAATCTCGACCATGGCCAGGTCCATCAGCATCCTGGCCCGCGCGGCCACCACCGGATCCGTTGCGAAATCGAGCAGCAGATACAGTCCACGATACGTCTTGTATTCGTAGTTGCTGCTGCCGAGCTCAACCCACATCCCGTGCAGCGCCCATTCCTTCAGGCCACGTCGGAAGAACCGCGTGAATCGCTCGTAGCGCTGCGCCACGGTGTCACCTGTCTTGAATCTCCTGTCCCTGTACGCCGGGTCATTGTTGAGGCTCTGCAGGATCAGATAATGCTGCGCGTCGCTGCGCAAGGGCCCGTTGGTCGCCTCCACGATGCAGATCAAGCTGTCGAGGGCGAGGATCTTGTCCAGGTCCGATGCGGACTTGGGCACATACCGGGCTTTGCCCTTATGCTCAGCCGGGGGGACGTTGACGCTCTGGAACATGTACTCCTTGGCGGCTTTCTCAATATCGGCCTCAAGACGCCCCGGATAGTGCCGGCTGTCCCTGCCGAACAGGTACACGAATACGTTCAGGTCCTCACACATTCGTCCGCCACCGAATGACTTCGCCTTCGAGTTGCCCTCCAGGAGCTTTGCGACGTACTCACGCACCCATTGGTTCGACGATTTCAAGTCTTTGTTGACGGCGAGATTGTATATGGGTTTCTCAGCCTCGGGCGTCCTGTTGTATAACGCGAGCTGCCGTGCCCGCACCTGCGTGGGATCCGTGACGAAGTGCGTCCGCCATTGCTCGCGGCTCTGCGCAATCTCCGACCGTTTCCTGGCCGCGGCAACCAGCCGGCCATGGACGTCGGGAACCCGGTTGTACAGCGCCGCGGCATCCGTCCCCTTGATCTCGGCAATCGCCCGTGCGGCGGCGACACGAACTTCCACCTCCTCGCCTTGGTTGGCGAGTGTCTTTTCGAGTGCAGGCAGGGCTGCTCTGCCGTCGGGACCGATCATCGTCAGGATGAACGCTGCCGCCCAACGGGTTTCCAGGATCTTGTCTTCCAGGAGCGCCGCCAACGGCAAGGCCGGGGCCTGGCCCATGGTGCCCAGGATCATGCCGATGTACCGCACACCCTCGTACTGCCGGGTACGCATCAACGTGTCGTTCTTGATGAGGTCCAGGAAGGCGGGGATGTGTTTGGGATCCGGCCTGGCATGGGCCAGCGGATACCAGCCACCTCGGTAGTGGATCCAATAGCGGTCATCGCCCCAAGTCTTCTCGTCGTAGTGTTCGGGGATCACCGCATCGAGCGCATCGGCGATCTCGGGTCCGATCAAGTCGCCCAGACGGCGAATGTTGTTCGCCTCCGCCTTGGATCTCACGCCTTTGGACACAATCCTCCTGGCCTCCCGCTTCAGAACGCCCGCGGCCTTGGGGCCCATCAACGCCAGCACGTGGTAATAGAGGCTCTTCTGCTTCGCTGACTGCATCTCCTTCTCGAGAATCGGGATGATTGCGTCGATGGACTCCGTCTGCGACATCCGCCGCAGAATCTCCCCACCCCACCATCTCCAATCGAACTTGTTCTTGCGATTCACCTTGTCGCTGCCCGTGCCGCCGGGCTTCATGCTCAGGAGCGCGACCACCTCAGGCACGGCCGGTTCACCAATCTTGACCAGGGCGTCGATCGTCGCCAGGCGCAGCGGATGCGTCTTGGCGGTGCGCCCGCCCTGTTCGTAGAAAAAGCTGTTTGAGAGCAGAAACCCCACGGCTGGCGCGGCATCCGGCCCCAACTCGCCCAGGGCCCGGACCAGCCTGATCTTCTCTTCCAGTTTGGTCCGTCTTGCCTTGAGCTTCGGCAGGGCCTCTGCCATGACCTCCCGGGCCGAGCGGTTGACCTGGGTCCGTCCTGCCGCCGAAGCACCGACGGTGAGGAGTGCAAAGAAGGCGAGTCGTGTTGATGAGTGTCTCATCATGGCTCCTGTGTGCAACTTGTGGTCCGTTCGGCTGGAGGACAGGGGTAGTCGGCCGGTCCTCGGCCATTCGATAGATCGCCTACCGCGCAAGCGCGGGCGAGCCCACCCCGCCTTGGGGCCCGCAGGGACCCCTTCGCTACGACCCCGCGCCCGCCCGGGCGGCGTAGTCGCGGAAGAGGCGCAGGAACAGCAGGTACTCCTCGTAGGACACGCCGGGGGGGGTCTGGTGGTCGACGCTGATGACGAGCCCGCCG
>CAZXOC010000590.1:0-2289 GCA_964642165.1 uncultured Planctomycetaceae bacterium | reverse complement strand
GGCTATGGCCCGGCACAGTACGGCCAGGCGATGAAGATCTACACCGACATCCGGAAGGCGAGCAAGAAGGCCTCGAAGGGCGTCCTGCAGCGGCTGGCGCTCGCCATCGGTCTGGAACATGCGGTGCCGATGAAGCAAGCGAACCCTACGGCCCGGACCGACGCCCCTGAGATAATCGACCCGGCAAATCGCTACCTGCACTACGAGAAGGCGTACCTGGGCGGGGAACTGGACCCGGCGTTCGAGCGCCTGAGCGCCTGGGAGCTCCGCATGGTCGTTAACGGGGAGGAGCCGGACGAGACCCTCGCCTGGGGGCGCGAGATGCTCCGGAACTACCGGCCCGACCACATCTACAACTCGAACTCCGGCTGGCGCTACGTGAGTATCGTCAGGTCCGACGTCAAGTACGGGTCAGGGGACGTCAAGTACGACAGGCCAGAGTTGCAGAGATATCAGAACATCCTCATGAACGGCGGGGTGTGCGGCCGGCGTGCGTTCTTCGGGCGCTTCATTCTGCGCGCCTTCGGGATCCCGACCACGGCTCGTCCCAGTCGCGGTCACGGAGCCCTGGCGCACTGGACGCCCAAGGGCTGGGTCGTCAATCTCGGCGGAGGCTGGGGCGCCGGCTGGACCAGCACACGCTACAGGAAGGACCTCGATTTCCTCGCGAGTACGCAGGCGCGCAGCAACCCGAAGGCATACCTGAAGGTCAAGCGGGCCCAGTGGGTCGGGGACGTCCTGGGAGAAAAGCGGACCTACGGGGAGCACGACGGCACGCCGGCCTTCTGGAACGGCGTGGCGCTCCGCACGCAGCGGGCTATCATCAAGGAGGCAAAGGCCGTGACGCTCGGCGCACTCGGCGAGGACCTCGGCGAGGCCAACGAGCCCACGGTGGCCGAGAAGGTCATGGCCTCACCGGTCACGCCCGAGGACAGGGAGATCACCTACGGCGCCGACGGCGTCATATCGATACCGGCCGCCGCATACAGCAAGCCGTCCGGCAACACGCGGGAGGTCTTTGCCATGAAGAGCTTCGGCGGCGGTCTGCAGATCTTCCTCCCGCGTTTCTTCCCTCAGGGCAAAACGACTCTGCGGGGCGGCACGTGGAAGAGCGAGGCCGCCCTATGCACGTCCGGGACGCGCCTCCTCAGCGGTGGCTATGGTAGATACCACAACTGGGGTTTCCGGGCGGCCGTGACGCATACCGGCAGCGGTGCCCCGCGTGAACTGACGCTCGACCTGGGTGACGGCGTGACCATGGAGCTGGTCTACATCAAGCCTGGGACGTTCGTGATGGGAGGCGAAAGCAAGACCGATGGCCGGTTCGAGTGCGTCGAGGTGCCGAAGCACGAGGTCAAGCTCACCAGGGGATTCTATCTGGGCAAGTACGAGGTGACGCAGGCGCAGTACCAGGCCATCATGGGCTCGAACCCCAGCAGGTCGACCAAGGCCCCGGACTGCCCGGTTGACAACGTCGCCTCGCCGGACGCGTTGAAATTCTGTGAGAAGCTCGCCGAGAAGACCGGGCGGGACGTGCGGCTTCCCACCGAGGCCGAGTGGGAGTATGCCTCCCGCGCCGGCAAGGACACGCGCTGGTTCTTCGGCAACGATCCCTCGCGGCTCGGGGACTATGCCTGGTTCAAGGACAACGCGGGTGGCAAGTCGCATCCAGTAGGTCAGAAGAAGCCCAATCCGTGGGGTCTCTACGACATATACGGCAACGTCTGCGAGCGAATATCGGACACGTATGCCCGAAACTACTACGCACAAAGCCCCAAGGTGGACCCGACCGGGCCGAGCCAAGGGACGAAGTCCCGTTTCGAATACAAGATCACCGTCCCGCGATCGGGCAAGTACTCGTTAACGGCGCAGGTGGTCACGGCCAATTACAATCAGCGACTGAACGTCTGTGCGAATGACGCCGAGTCCGAGATCGCCATTGAGATGCCCTTCACGGTCGGGGAGTGGCGGGACTTTGAGCCGGTCACGCTCACCCTCAAGAAGGGCGAGAACGCCCTGCAGTTCTCGCGCAGCAAGCCGCCGCAGTACGGGCTGGCCATCAAGTCGTTCGCGTTGAAGCCGGTGCGTTAGCCACTCGGGGAAATCCGCCGCCGTGGAGCCCAGCAGGTGCAGAATCGGCGTCAGGCTGGTTTCTGGGCCGGGGCGGGCCACCGGCGGGGTGGTGCCGCCTCCCGGTAGCGCGCGCAAGGGCAGCTGCGTCTCCGGTGCGCTTCCGGCGGCGGAGGCGCTTGGCCTGGCGGCCGCGCGGGCGCGGGTGAACTCCCCATA
>CAZXOC010000589.1:0-2332 GCA_964642165.1 uncultured Planctomycetaceae bacterium | reverse complement strand
CTAGCAAGACAAAAAAGTCTAGTCCGAATGAGGGACGAGTCTGCCGCCCTCCCGAGCTCGCCCCTCGATGAGCTTGGCGACGCCCTCGCGGAGGGCGGCGAAGGCAGCGGGGTCGAGGCGGTCGAAGGCGACCGGCGCGGCGTCGTCCTCGTGCAGGGCCGTTGACCTCGCCTTCGGCAGGACCTTGCCTGCCACGAGCGCGCGGAGCTGCTCGCGGTTCAGGCCGTAGCGCTCGCCCAGCGTGAGCAGGTACTCGCAGTCCTGCGCGCCGCGGCGCAGGGCCATCACGCGGACCGAGGCGACGGCGCCGTGCCCGGCGGCGTTGGGGACGATCAGGGCGAGACGGTCCGGCTTGCGGAGCGAGGCGGCATTGCCCAGCGACTGCCAGGGCAGGACGCCCTCGCCGCCGGCGAGGAACGTCGCCAGGCACCAGCCGACGGAGTTCCAGTTGCTCGCGGCCGGCGGGTTGCACGCCCCGTAGGCGTAGAAGCGCAGCTCCGGGTCCGCGGCGGCCATCCGCTGCACGGTCCGCACCTGCCTCTCGAGCCCGCCGACGTACATCGTCGTCATGACGCCCCGCAGCCAGTCGTGCGTCCACTGGGGGCGGGAGATGTCGCAGCGGAAGCCCCAGCGCGCCCGGGCGGGCACGTCGCGCAGGGCGTGGCGGAAGAGCCTGCCCCAGAAGCGCAGCGCCGCCCAGTCGTCGTAGTTGTACGGCTCGTCGAGCGTCCAGTAGCTCGTCCCGCCGCCGCGGACGCGCCACATGACCTTCGCGTCGAGGTAGAACTGGAAGTCCGTTCGGCGCCAGCCCTTGGCCCCGAAGTGGCCGGCGACCTGGCGGGCGAAGGACTGAAAGCCGCGCTTGTAGTCGTCGCCGAAGGCCTCGTCGATTGGCTTGCAGAGCAGGGCGTGGGCCAGGCCGACGTTCTTGTGCTTGCGGGGTCCGTCGTAGCGGTAGTAGCGGTCGAGCTTCAGCGGCGAGCCGTGGCTGAGCGGCACCTGGCAGGTCGCCAGCGGCACGGACGCCCGCGGCAGGAGCCGGAACGCCGAGCCGTCCAGCAGGGGCCCGTAGGCGGCATCCCACTTGCGCCAGTCGGCCACGCGGACGGCGGCCCCGTCGCCGGCGATCGGCAGGCCCATCCCGCCGTTGATCCCGTCGCCGTGGCCGGCCATCGTCAGGCTCAAGGTGCAGCGGTTGTAGTGGGCGGCGCGGAAGCACGCGAACCACGTCTCGCTGCCGGGCCGGGCCGGGGCGCGGTAGATGTTCAGCTCCGGGTTGAACCGCAGCCGGTCGGGAATCGAGAAGCCGTACACGCGCAGGCGCACCGGCACGTCGAAGGCCGCGACGCCCTCGGCCGAGATCGTCACCTTGCCGCGGTACTCCCCCGCCTTGGCGCCCTGCGGGATGGCGATGTCCACGTAGACGAGCTGGTTCCGCTGGGTCTCGCCGGCCCGGTCGCTGCCGTTGGGGATGGCGAGCGTCTCGCCGGCCTTCATGGGCACGGCGTACTCGGGCACGGGCGTGTACCAGATGCGATAGAGACGGACGCGCCCGGCGGGGATCGGACCCGGGCCGCTCAGGCCCGCGAAGCGGACGGCGATGCCCTTCAGGGGCTCGCCGCCCCGCGTGCGCGCGACGCAGAGCTGGAAGGCGACGATCTCGCCGGCCGCGCCGAACACGCGGACGGAGCCCGTCGCCCCGTCCCAGACGCTGTTGGCCCGGCGATAGGCCAGCGGCTCGGCGCCGAGGGCCTTGGCCTCGAACAGCGCGCCGGTGACGGGATCGACCTTGCAGGCCTCCGGCAGCGCCCAGACGCGCATCCGCCCGGCGCGGACGGGCGGCTCGCCGGCGGTCGGCTGCCACGCCGGCGGCAGCTTCGGCGGGGGCGCCAGCGTCGGTGACGCGCGCCCGGTCGCCTTCGCCGCGGGCGAGCGGTTCCCCGCGGCGTCGCACGCGACGACCTGCACCGACAGCGCCTCGCCGGCCGTCCGGTCGTCGAGCAGGATGCGTGCCCGGCCGCCCTGCGGGTGCGGCGTGCGCCAGCGCGGCACGGCCCGGCCGTTGACCGTCACGAAGTAGCAGAACGCGTCGGCGGGGCCGTCCACGTCGATGGCGGCCGCGCCCGAGGCCATGTGGGCGGCCGCCGGGGCGGGGCGCACGGCAACGCGGGGTGCCGCAGGCGACGTCCCGTCCCGGCCGGTCGCGCGGACGACGAGGTACGGCTCGAAGCCCCTGGCCTCGCGGGAGTGGATGAAGTTGTTCGCCAGCCCGTAGCCGATCTCGTCCATGACGCACAGCCCGAAGGCGTCGCGGCAGATCAGGGACCGGATC
>CAZXOC010000588.1:0-2353 GCA_964642165.1 uncultured Planctomycetaceae bacterium | reverse complement strand
GGCAGCGCACCTGCCGGCGCCGATCCACGTCGCGTACGCACCCGTCGCCGCTCGCCGTCGCACGCCATGCTCGCTCTCCTCACGCGTCTCGGCCTCACCCCACCGGCTGCGTGCCCTCCCTTTCAGGCGCCAAGAGGGGCGCGGGAGGCCGTGGCAGACAGGGCGCCGTTGCGGCGAGCCCAAGACGCCGCATTGCATTGACGTCCGCTCGACTTCCGCGTCAGGTCAGCTTCGCGAAAGCCCCGACGTGCGCGGCCAGAGACCCGGCGAAGTGTCCGAAAGACAGCTCTTTGGCGGGCTCCCGGTAGTCGCCTCGCCTGCGCCCGCCCAAGGCGTCGGACAGGAGGAAGCACGCGGCATCGTACAGACGCTCCCGGACCAGCTTCAGGCACAGGAGTTCGTACCGTGACGCATAGGATGAGTCCCGGAACTCCGCAAAGACGCCGAAATGGGGCTCGTATACCTTCACCGGCCTGGTGGATTCCGGGGCGTCCTCCAGGAGCAGGAAGTACCCAAGCCACGGCCGGGGCGAATCCCGGAAGGCCCCCTCACGATAGGCCGTCCAGAAGTCCGTCGCGCTACCGATCGCCTCTTCGCTGCGGTTGTTGAAGTTGTTCCCGAAGGAGCCCACCTGAGACTTGAACTCGATGCAAGCCAACAGGTAGCTCCGCGCCACGACCAGCAAGTCCCAGGCCTTGTTTGGGCGGAAGAACCCCGGCAGGTAGGTCGTGCCCCGTTTGGCGTAGTAGATGCTCGCGTGCGACACGCCCGCTTCGGTTACGACCCGGGCGATCAAACGCACCATGCCATCCAGTTGGGCGCCCCCGGTTACGGCCCCGCGGCTTCCCGCGTCCTTGCGCCCCGTGGTGCCCCCCTGCTTCCGCTGCTGGGCATGTCGCGTCCGCCAGAAGTGGCGAACCGCCTTCCTGAGGACTACGTCCAGGTCTGCCTTGCTCATCCCTCCCCTCCGTCCCATTTGTAGACGTCCAGTGTGACGCTTCCGAACAGGCTGCGCGTCTCCCGGTTGATTCGTCGCTCGGCGAAGTCCACGTACGTGGGGTCCACCTCGACGCTGACGCTGTTCCGCCCACACCGACTCGCGGCAACCGCCGTCGTGCCCGTCCCGGCAAACGGATCCAGGACGGTATCTCCCACGAAGCTGAACATCCGGATGACCCGCTCGGCCAGCGCCACGGGGAACGGCGCCGGGTGGTTCCGTGTGGGCGCCCCCGTGATGCCGGTCCAGATTTGCTGGAACCACAGGCGATGGCGATCTGCTGAGATGATGCTCATCAGGCGGGTGGTACGCGATGGCTTCCGGTAGGCGCCCGGCTTCCGTTCCATCAGGATGAACTCGACGTCGTTCTTGATGACGGCGTTGGGCTCATAGGGCTTGCCCAAGATGCCGCCGGCCCCCCCAGCCTCATACTGGGCGTTGGCGATCTTGTGCCAGATCACCGTGGCCAGGTTGTCGAAGCCCAGGCATCGGCAGTGCTCCTGGATGGCCGCGTGCAGGGGCACGACCATGTGACGACCGCTGTTCTTCCGGCGGGACAGGCATACGTCCCCGACGACGCATACCAAGCGACCGCCGGGCACAAGGGCATCACGGCAGTTCTCCCAGACCTTGTCCAGTTCGCCCAGGAACCGGCTGTAGTCGTCGATATGGCCCATCTGCCCTTCGGAGTCCCTGTAGCGTTTCAAGGTCCAGTAGGGGGGCGACGTGACGACGAGGTGGATGGTCCCCGGCCGGAAGTCACGCCACGTCCGAGCGTCGTGGAGGATCAGGCGGTGCCGCGTCGGCAGTTGCTTCAGGCCGTCCTCGATCTTGGCCATGAGGCCCGCGTCCTTGGCGATACGCGGAATGGCCGTCTTGATATCGGGCACGTCGCGCAGCTCGGATGGGAGGAGTTCCTCCAGCCCATCGGCAACGGCCTCCAGAGTGTCCTTGCCCTTCGCCATATTCCGCTTCCGCTTGCCATGCTACCAGCTGCACGGCGCGCTCGCCATCGCCAAGAACCTCTCGCCTGCGTGGGTTCGCCGAGCAGGACGCATTTGGCCGTAATGGGCTGCCGGCACATGACAGCCCCCGCGACGTGGGGACAGCAGGCCCGGCTCCTGTTAAAGGACTCGAATAAAAGGAGATAGAATCTGACATTGGCGAAGGCCACAGGCCGGGCGCTTCGGCAAGCGGTCGGTCGAGAGGATCTCGTGGCGGACCAACCGGCCGCCCGGCCGGGGGCGCCGATCGGTCGATCGGGCCGCGGGGCCGCTGCCTCGCCTTCAGCGGTACAGGGCCGGCTTCTTGCGCCAGTCCTTGTCCTTGTCGTGGGCCCACTCGCTCACGCGGGGA
>CAZXOC010000587.1:0-2363 GCA_964642165.1 uncultured Planctomycetaceae bacterium | reverse complement strand
TCGAAGAGCAGGAGCCGTCCGGCGAGCGGCTCGCCGAGCCCGAGCAGAAGTTTGAGCGTCTCCACCGCCTGAATCAGCCCGATGACGCCGGGAACTACGCCGAGCAGCCCGAGGTCGGCCCCGCGCGGCACTATCTCCGGATCAGGCGGCTGCGGGAACAGGCACCGGTAGCACGGCCCCGCCCCGGGCGGAAACGTGGCCGCCTGGCCCTCGTACTGCATGCCCGTCTGTACTTGGCCTGAGGAGGGCTCGAATACGCAGGCCAGGCCCAGCAGGGTCGACACTGCCGCGCCCCTCGCTCCGTAGCACTTGGGTGCCTCTGTTCCCTCCACCTCCTGGCCACCAGCACGGTGGAAGGAGGTGTCTCCAACGATGATCGTGGTCTCCTCACGCGGCGCTTGCTCTCCCCGTTCTGACTCGACACGCATCTCCTGACGAGCGGCGTTCCGCTCGGCGTCGACCCAGATCTCCATCGTCGCTGTGTACGGATAGTCGGGACCCTCTGCATCCATTTCGACCACGGTGTGGAATACGGACCCACGTCGCCTCAAGCTGTCGCCCAGCGCCTGGTATAATCTGTCTGCCGTGCGGGGAGGGAGGTCAGCGTTGAAGACGCGGGGGACACCCCTCCGCACCACCAGGCTGGCGCCCTCACCCATTCCGGAGTTGGGGGCGAAACTGCAGTCCGCAAGAAGAGCCGCGTAGGTGCCGGGCGCCAGGTCTGCGGGAATAGTAGCGTCCATGTTGATGTCCGCGCTGCCCGGCGGCACCTGTCCCAGATTCACCCACTCGCCGTCGTAGGGCCTCCTCAAGCCCACGCAGACCGTTGTCTTGCCCGAGACGAAGTTGTGGGGCAAGTTCCGTATCAGCACCCTCGTCATCCCGCCCGCGGGCACCTCGGCAGGGCTGAAGCCGATGGTAGGGAGGTTCGGCGCCGTGACAATGTAGGTGGCCTCTACCTTGGGGAGATCCCGGATGTCGACTTCTCCGGTCAGTTCTCCCGTACCGGATGGCAGGCCCACGACCTGCACCACGAACACGACCATCCCGGGCTTCTCATACGGCGACCCCTCGGGAGGGAACTCGAAGCTGACGCTGAAAGTGCCGTCCTTGGAGACCGTGGCCCTCGCGTACTCGCCGTCTGGGCGCTCGGGGGGCCTGGCTGCCGTCACACTTAGCTCGGCGCCGGGCCACCACTGGCTCCGCTGTCCCACCAGCGTGACCGTTGTGCCGGGCGGCCCCGAATCGGGAAAGATGGAGAGTATTGGCGGGTGAATCAGCGGGTATTCCAGCGTCCCCAGGTCAACGACAGCCCTGGGCCCAGCGATATGGACGGTGAACTCGATGTGCTGCCCGGCATGCCCATAGTGCCATCCCTGGGGCACGCCAGAGACGCTGAATGAACCGTCCTCCTCCGTCCGGCCCAGGCACCAGAGGGTTTCGCCCTCTGTGTCCATGCCGCAGTCGATCTTGACGATGTGGCCAGCCATCGGTCCACGGCGTCCAACACTCGACACCACTCGGCCCGTCACTGTGCCGCCGTCAGGGTCGGGCGTGGCTCTCTTGAGGTGGGCGGGAAACTCCCTCGCGGCGGGAGAGACAGTAGCGCTCGCGGTCGGCAAAGGCGTCCGGGCGCTCGGCGCGGTAGATTCTCCGCATCCGGTCAAGATGGCTACCACCAAGGCGGATGCCAAAACGCAAGCAAGCCAATGAACGCCATTCATGGGGTTGCGTCCGCGAAGAACCGTACCTATCGGCTATTCCCACAGCCACCTCATTATAGCAGGTGTGGTCGCCGAGCGCGCTTCCGCCAGCCCCGCGGGTTCCTTGCCCCCTGCTTGCGGTTTGGCAGCGCCGCTCTGATCGTGCTTGACAACCAACCTCTCGTGTTCGATGATTTGGCTCCGCGGCGCCCATCGGGGTGGCGTCTTTCGGGCCCTCCCGTTTCCGCAAGGGTTCGCGGGGGTGTCCGCGACGCCGGCTCAACGCATGGGGTATAATGCGTGGAGACGAGACATTCACCTCCGTCCGTCCAAGCGGCCCGGCAACGTTTGGGAGGCATCCCAAAGTATGAAACGCAGTCCCAGCTGGCGCACCGCCATGGTCATCGTGTTCGGCGTTCTCGGCCTAGCCGTCGCAGTCAGTTTTGCTGTGCGTAGCTGGCCGTCGGACACTCTAGATGCAGCGACCGTTCTCGCGAGGTCCCGGGACGCGGAAGCGATAATCCTGGCTGAGGCCACGGAAGGGAAAGTATTCCATCTGGTGGATACGGTCTACAGGAGGCACGGGCCTGCCGCGGCTCGGATCAGAGCAATGAGCGAGGACTGGTATTTGCCGGAGTCGTATCGGCAGGAGCTCTGGGT
>CAZXOC010000586.1:0-2364 GCA_964642165.1 uncultured Planctomycetaceae bacterium | reverse complement strand
GCGTGGACTGGCGGGAGTCGCTGTCGCGGCCACAGGACGAGGAGGTCGTGCAGCGCGTGCGTTCGTGGAGCTACCGAAGCTGCCCACTCGGCAGCGACCGTTTCCTCAGCAAGCTGGAGCGCAAGCTCGGGCGTCGTCTGCGTCCCCGCCCCGTCGCCCGCCCGCCCCAGCGCGCCGCTGTGAGCAAGAAACAGGTAACCGTCCCAATTTGTGGAGAAACGGCCTCGACGGAGCACTCCCGGCCACGGGCAAGGCCGTCGACGCATGGAAGGGCACGCTCCTGGCGCCGCCCGTGATGCTCGTCTTGCCGAGAGACGGGGGTCGGTAGGATCTGGCTGGACATCAAGGGCGGCGTCGCCGCCCCCTAGCGGCCCGATTCGCTTCCCACCATGCGGCCCACTTGGCGGTGTCCTCGCCGAAGTCTTGGCCGGTCAGGAGGCCCAGTGAGCGTGCGGCCTCGGGGCGACCGAGGTCGCCGGGCTTCTCGAGGAAGGCAATCAGGCAGGGGATGATCCGTGGGTCCTTCAGTCTGACCAGCGAGCGAATGGCCGACGTACGCACCTTGCGGCTCGAATCGCTGCTGGCCTTGAACAGTGCGTCGGCCGCCTGGTGCGCGTTGAGCAGGGCGAGACAGTAGGCGGCTTGCGCGCGGTCGTGCTCGCCGCCCGTCTTGAGGATCTCGACGAGCACGGGCACGGCCCGCGGGTCCCCGATGTCGCCCAGGGCGCGCACGACGTACCAGCGACCGTGGAACCGTTTGTGGGCCCGCAACGCCTTCATCAGCGGCTCAACGGCCCGCTTCTCCTTGATCTGTCCGAGCGCCCAGGCGGTCGCAGGCAGGGTCCGCTCATCGCTCTTTTGCGCCAGCGCGAGGAGCGGCTCGGCCGCCCGAGGGTTCTTGAAACCGCCCAACGCCCAGGCTGCCGAGCTGCGCACGCTGTGGTCCTCGTCGCGGAGCGCGCGGATGAGGGGCTCGACGGCCCGCGGGTCCTGGAGATGGCGGAACGCCTCGGCCGCGGCGTGCCGCGCCGACGAATCCGAGTCCCCGAACAGCGCGATGAGCGCCGGCACGGGCCGTCTGTCGCCAATGTTGCGAGCCAGGATCGCGAGCGCGGGAGCCGCCATGGCTCTCACGTAGACGCTCTTGTCCTTGAGCGCCCCCATCAGTGGCTCGATGAAGGCCCGGTCCGCCTGATAGCCCAGCGCCCGGGCGGCAAACGCTCGCACGTTCTCGTCCGGATCGTCCAGGGCCGCAGCCATGCCCTCAGCGACCTGGCGCGACTTGCAGAACACGAGTGCGCCGGCCGCCTTGCGGCGAATGCGCACCTCCTTGTCGCGCAGCGCCGCGACAAGAACAGACACGACAGGCGCGGCGGGATGCGCTCGGCACAGGGGCGTGACCGCGGCGAGGCGGACGCGCACGTCGGTGTCGCGTAACGCAGCGGCCACGGCGGCCATAGCGCCCTCGGCGCCGGTGCGATGGGCCAGGGCGGTGATCGCGACGAGCCGGACCGCGGCATCGGCGTCCGTCGCCGCGGCGCGGATCGCCGGCAGCGCGCGAGGGTCGCGGATGTTGCTCAGCGCCTGGACGGCCAGCGCGCGCCCTGCCGCAGCCGGCCTCTCCAGCAGACGGAGGAGCGGCCCCACGGCCGGCGTGCCGATCCGGGCCAGCGCCGCGGCCGCCGCGCGATCCGGCGACGGCGGCGCGGGCATGCGCCTGACGGCCATCGTTGCCTCCGGGAAGTGCGTGACCGCCTCGGTCCTGTCGCCCAGCATCGCGGTCAGGAAGGGCGCGGCCGCCGCGGCCCGCTCGCCCATCCCGCCGAGCGCCCGGGCGCATGCGCACCGCAGGCGCGGGTCCGGCGAGTACAGCCCCTCGATGTTCCATCGGACCTCGAACGGCAGGCCCTTGGGGATGCGGTCGCGCGGAAGCGCTGGCGCGGCGCACGCTGCGGCCGCGGCGCAGAACGCGGCAAGAGACCAGACCGCCGGTAGGTTGAGCCGCATGGACCGACCCTTTCGCTTCCCTGCTGGATGGTGCCTTCCCTCCATAGTATAGCCGTTGGGCCTCGCGGGTCGTGTAACGAGATCGTAAAACAGGGCTCCGGCTCCGGAGCCCGAGTGCTCGCTACACGTCAACTCGCATCCTGCGTCAGGGGGTCTGGGGCCGCGTCTTGCCGGGCTTGGCCGGCGGCGCGGGGGGGCGCTCCCGATTAATTGGGACGGTTACCTATTGCGGGCAACTGCGAGGCTTCCGTGTGCGTGATGAAATTGGATGAAATTGGGACGGTTACTTCTCTTCGCTTGCGGCTCGCGGCCTCCGGTGGGAGAAAAGGGGTCAGGAACCTTTTTCGGACGGGGCGG
>CAZXOC010000585.1:0-2375 GCA_964642165.1 uncultured Planctomycetaceae bacterium | reverse complement strand
GCGTTACTCGGTCTTGCCCGCCGGGCGCACGCCCTTGCGGATCTCCACCCACTGGCCCCCGTCGTCGAGGATGCGAATCGACGTGATGCCCGTCCTGGCCGCGTCGGCGCGGAGGGTGTCGCTGGAGACCTTGCGCGACTTGGGCATGTGCAGGAACCGCCCCCCCACCAGCGCCGCGCCGCCCGGCTTCAGCACGCGGTAGAGGTCCTTCATCGCCTTCACCCGGTCCTTCTGGAAGATCAGCATCGGGCCCGTGCCGGCGATCAGGTCGAACGAGTCGTCCTGGAACCGCAACTCCCGGATCGTGCCCACCGCGCAGCGGATCCGGTCGCCGTGCCTGGCCGACTTGATCCGCGCCCCGGCCGCCGAGGCCGTCTTCTCATCGGGGTACACGGCCACGATCCGCGTCTCGGTCCTCTCCAGGAACCCCTGCTGGAGGCCCTGCTCGCGCGCCCCGTCGCTGCCGCAGATCAGCAGGCACACGCCCGTGGTGATCCGGTAGTCGGCGATGAACCGATTGGCCAGCATGTGCGGCCCCCCCTGGAACGTGTGGGCGGCCTTGGGCGCCTTGGCCCCGACGATCTTGACCCACTGCCCGCGGTGCTCGACCACCTTCGCGCCCGGCACGCCGCAGGTGGCGACGATCTGCCTGAGCTTCTCGTTGGTGATCAGGTACTTCTTCGGCGTGTACAGGTACCGCCCGCCCAGGATCGCCACGCCGGTGGGCTTGAGCACGCGGTGGACCTCGCGGAGGCACTTGCCGATGTCCGGGATGAACGTCAGCGTGCCCCGGCTGACGATCACGTCGGCGGAGTGGTCGGCGAAGGGCATCTTCTGGGCGTCGCCGACGACGAAGGAGCAGCGCTTCTGCAGCCCGGCCGCCTTGATCCGCCTCTCGAACAGCCCCTTGGCGTCGGGGTTGATGTCCAGCCCGATGATCCGGAAGTTCGACCGCTTGGCCAGTTCCAGCTCCAACTGGCCCGACCCGCAGCCCACGTCGATGCAGACCCCGTCGCGGATGCCGCCCAGCTCGCGCATCATGCGCATGGCGGTCATGGGATAGGTGTGCTTGACGCGGTGCTCGGAGACCCAGTCGTGGACCTCGGCCGAGCTCTTGCCGGGCCCGATCCGGTAGCCGTCCCAGGACCAGAACTGATGCCCCCTCGGCCCGCCGCAGAAGTCCACGAAGGGCGCGGCGTCGGGGTGCTTGCCCAAGGCGATCGCGTGGATCGGCAGGCCCTTCTCGGGGGTCCACGCGACGGTCTTGCCGCGGGCAGGAGGCGCCGCGCCGGCCTTGGCGGCGACCGCAACGGCGATCGCGGCGGCGGGGCCCTTCGTGGCCAGACGTGCGGCCAGGTCCTTGGCCGCGAGGAACCGCAACGTCAGGCGCGTGCCGGACAGGCGGTTGTATTCGGCGACCAGAGGCGTCAGCGTCTTCTCGACCCGCTGGTCGGCGAGGATTTCGCCGGTTCGCGGGGGCTGGGTTCTGGGATCTTCGGCGCTGGCGAGGGCGGCGAAGGCGGCAGCGGCTACAAGGTGCAGACACACGAGAACAAGCGGTTTGCGGGGCATCTTCGTGCCTCCTGAGCTCGTGATGGGTCGATTGTCCGCGACTCCACGTTGGTTCCTCTTCTGGATCAACGCTGCGCGGCGATCCAGGCAGCCCCCGTGCCGGCGACCGCTACGCCGTGATTTCGCAGACAGGCTCGCGCCCGCAACCACCGTGGGCCTCTCCGCGGGGATTGCCATAGGCTCTTGCCCATGACCGTCCGGGGGCATCAGCGTGAGTATCCCTTCATCCCGCGGGTTGTCAACGACTTCCGCGGTGGCCGGAGGTCGAGGTGCTCAACGAACGACGGGCACTCCGAGGCGCACGTTGCGTTGTCAGGGCAATGTCCGGTCAGCTCGTTGCCTCGCAAGCGTCCGGGCTGAGATAGCCCGGCGATGCGTGGCGTCGCTGGGAGGCCGAAGGCGTCCAGATGTTGCCAATAGACCCCGAGCGCTTTTGTACACGCTTGCGGAAAGCATCATAGGCCTGGGTAGATTCAAGCCACGTATTGCGAGATAGTTATATCACAAAGCCGTCTTCGCTTGCTGTCTAGGCACTGACACAGAACGACACAAAGCCGACCCGTTGCCGGCCTCGTAGCGGCAAGCGACCCCGTCGTCCGGCACCGGCAGACGCTTGCGCGCCCTGCGGCCCCCCCCACCCGCCGCCGGAGCGGACGGGAATGCAGGACTTACGTCGGTCGAGGCTGATTGTCCAAAACGGGGGGGATTGTCCAAAATCTGGACAAACGAAGTGCTTATTATTAAAAGACTTATCGCAATTCTAGGCCTCGGGGAGGGCCCCAGGATTGGACAGTTCTGCCACA
>CAZXOC010000584.1:0-2375 GCA_964642165.1 uncultured Planctomycetaceae bacterium | reverse complement strand
CCGGCATGATCAGGCATGGATGTTCCGTTTCATCCCGCCTTCGTGAACAGCAGAACCTCGTCGCCCCGCGTTCTCAATGTCACGACACCCATGGCATCCGGCTTGACAGACTTCGGCGTCCCGGATCCGCGCCGCACGGCGATCGTTCGCCACGGACTCAGCAGGCGCAACGTGCCTCCCACCTCGCAAGTGATCTTGACCCGGACCACCTCGCTGCCCTTCCGCTCCGCGGACACCAGGAAACCGCCCTGGGCTCGAAGGTCGGCGAAGCGGGCGTCCTTGTCGTCGGGCCAGCAAGGGAAAACGCGAATCGTGTTGCCGACGCTCTGCATCAGGAACTCGTCGATCAGCCCCACAATCCCGATCATCTCCCCCATGAACGTGCCGTGCCTGTGTCCCTTCCACGCGAACAGGCCGTTCGGCAGCTCGCGGGACGCGAACCATTCTCTCGCGTCGCCATACCCCTCCGCCATGGACAGCCGGGCCTTCGCGATGTTGAACATCACGTGGGAATTGTTGCCGTTGAACCGCGTGGCCTTGATGGTGCGCCGGAACAGCGCCTTCTCCGCCTCGGGCGAGAACCATGTCACCTGGTCACCGGGGAAGACCGGTGCGGCCGGAACAGTAATGTTGTGTACGCCGACGTGCTTGCCGCCTTCCCAGTCGACGACAATCTCCTCGCCGTCATGCGTGGCCGTCGGGTACGGTCCCAGGAGTTTCTTGTACTTGCGGCACTGCGCCACCAGCTCCGCATCCCGCTTCAACTCACCCGCGGCCTGGGTGAAGGCGTCGAAGGTGTAGTGCACGTAGGCGATATCGAAGGGGCAATTGGCGATACCCCACGGGCCGTGTTCGGGGCTGTAGGACGGGCCGAGGAGGATGCGGCCCTTCTCGTCCTTCCCGCACTTCTCCATGAAGGACACGTAGAAGCGCGCCGCCTCGCGCAGCGTCGGGTAGATCTTCGCTTCCAGGTAGGCCCGGTCCGGATCGCAGAGGTGCTTCTGCCACATGCTCTGGACGCCCATGCCCACCATGCCGATCGTCAACCCCCACGGGTTCATCGACATCTGGCGTTTGTTGTTGCTCTTGCAGACGGCCGGGGCCGGCTCGTGCAGGAACGAGGATATGGGGAAGAACACCCCCTCGCAGTCGTAGGTCACCTTGGCCAGGTACCGGAACCGCGGGAGCATGTCGTTCAGGTAGGAGATCCACGGATCGGCCAGCTCGGGATGGTTGGATGCGGGCAGGGGCCAGAACGCCTGCCATGAGTTGTAATTGTGGTGATAGTCCGCGTGCCAGGGCGTCACGTCTGTCGCCAGGGGCGGCATGATGCCCACCGGGGCGGCGCCGGGTTTGCATACGGTGTGCGCAAAGTACAGCACGCGGTACCACCACCGCTGCATCTGCTTGTCGGCCAGCTCGATCCCGCTCCGGGACCAGAACGCTTGCCACATCTTCTCGTGCGCGGCAATCAGTCCGGATTCCTGCTCGCGAAGAGTATCTCCCGCAAGGGCGATGGCGCGCTCCAGGACATTGCCTTGCTTTATGTCATACGAGGAAACCAGGGAGACCGCTTTTAGATTCCCCCGGGCGGCCACCGCCAGCGCGTATTCCATGCCGCCCCAGTCGCCGTTGGTGTCCGCAGGGATTTTCTGGTGCAGCCAGGGGACCTCCCCCGTCTTTCCCGTCTTCGCGGCGGGAAGGGTGTCGGCTCGAATGGCCTCCAGGCGTACCGGCTCCGGGGTCTGAATCAGGACCACGTTCCTGTCGGCCAGGATGCGGACCTTCGTCGGTTCCGACTGAACGATCGTGGCCACGGCGCGCCGCAGATCGAGAACCGCCGACTTCACAGCGCTTTCCGGTCTTGCGCCGCCGATCCGGATCACCGCCGCACAACGCGGCTGCGGGTAAGGCTTCCTGTAGCTGGGCGGTGCGCCCCTGGAGCCGGTCACCTTGTTGTTGCGGATGTCCACCTTCGGCAGCGGGCCGTCCTTCGAGGTGTCGACCCGCGCGTCCCAGATGTCGTTCTTGGTCACCCGCAGGGCCAGTGCGCCGTCGCGCTGCCAGACGATCCCGTACAGATCGCCGTTGCCCAGCATCACCCCTTCGCGCTGGGCCGAGGCCAACGAGGACAATTCGACGCGCGCCTCATCCAGCGCCGCCTCGAACGGAATGCCGTCTCCGGCGCAAACGCAGCCGCCGATCGCAAGAAGAAGTAGGTCAAGCATTGGATCCGGGATCTCCTGTATCGTCTCCGGCCGGCGTCCGCCGTCGGCCTGCCCGGCGATTCTACCGCTGACCGCGTGATGAGCAAGCACGTCATCTGCTCGACGGCGAGGTCATCCGGCCGTCTCCGGGCCATGATGCTGCCCGAA
>CAZXOC010000583.1:0-2383 GCA_964642165.1 uncultured Planctomycetaceae bacterium | reverse complement strand
CCGCGCCGGATCTCCTCGACCTTCGCCAGGGCGATGATGTCGCCGGCGACGGCCTGCTTGACCTCCTGTGTCTCCTTGCCCTGCACCTTGAAGAGATGCCCGATCTTGGCCGTCTTCCTCTCGTCGCGGAGGCTGTACGTCGTGTCGGCCGTCACCGTGCCCTGGAGGACGCGGATCCACGCCAGCTTGCCCACGAACGGGTCCGTGGCGATCTTGAAGGCCTGCCCGACGAACGGCTTGTCGGGATCGGCGGCCAGTTCGATCTCCCGGGCCTCGTCGCCCTCGCCCCACCGCGCCGGGGCGATCTTCACGTCCCCCGGCGAGGGGAAGTAGCTCGCCACTGCGTCCAGCAGCTCCGCGACGCCGATCTCGGACTTGGCCGACGTGAACAGCACCGGGATGACCGACCCTTCCACCATCGCCTGGGCGAACGCCGCGGCGAGCTTGTCCTGAGGGATCTCCTCGCCCCCGAGGTAGGCCTCCATCAGCTCGTCGTCGGCCTCGATGATGTTCTCGACGAGCTGGGTGTGGGCCTCGCCGACGTCGCCGATGTCGGCCGAACCGCTGTCGTTCCGGAAGCAGTCGACGACCGCCTTGCCGCCGTCGGCCGGCAGGTTCATCGGCTTGCACGTCGAGCCGAACGACTCGCCGATGTCGCCCAGCAGGCGCTCCAGGTCGACGTTCTCGGCGTCGATCTTGTTGACGACGATGGCCAGCGGCATGCCGGCCGCCCGGGCGGTCTTGAACAGGCGACGCGCGTTGACCTCGATGCCCGCCGCCGCCGAGACGACCACGACGGCCGTGTCCGCTCCCGCCATCGTGCCCATCGCCCCGCCGATGAAGTCCGGGTAGCCCGGGGCGTCGATGAGGTTGATCGTCTTGCCTTCGTGCTCGAAGTGGGCCGCCGCCGGGTCCACCGAGTGCTTCCGCTCCCTCTCGATGTCGCTGTAGTCCAGCAGCGAGCTGCCGTCCTCGACCGATCCGAGGCGGTTGGTGACGCCCGCGGCATGGAGCATGCCCTCGCCGAGCGTCGTCTTGCCCGCGCCGCCATGGCCGAGAAGCACGATGTTGCGGATATGCTGCGGTTCCGAAGCCGGCATAGTCGTCTCCAGCGATCCGTGGGCTGTGGCTTCGAGCCGGCCCGCCCTGCGAACCAACCCAAGCCCCGACGCTCTCAGCAGAGCCATGTACTATAGGCCATGCGCACGTCACGGCAAGGGGAAAAACGTCGGCGCCTCCACGCTCCCCGCCACCCCGCGACCCGCCGCTGCGGGCGAGACGCGCTAGGCGATGTGAGCGTCGTCTTGCTCCGCAAACTCCTCGATCCGCTTCTTGAGGTCGGCGTACGACAGGCCGGGGCAGTCCAGGTCGGCGGCGACCTCCGGCTTGACGTTGCCCGGCCGCTCCATCAGGGCGAAGGTGGCCTCCTTGCCCAGCTTGACGGCCGGCTCATTGTACGCGTCGATGTCCAGCAGCTCGCCCATCAGGCTCGTCGTGAACTCGTAGAGGTAGATGAACTGCCCCACCGTGTGGGCGCTGATCTCGGGGAACCGGATCGTCACCGTCGGACGCCGCGAGAAGGCCAGCGCGTATTCCGTCGCCCGCTTCTCGGCGTTCAGCAGGTCGACCATCTTCTTCCCGCCGAGGTACGCCAGCTCCTGCCACGGGTTCTTCTTCTCCGCCTGCTCGGGCTCCTGGCTCGCGGGCACGGGCGGCACGGCGATCTCGTCCTGGTCCTCGTGCTCCTCGGCCTCCAGGAAGACGATCAGCTTGTCGTTGGGCCCCTCGCGGTAGAGCTGCACCTGGCTGTGCTGGTCGGTCGTGCCCAGGGCCTTGATCGGCGTCGCGCCCGTGAAGACGACCTCTCCGGTTCGGCGCACCTTCTTGCCCAGCGACTCCGCCCAGAGCTGCCGGTACCAGTCGGCCAGGGAGTACAGGCGATTGGAGTACGGCATCATCACGTGCATGGGTTTCCGCTTGGCGGTGAGCGCCAGGTACTTGATCGCCGCCAGGACGCACGCGATGTTCCGCCGCCACGGGACCTCCTCCAGCGGCGTCTCGACGCGCCGTTTCATCGCGGCCGCCCCGTCCAACAGGTCGTCGATCTTGATCCCGCACATCGCCGCGCTGAACAGCCCCACAGGGCTCAGCACGCTGAAGCGCCCGCCGACGTCGTCCGGCACGACGAACATCTTGTAGCCCTCGGCCACGGCGATGTCGTGCAGCGCGCCCGTCTGGGCGTCGGTGGTGGCGACGATGCGCTCGGCGAAGCCATCGCCAAGGCGCTCGCGGAAGAGAATCAACTGGGCGGCCGTCTCGGCCGTCTCGCCGCTCTTGCTGATCACGTTGACCAGCGTGGTCGCCAACCGCGGCCCGAGGAACT
>CAZXOC010000582.1:0-2403 GCA_964642165.1 uncultured Planctomycetaceae bacterium | reverse complement strand
ATCGAGCACTTGCCGCACTGGATGCACACGTCCGGGTCCCAGACGGGGAGCTCCAGGGCGATGTTGCGCTTCTCCCACTGGGTGGTGGCCGTCGGCCAGACGCCGTCGACGGGGATCGCGCTGACCGGCAGGGACTCGCCCTCGCCGGCCATGATCTTCGCCGTGACGTTCCGGACGAACTCGGGGGCCTCGGCCGGCACGATCGGCGGCTTCTCGATCTCGCTGGACGGCGCGTCGGGCACCGGGATCTCGTGCAGGTTCGCCACCGCCTGGTCGACGGCGTTGTAGTTCATCTGTACGATCTTGTCGCCCTTGCGCCCGTAGGTCTTCTTGATGGCCCGCTTGATGGCCTCGATGGCCTGGTCCTGCGGCAGGATGCTCGACAGGTAGAAGAAGCACGTCTGCATGATCGTGTTGATCCGCGCGCCCATGCCGGTGGCCTTGGAGACCTCGTAGGCGTTGATCGCGTAGAGCTTGAGCTTCCGGTCGATGACCTGGCGCTGGATGGTTTCCGGCAGCCGGTCCCAGACCTCCTCCTTGGGGAAGGGGGCGTTGAGCAGGACGGTCGCGCCCGGCACGGCGGTCGCCAGCACGTCGTAGCGCTCCAGGAACGTGAACTGGTGGATGCCGATGAAGTTCGCGCGGTTGACCAGGTAGCTCGAGCGGATGAGCTGCGGGCCGAAACGAAGGTGGCTGACGGTGATGGCGCCGGCCTTCTTCGAGTCGTAGACGAAGTAGCCCTGGGCGTAGTTGTCCGTCTCGTCCCCGATGATCTTGATCGAGTTCTTGTTCGCCCCCACCGTGCCGTCGGAGCCCAGCCCGTAGAACATCGCCCGCACGACCTCCTCGCCCTCGGTCGAGAACGACGGGTCGTACGCCAGGCTGGTGTTCGTCACGTCGTCGTGGATGCCGATGGTGAAGTGGTTCTTGGGCTCGTCGCCGGCCAGCTCGTCGAAGACGGCCTTGGCCATCGCGGGCGTGAACTCCTTGCTGCTCAGCCCGTAGCGCCCGCCGACGACCGTCGCGTCGCGCCCGCTCTGCTTGACCGTGTCCACCACGTCCAGGTACAGGGGCTCGCCCGGAGAGCCCGGCTCCTTCGTCCGATCCAGCACGGCGATCGCACGGACGCTCTCCGGCAGCGCGGCCAGGAAGTGCTCGGTGCTCCACGGGCGGTAGAGGCGCACCTTCAGCACGCCGAGCTTCTCGCCCTGGGCGTTGAGGTACTCGACGGCCTCTTCGGCCGGGCCGGCGCCGCAGCCCATGATCACGATCACGCGATCGGCGTCCGGCGCGCCGGTGTAGTCGAAGAGGTGGTAGTCGCGCCCGACGACGCCCGCGAAGCGGTCCATGACCTTCTGCACGACGGCGGGGCAGGCGTTGTAGAACGGGTTGCAGGTCTCGCGCCCCTGGAAGAAGACGTCGGGGTTCTGGCTCGTGCCGCGGAGGGTCGGATGGTCGGGGCTCATCGCCCGGCGGCGGTGGGCCAGGACGGCCTCGTCGTCGATCATCGCCCGCATGTCCTCGTGGGTGAGCTCCTCGACCTTCGAGACCTCGTGCGAGATGCGGAAGCCCTCGAAGAAGTGGACGAACGGCACGCGGCTTTCCAGCGAGGCCGCCGTGCCGATCAACGCCAGGTCCATCGCCTCCTGGATCGACCCGCTGCTCAGCAGCCCGAAGCCCGTCTGGCGGACGGACATCACGTCGCTGTGCTCGCAGAAGATGCTCAGCGCCTGGCAGGCGACCGACCGGGCCGAGACGTGGAAGCACGTGGGCGTCAGCTCCCCGGCGATCTTGAACATCGTCGGGATCATCAGCAGCAGCCCTTGGCTGGCCGTGAACGTCGTCACCAGCGAGCCGGTCTGCAGGGCTCCGTGGACGGCGGCGACGGCCCCGGCCTCGCTCTGCATCTCGCAGACCAGCGGCACCGTGCCCCAGATGTTCTTCTGCCCCGCGGCGCTGAACGCGTCGGCGTGCTCGCCCATCGCGCTGGACGGCGTGATCGGGTAGATCGCGATGACCTCGTTGACCTTGTGGGCCACGTGCGCCACCGCCTGGTTGCCGTCCATCATCACCATCCGCCGGCCGCTGGCGGGCTTGTCCTTCGATACGTCTTCCGTCACCTGAGTCATAACTGCCATTCCCTCAACGTTCCCCCGCCCTGCGGGCGAGGCCCGGCCTCACGCCGGGAAGTGCTCGGTTCGAACAGGCGCTTCGAGCCTCGCATTTTGCACATTCCGCCGCGGCGATGCAACGGCTTTTCGGCGCGGGGCGCGTGGCAGGTGCGGTCGGCGTACGGTGGCGGCCTGCGGGTGCGGCTGAATGGCCCGAGAAGGACCACGGAGACCACAGAGCCAGGGGGATCGAGCTCTCGCAGTGCCGATGCCCCCGTTGCGTTCCGTGGCG
>CAZXOC010000581.1:0-2406 GCA_964642165.1 uncultured Planctomycetaceae bacterium | reverse complement strand
CCCTCGGCCGCTGGCTGACCAGCGACCCCAAAGGCTACGTCGACGGCATGAGCCTGTATGCGTACTGCCACAACTCCCCCACGACGGTGACCGATCCCACAGGGCTGGAGCCCTACCTTGACCTGCTCCACTCCAGCACGGCCGGGAGGGAGCAATTGCGGACATTCAGGCTCTCCCTGGAGCGCGCCAAGAGAACAAGGGACTTCGGGGAGGTCGAGAGGCTTCAAGGGCTGATCGCTCAAGGAGAGGAAGCCCTTGCTTTGGCTCGGAGCGCATTGGGCAAGATGGAGGCGCCATTCGCGAGGCTTCGCCGAATCCATGGAGAAGGCTTGAACGTGTTGCTAAAGACCCGGAGGGACTGCCGCTGGATCCTCGACTACCACGGGGACATCCGCGACAGCGTCCGGGGCTGGCTCGCCCGATGGGAGGCCATGGAGGAGGCCCACCCTGAGGAGCCGTCACTCCGGAAGGGGTCGACATCCTTCCGTGCCGATCTGCGTTTCCTGGCGGATGCTGTCAAGGTGTTGAGCCGTCCAGTCCGTAGCCGCAAGTCCAGGGATAGGCGATGGGGCATCGCGGGCGTCGTGCGTCGCCCCCACACGTTCCTGTACGAGAACACGTCGCTGAAGAAAGTGACTTCCGTCACGGCAGGCCTCGCGCTGGCCCCGCGTCCAGGGAAGGCGCACGACCTCTACTGGCGGGCTGGCGTGGCTGCCTCGGCCTTCGTCATTTGGCGCAGGGCAGTCGCCGGCGCCCCAAAGGGGGGAGTCACAGGAACTGCTACGCGCGATCAGGTGGGTCGGTTCTCACGACTGACAACTCCGTGGAACCGGCGTGTATGGCAACGCTCAGACATCGATTGGGGACTCCGAAGGCCTGATGGCCTCACGAATCTTGAGGCGGCACAGAGCGGGCTTGCTCCTGTGAGGCAGGTCCGGAGAGCTTACGAGAAGGTTCACTTGCATCACCTGAACCAGGATGCTGCCGGATCTCTCGCAGAGGTTTTCGGGCCCACTCATGGCGCGCTTCCACACAACGCGCCGCTACCCAGCTGGCGGATCACGGATCCAGATGCTGCCGCTGCATTTCGCCGAGAAGTGCCAGCCTACTGGCGTTGGCGAGCAAGCCAAGTACAAGGGAAGTGAGCGATGCGGGATTGGGGAGATGTCCTTACTGACCTGGAACATCAGGGGATTGCCTGTGAGCCTTGGGGGGTGCGAGGCGACAATGCCGTCGAGAGGATTCAGACTACGCTTGCTGTCCAGCTTACAGAACAACTTTCCGCATTTGCAAGGGAAGTGGGGAACTTGCGGATAGATCCATTCGACGTCTGCATGGGAGGCGACGAGCATAGACAGGTGGGAGCCGTGCCGGCTACGTTGCAACTCCGCCAACGGTTCGGCGCAGAAGTGCCCTTGAGCGCCCTACAGATCATGGAACATGCGGGTGAGGTCTATCTGGCCGACTCGGTCACTGGCGCAGTGGCTGCGTTTGAGGCGCTTCGCCCAGTCAGAGGCGAAGAGACGCTCTGCTGGGGCAGCTTCGAGGGCTTCTTCGAGTGGCTTGTCAAGGAAGCACAAGACTTCCAAACAGGCGAGGAGCTAACGTTCTGAAGCTGCCAAAGGGCGGGCAAAGCGGCCCAGTAGGGGCCCGCTGAAAGGCGGCCACTTGAGGACGTGAGCCGGACGGTAGGCTCGACCGTCTCGAGGGCGTTCGACACGGGAAACGCCCAGTTATGCTGACCGAAGTCAGAGCGGCTCGCGTACGGGCTCCCGGGCCCGGGCCAGACGCGGAGGAGCAAACCGACGGGCGCCCTCACATGACAGAATGGCCGAACGGTGGCGAGCATCGATTCGTCTTGGTATGGTGACGGTATGGTCAGTGTTGGCTCTGCAGCGCCGGAAGGTCCGCTCGCGACGCGCGCGATGCTTCCAGAAGTTCGGCCCGCCAGCCGAAGCCGTGCATGCCCGATTGCCGCGAGGCACCACCAGCCGTGGGTCTCTGTCCGCCAGAACTCGCGGGTCCTTCCGCGCCAGTGGGACGCCGGCGACACGACCATCGCGGAGTACCGCTACGACCCGCCTTCGCCGAGGGGGCTTCCGCCTTGGCCAAGGCTACGCCGGACAAGTCGGCGGGCAGGCGGCCTGGGGCGGCGGATTACCAAGCTCGTCCGGGACCCCAGCGACGGCAAATGGGACCGAACCGACTACTTCTATAACGCCGACTGGCAGGTGCTGGAGGAGCGCGTTGCCCGCAACCTCACGGCCGCCGAGAAGGACACGACCGTCGGCTCGCCGCACGTGCAGTACGTCTGGGACATCCGCTACCTCGACAGCCCGATCTGCCGCTTCCGGGACGCCAACGACGACTGGGACGCCGACGGCGACGGCGAGAAGGACCCGGGCA
>CAZXOC010000580.1:0-2415 GCA_964642165.1 uncultured Planctomycetaceae bacterium | reverse complement strand
TCGCGCCGGGGCGCTACCGGGCCCGAACGCCCGCGATGGCAGCCGCCTGTCCGATCACGTCTGGACCCTCCGAGAGTGGCTTCGCCACCCCGCCAAGCCGTCATAAGGCATATGCAGACACCAGGCGAACGCGCAGAACGAAGCCAGGCGCGGGGAATTCCGGGTATGTCCCCGCCGGCGTGCCCGCTGAGCCCCGGCGGCCCGCGCCGTTTTCCTCAAGCAGGCCCGCGACCGCATCCACGGCCGGCGGCGGCGCTAGCCGCCCGCGGGCCGCACGCCCGGCATCGCATGCCGAACCCCTCCCCGCCGCGCCCCCGCGCGCGCCCGTCCGGGCCGTCGGCGGTCGCGGCGGCGCGTGGCTCCCGCGGCCCGCTCGATCAACGCAGGAGCAGACCGACCGGCCGGCCAGACGACTCCGGCCGGAGGCCGACCCTACTCCGGAGGGGTCCGACGAAACTCGAAGGGCCGTGTGCTCATCGCATCCCCAGGAGACCGCCCAACTGCCTATGGCGCACTTCGCTTGACGTCATCGTCGTTCGGTGAACGTTGCCAGGGGCTCCCCGATGCCCTATAATGTCGGGGAGAGCATTCTCGCCGGTCGGGCTACCGTGCGCAAGGGGACAACGCCATGGCGAACGACACGCCCGATTCCCGCAGGGCCGCGGAAGAGTCGATGAGGAACCACCGGCTCCCGGAGGCCATCGACGCCTTCCGTGAGCATCTCCAGCAGGACCCGAGCGACCTCAAGGCGCTGCTGGAGCTGGGCATCTGTCACCTGCTGAACGGCTCGGAGAAGCTGTTCCTGGGCATCCGCGACCTGGCCGAACGGCTGATCTCCGCGGGGAGGGAGCTGCCGGCGGGCGTCTGGCGGCTCTGGAAGCGCTACTGCGGCCTGGCGGCGAAGGTGACCGCCGTGGCCCTGGTGGCGGGCTCGACGGCCGCCGCGGCCTACGGGCAGGGCTCCGCACACCGCTACAGCGGGGGGGTCTACTTCCCGCCGAAGCCGGTGGTCGTCGAGCCGCCTGCCGGCCTGCCGGGCGAGGCGCTGCCGGTGCCGGGCGCCGGCGCGCACGTGTTCACGTTCGGCGAGCCGAAGGCGGGCGACGACGTGCCCGGTGCGAACGTCACGGCCGTGGTGCCGCCGACCGGCGGTGACCCGCGCGAAGACTGGCTCGACGCCGAGGGCCGCGCCGAGGCCGCCAAGGCGGGCGTCCTCCGGATCAAGGCCTTCGCCGGCGCCGAGGCCGGGACCCCGCTGGGCAAGACCTACGGGTCGGCCGCGTCGGCGCGCACGGCGGTGGCGTGGGAGGTCCTATCCGGCTCCCTGCCCGAGGGCACGCCGGTCGAGCTGCTGCTGGACGTCCACTTCGACGGGGCCATCTACCTCTACCAGGACGCCGACGCGGACAGGCACGTCTCCGTCGGTTCGGCCTGGGGCCGCCTCAACCTCCACCGCCAGGCGGGCGACGCCTTCGAGACGCTCCCGTCGCTGACCTACAGCGGCGCGGCCTCGTTCGCCGGCGAGGACCAGTGGGCCGACGGCGAATGGGCGGGCGACATGACCGTCAGCCCCGGCCTCCGTGCAGCCGGGGTCGACGTGGACGACCGGGTCACCTTCGGCGCGACCGTTGGCGAGGAGATGCTGATCGACTTCGGACTGGGGGTGGACGCCTCAATCTTCGGCGACTTGCGGGAGCTGGTCCGCGTCGAGAGCGATTTCTCGTCGTCGGCCTGGTACGAGTTCGCCGGCGCGCTGGATCCGCAGACCGGACAGCCGCTCGACGTGACCGTGCAGGTCGTCCCCGAGCCCGCGTCGCTGATCATCCTCTGCCTCGGCGCCCTCCCGGCCATCCTCCGGCGGCGGAGGTGAGTCGGCGAGCGCCCCGGTCGTGCGAACCGCCCGATGGACCAGCCTCTGCACTCGTTCACCGCGCCGGGCAAGCTGCAGGGAAAGACTCGTGACATGACCAAGCGAACGGGCGGTCCCTTCCGTCTCGCGGGCTTCAGCAGGCTGACCGTGAGCCTGGCCCTCGCCTGCGCCGTGCCTGCCGGAGTGCGAGCCGGCGCCTCCCCCACGTACGAGACCGGCTTCGACCAGCCGCCGATCGAACTGCGGTTCACGCTGCGCGCGTCCGGCGGCGCGCGAGAGGAAGTGCCCGTGCGGCTGATGCGGCAGCGGGGGCGGATCGTCCAGAGCTTCCTCCTGCCGGGCGACCATCCGTACGTCAGCGAGGGCTGCCTGCTGAAGCGCCGGGCAAGCGGCTGGAAGGGGCGCATCCTCCTGAGCACCGAGACGCGCGGCGGGCCGGCACGGGGCATGGGCACGCCGCGTGCCAGCCGCGCCCTCGACGTCGAGATCAAGCTGGCGGGAGAGGCGATCTCGGCCGTCTGTCGGGCCGACGGCCGCGACGTGCC
>CAZXOC010000579.1:0-2420 GCA_964642165.1 uncultured Planctomycetaceae bacterium | reverse complement strand
CCCGCTCATCAGGAACAGGTTCGACTTGTAGATGGCGTTGTTGATCATGTGGAACAGGCCGCCGACGATCCCCACCGTCGTGCCCGTCCCGATGCCCAGCACCATGTAGCCGACCTGGCTGACGGCATGGAAGCTCAGCAGCCTCTTGAGGTTGTGCTGCATCATTGCCATGAGGACCGCCGCCAGAATCGTCACGCCGCCGATGACCATCATCACCACTTGGACGGCGGGGTCCGGCCGGAACAGCCGCAGCGCCAGCACCGCCAGCAGGTAGATGCCCAGCAGCTTGTCCAGCGCCGCCGGCAGGTAGGCCATCACGGGCGTGGGGGCGTCCCTGGCGATGGCCGGCAGCCAACTGTGCAGGGGGATGGCCCCCGCCTTGGCCAGGGCCGCGATGAGGATCAGGGCGTAGATGAAGTACCCCGTCCCGCCCAGGACGCCCACGCTTCGGGCTCCCCCCTCAGGCGAGAGCGACCAGTTGGCCGAGCCGCCCGGCTGAGCGGCCAGCAGCGCGATGCCCAGCAGCAGGCAGGCGTCGGCGAAGCCCAGCATGGCGTAGGCCTTGGCCCCGCCCGCCTCGGAGCCGCGGCGGCCCTGGTTGACCATCAGGAACAGCATCAGCGTGACGATCTCCCACCCGACCAGCAGCACGAACAGGTTCCCCGCCAGGCCCACGACGCACGCCCCCCCGAGCGTCCAGAGCAGGTACGCGTAGTACTTGCCTTCCCAGTACTGCCCCGCCATGAAGCGAAGGCTGTAGATCGCGATCAGCAGCGCGAAGCCCGCGCCGCCGATCACCGCCACCATGCCCAGGCGGCTGTACGACAGCTCGACCGTCAGCGAGACGTCCTTGGTCAGGCTCGCGAACTGAACGGGCTCGAACGCCTGGTTCGCGGGGTTGAGGATCACCAGCCCGCAGACCAGCACGCCCGCCGTACCGAGAAGGGCCAGCAGCTTGCAGAGGGCCGGCTGCCAGCGGCTCAGGACGTACGCCAGCAGCCCCGCGGCCATGGCGAGCGTGATGGGCATGGCCATCGGGCCGACGAGAGCCTTCAGTCCGTTCATCGCGTGCCTACCATTTCTTCCGCATGTCCCGGGTCTTCTGCTGCGAGAGCCGCACCAGGTCCCTTACCGTCCAGAGGCGCTTGCCCGAGCCGGCCTCGACGACCGAGCACAGCCGCTCCGTGCACGAGTAGCACGGATCGACACTCGCCAGCGTGATTGCCACGTCGGGGATTTGCAGGCCGATGCACGAGACCTTGAACGTCGGGATGTTCACGAAGCTCGGCGCGCGGATCTTGTGGCGGACCGGGCGGTTCGTGCCGTCCGACCGGACGTAATGGAACGTCTCGCCGCGCGGGGCCTCCACGTGCCCGACGCCCTCGCCGGGCGGGATCGCCTCCACCTTCGCGTCGATCTCGCCGCCGGGGTTCTTCAGCAGGTACCCGCAGCACTGGCGAATGATCTTGATGGCCTCGAGCGTCTCGAGCAGCCGCACCACCGCCTTGCTGAACACGTCCCCGTCGGGAACGCAGATCACGTCCCAGTCGAGGCGGTCGTACGCCGCGTACGGATCGTCCCGGCGGACGTCGATCGGGCGGTCGCTGCCGCGGGCCGTCGGGCCGGCCGCGCCGTAGATCCGCGCGTCCTCCGGCGTCAGGACGCCCACCTTCTTCAGCCGCGCGTGGAGGATCGGGTCGTCCAGCACCGCCTTGGTGAGCATCTCCGTCGGGCCGACCAGCTCCTCGCATGCCTTGTCAATGGCCTGGAGCTGCTCGTCGGTTATGTCGCGCCGGACGCCGCCGATCTTGCAATTGGCGTAGTTGACCCGGCTGCCGGTCGCGACCTCCAGCACGTCCATGATCGGCTCGCGGTACTTCCAGGCCCACATGAAGACGGTGTTGTAGCCCAGGAAGTGCCCCGCCAGCCCCACCCACAGCAGGTGCGAGTGGATCCGTTCCAGCTCGTTGACGATCGTGCGGAGGTACAGCGCCCGCTCGGGGACCTCGACGTGGGCGATCTCCTCGACCGCCTGGACGTACGCCAGCGGGTGGCTCGCCGAGCAGATGCCGCAGACCCGCTCGACCACGAACGGGACCTGGTCGAACGTCTTCGACTCGTCGAGCTTCTCGATCCCGCGGTGGTTGTAGGAGATCCGCACGTCCACGTCGACGACCGTCTCGCCGTCCACGTAGAGCTGGAAGAACTCCGCCTCCTCCTGGAGCGGGTGGTACGGGCCGAGGTTCACCACCGTCAGGCCCTTGTGCTTGATCTGCTTCTCGCGCTGCTGGCGGATGTCATCCCGCAGCTCGGCCTCCTGCTCCGGCGGGGTCTGATTCGGCGGCGGCGGCGGGCGGTCCGCCACCTGGTCGAAGTCCTTCCGCAGCGGGTAGACGCCCTCCGGCCAGGAGTCGTCCAGG
>CAZXOC010000578.1:0-2428 GCA_964642165.1 uncultured Planctomycetaceae bacterium | reverse complement strand
ACCTCCACGCCACCCTCGGCCGCTGGCTGACCAGCGACCCGAAGGGGTATGTGGACGGCATGAGTTTCTACGAGTATTGCCGGACCGGGCCGATTGCGGCCGTAGACCCAATGGGTCTGCGAAGTGAGACGAGCAAGACATGGCGGGGAAGGAAGCGCGTCGGCAGGTGTGTGGAACCAGGGACATTCTACCAGGTAAGGCACTACCATCGGATGTTCGGGTGGTTTGGCCCAAAATGGCTCGACAAGGTGGATATGGTCTTTGTCCCGGATCGGGCAAGCAACTTGGGGGTCCTGGCAGCCAACGGCATGGCTGACAAGCTCATGACGGGCTCCATCGAAGCGGGCCGGGCTTCGGAGAAGATCGGAGAGCGGGCGGATCAAGCAGCAGGCGCGGTGGTCACGATTTACTTCGTTGCGACCATCGTCGTTCCTGGCCCAGACGACGCGATATGGGGAGCTGTCGGGGCGCGTGTGTTTGGGCGTCTGGCGGGCAAGGGCATCAAGATGGTAAGGCGGGGGAGACGCTGGGTTTTCTCGCGGGGGGGTAGGCGGTTGACAGGGAAGGCGCTGAACGAGGCGCAGGAGTTGGCTCTGGATGCTCTAAAGGCAGAGCGAACTGCGCGGCGACTTGCTGCGAAGGGCGACGAGATCCTCGATGTAGGGAAAGCGCGTGGCGGCGTGGAAAGAGCAGCGCGAGGAGTCGCATCTGGAAGTAATGAAGTCGCGCATGGAGGGAGGGTTGCGAGTCGGGCTTTCAGGGAGTTCGACGTCCTGGACTACCGTACCACGGTCGTAGGGCTCAGGAAGCATCATGGTGTTCTTGACAAGTGGGCGACGGCCAACGTCGAAGGGTATGTGAGGCGTGGCGCTCGGACGCCCGCCATCCTCTTGACCCCAAAGCAGCACGACGCAGCCAATGCGGTCTACAGAAGCTGGCTGAAGGCGAGGACAGGAAAGGGGGTCGGGGGAACAGTGGACTGGACCTCAGTAGGTGCGCATGAAGTCGGCAAGCTGACCGAGGAGATGTTCGAGGCGGCGGGTGTGCCGGAGGCAGCGCGAAGGGCATACTACAGGCGGTTCCACAAGTACATATACAGTGCGCGGGAATGATGAACAACGAGAGAAACAACGTTATAGATGTTCTTAGGCAGATTCGGGGAGACACCAGTTGTCGCATCTTGCGCAGCACGGGGATCCCAAAGATCCCGAAGCCGTTGACGTTGCCAGACGATCTGAGAGTGTTCTACGAGGAAGCTGGAGGAGCAATGCTTCACGAGGGAGATGCGTACGCCATAGAAATCGTGACGCCAAAGGGGTTCGTGCGGGCAAACCCGGTGATCGTCGGCAGCGCTTGCGAATACGATATCTCGCATGATTGGTTTATCATCGGCCAGGCGCCTGAGGAGTTGGAGTACATAACGATTGACCTGAGCGCCAGCCGCCGCGGGAGGTGCTACGACAGCTTCTGGGATAGCCATGGCCTACGGGGCGACTGCCCTATCATCGCCAGATCCTTCACGGAACTGCTGGTTCGCCTGTACGAGACAGGGGGGGGCAGGTGGTACTGGCTAGAGGAGGAATTCAGGCCTCTTGGTGACGCTTACGACTGACCGAAGGTGAGCGACTGGGCTTGAGGCGCTCAGCGTAGGGGCAAGAGAGGTGCCGCTGGTTCTGGGAAGGGGCGCTACGCCGAGAAGGCGCCGGCTGGTGAAGTACGATGTGCTTGTGGTCGGACGGATCCCAGGGGTCTGCAGACGGTTCTTCCGGCCCGATCGGAGCGGCTCGGCCGGACCGGCTTGGCATCGGTTGGCAGGCCTGGTCGTTGCCTTGACCCTCAGGCGGGGCAGGACCATCGATCGGTTGGCCAGAGAGCGTTGCGGCTCGACGCGCCGAAGCAATCACGCCGAGTTCCTTTGGCGAAGCATGTGGCGCGAACAGCCTCATCGCCGGCTCCTTCGGCGACGACGACAACGGCTCGTCGTCCGGCTCGGCCCACCTGTACGTCTCGATCTACGCCGGCCGGACCGTCCAGAGCTGGGACCTCGACGCCGTCGGCAACTGGACGACGACGACCGTCAATGGTAGACTGCAGCATCGCGAGCACAACGCCGCCAACGAGATCCAGTCGCTGGACGGGGACGAGAGCAACGTGGCCTACGACGCGGCCGGGAACATGACGACGATCCCGCAGCTCCCGCTGCCGGGCTACACGGCGGGTCGCTTCACGGCCCGCTACGACGCGTGGAACCGCCTGCGCTTCATCTGCCGGGACGACGGGGATGAGGAGGGGGCCGGCCGCTGGGACGCCGGCGATACGACCATCGCCGAGTACCGCTACGATGGCCTGGGGCGACGGATCACCAAGCTCGTCCTGGACCACGTCGACGGCAAGTGGGACCGCACGGACTACTTCTACAACGACCGCT
>CAZXOC010000577.1:0-2431 GCA_964642165.1 uncultured Planctomycetaceae bacterium | reverse complement strand
CTACGATCATCACTACAGGGAAACTGTCCAGTTTATTGCTGCGCGGACGCTTAGCCGAAGCTGTTTATCGATGGCCTCATTGTGCTTCTTGAGCCCTTCAAGCGCCTTGATCGCCGTCGCAGTGCCTGTGCTATGGGCGAAGATGAAGATGTCCTCGCCTGGATCCGTATGATTGAGGATGTGGTCAAGCATGACCGCTGCCCTGTCTTTTATCTGCTTTAGGTCGTTCCAAGCGCCCGAGTATTCCTCACTGCGGACGTGCTCCACAAACAGGAAGCCCGGCTCTCCCTCCTTGTGGGGGATGCTCTCGCCGAACCCCTGAAGGGCGTGAGCTGCCTGTCTCGACAATGCCCTAAGGTCGCTCACCCCGTCCTCGTTCTTCCCTTTCTTGCCGACCGTCTTGCAGTCCACCGCGCCTTCGGCGTAGATGACAAGCTCCCCAAATGGATCGGCGTACAGGGTCGGGCCGCTCATCACGTACTCATATAGGCTCATCCCATCGACGTAGCCCAGCGGGTCGCGTTGGAGCCAGCGGCCGAGGAGGGGGTGGTACGTGCGGCGGCGGACGTGGTAGAGGTGCGTCTCGGCGTCGCGCCAGTAGCCGCCGTAGAGGATGGCGTTGTCGACGTCGGATGCCTGGTCGTCGTCCTCGGCCCACTCCGTCTGGCTGTCCGTCGTGCCGTCCAGGATCGTCACGCGGCCGTAGGGGTCGTAGGCGTAGCGCTCGACCACCGCCCCCGACGTGTTCACCAAGGCCGTGACGTTCATGTTCACGTCCGTCAGGTAGTACAGCCGCTCGTCCAGGCCGGAGCCGTTCTTGCCGAGGTCGCCGCCCGCGGCCGCGTCGCGGTCGCGGAGGACCGGCGCGTCAATATACCGCGCCGACCAGACGTACTGCTCGTGGATTGTCGAGGCCACGGCCGGCTCGGGCGGCGGCGTGCCCGAACGGGAGACGTTCCCGGCCTTGCGGACCTCCAGGAGCTGCGAGGCGGCGTTGTAGTAGAACTCCTCGACCGTCCAGTCTTGGCCATCGGGCGTGTACCTGGCAAGACGAAGACCTGTCGCTGATCCGCCGTGCCCCGCCGTCGCCCTAATCTCCCGCCGCACTCGGCTGGGGCGTTGCCTTCGGACTACCTCATTTGTTGAGGTTCCTGGCTCGCATTGCGATGCTTTCGGTCCGCCGTCACCCGACACTCAAGGAGGCTTCTCGCTGCCGCAAGCCTTCCGATTCCGCGCTTGATCGCGAAATCCCATTGGTTCAGCACGTCCCTGACATCGTGCTGAATCTCAGCCGCCTCCTTAGGGTCCAGTTTTCCTGACTGTAGTCCGTCTTGCCGCAGGACGTTGATCTGGCGCGACAACTCCTTTGCCTCCTCGAGGTCCTTCTCGACTATCCCCCACAGATACGCTTCTGCGCGCTCATCCGGCCGCGCTACTGGCGTAGAAGGGCTGCTTTCGCAGGAGAGTACCGCCCCAATTGCGGTTGCCAACGCGATCTCTCTCACTCTCATCGATATCTCCTTTCTCGCGGGGCGCGAAGCGTTCAGCTGCATGGATGCGCTCATGCTCCCTCTCAGTGACGACGACGGCGAGGGTTCGCAATAATCGCTTCCACGTGACTCAGAGCGGAGCCTGGCGCCCATATACCCAAGCCCGCTTTGGGAGGAAGCGGGGGCAGGGCGCTTTTCCGGCCTGGCCGGGTCACCTGGGGGCTCGTCCCGCCTGCCGGAAGCGCGGCCAAGCCGGGCTCCGTCTCCGGTGCGCGTTCGGCCGCGGAGGCGGTCGGCCTGGCGGCCGCGCGGGTGAACTCCCCATAGCCCATGGTCGTCTTCCCGGACCGGCGATGCGCCGACGCATCCCGGCTATCACCCATCGTAGCGAGGCCGAGGCGATTCGGCAAGGCCGCGCGCGGGTCGATGCGCGTGGCTTCCCTCGCCCCCGTTCGAGCGGGAGAGGGGTGGGGGCAATCTCGCTGTCGCGCCCAACTCCCGCACTTCCCCGTCCCGATGGATATCGGGACCGCAGTCCATAGCCGATCGAGGCCCCGGCGGAGCCGGGGAAAGGAATCACGGTACAGCCTTGTTAAGAAACGGCTTACGAGTGTTTTGGGCGGCAAGACGGCCCGCGGGCGGGCTGATTGTCCAAAATGGGGCGGAATGTCCAAAGTCTGTACAATGCTAAGTGCTTTATCGAGAATGTGTTATACAGATTTCGGGCCGTCCGGGGAGCCCCAGGATTGGACACTTCTAACACATAAGTTCGAGACTTACGGCCGTTTCGCCGGCGGGGGTCCACCGCGGCGGGAGGCGTGAGAATTTCGCCGGAAGGGGCGAAAAGTGTCGCGCAACGGCGCGTTCGTCGGGCGGCCGGACGACGTCCGGGCAGGCTCAGCCGCTGGCTCTGGGGGCTCATGAGCTGACCGGGACGGTCG
>CAZXOC010000576.1:0-2448 GCA_964642165.1 uncultured Planctomycetaceae bacterium | reverse complement strand
GCCGATTTCGGGCCGTCGGGCAAGCCCCAGGAGTGGACAGTTCTGACACAATCAATAAAGACTTATGGCCGTTTCGCGGGGGGCGGTGCACGGCGGCGGGAGGCGTGAGGATTTCGCCGGAAGGGCCGAGAAGTGTCGCGCAACGGCGCGTTCGTCGGGGCGGCAGGGCGGAGGTCCATCTCCACGCTGAACTTGAACCTCCGTGCCGGTGCGCGGCCATTTTGCCGGCAGCGGCGGCAGTCGGTCGATGTAGCTCACCGTGTGCATCGGCAGATCGCCGCTCACGTCGACGCGATGGCGCTCGAGCCGGCGCTTGTCGATGTTGAAGTGCACCTCCCCGGTCTTGGCCAGGTCTGCCGGGGCGTCCGGCGCCCGGATCGGAGGGCGCAGCGCGCGGCGGCGTTGCCCGCGGCGCGGCGAGGGCCTACCATATCGGCATGCCTGGCGACGAGCATGACGGCGCAGCGCCCCCGCCCGGCGCGGGGCACTTCGCGACGACGCGATGGAGCCTGGTCCTGGCCGCGGGGCGGCAGACGTCGGTGGAGTCGCGCGAAGCGCTCGAAACGCTATGCCGGCTCTACTGGTACCCCCTCTACGCCTACGTCCGGCGCCGCGGCCACGCGCCCGAGGAGGCCGAGGATCTCACGCAGGGCTTCTTCGCCCGACTGCTGGAGAAGCGCGCCGTGCGGGCGGCCGACCCGGCGAGAGGCAGGTTCCGCTCGTACCTGCTGACGTCGCTGAAGCACTTCCTGGTCAACGAGCGGGACCGGGCCCGCGCGCAGAAGCGCGGCGGCGGGCGGCAGGCGATCTCCCTGGACGTCCGCCACGGCGAAGGGCGATACCGCCTCGAACCCGCCGACGAGATGACCGCGGAGAAGCTCTTCGAGCGGCGCTGGGCGCTGACGCTGCTGGAGCTGGTGCTGGCCGAGCTGCGCGGGCAGTACACCCGCGACGGCAGGGAGCGCCTCTTCGACCGCCTCAAGGGCTTCCTGGGCGGCCGCGACGCCGGCGCGCCCTACAGCGGCGTCGCCGAGGAGCTGGGCATGACGCCCGGCGCGGTGCGGGTGGCGGTCCACCGGCTGCGGCGGCGCTACCGCCGGCTGCTGCGCGACCGGATCGCCCAGACGGTGGCCTCGCCCGACGACGTCGACGACGAGGTGCGGCACCTCTTCGCCGCCATCGAGGCGTGACGGCCGCGGGCCCCGTAACGTTCGGCGGATCTTGCTGTAGGGATAGGCGCGGCGCGGAGTGAGGAGACGGCCGATGGCCGAGGCGCGACATTGCCCGGAGTGCGGCGGCGAGCTGGCGGACGACGCGCCGGAAGGGCTCTGCCCGAAGTGCCTGCTGGCCGGGGGCATGCCCGGCGCGGCGGCGACCGTCGACGTGCCCACGCCCTCGCCGGCCGTCGCCGGCTTCGTGCCGCCCGCGCCGGAGGAGATCGCCCCGCACTTCCCGCAGCTCGAGGTTCTCGAGCTGCTGGGCCAGGGCGGGATGGGCGTGGTCTACAAGGCCCGCCAACCGCGGCTGGACCGCCTCGTCGCCCTGAAGGTCCTCCCGCCCGGCATCGGCGCGGACCCGGCCTTCGCGGAGCGATTCGCGCGGGAGGCGCGGTCGCTGGCGCGCCTGAACCACCCGAACATCGTCACGATCTACGACTTCGGGCAGGCCGGCGAGCTGTACTACTTCCTCATGGAGTACGTCGACGGCGTGAGCCTCCGGCAGATGGAGCGCGCGGGGGAGCTGTCGTCCCGCCAGGCGCTGGCCATCGTGCCGCAGATCTGCGAGGCCCTCCAATACGCCCACGACGAGGGGATCGTCCACCGCGACATCAAGCCCGAGAACATCCTCCTCGACCGGCGGGGGCGGGTGAAGATCGCGGACTTCGGCCTGGCCAAGCTGCTGGCCCGCTCGCCCGCCGACTACACGCTCACCGGGACGCAGCAGCTCATGGGCACGATCCACTACATGGCCCCGGAGCAGATGGAGCGCCCCGGCGACGTCGACCACCGCGCGGACATCTACTCCCTCGGCGTCGTCTTCTACGAGATGCTCACGGGCGAGCTGCCGCTGGGGCGGTTCCAGCCGCCGTCGCACAAGGCCGAGGTGGACGCCCGCCTCGACGAGGTGGTCTTCCACACGCTGGAGCGGGAGCCCGAGCGCCGCTACCAGCACGCCAGCGAGGTCCGCACCGACGTCGAGTCCATCCGCAGCGCCCCCCCGGCCGCGCCGGCCGAGATGACGCTGCCCGCCTCCGCGCCGTCGGACGCGGGCCTCGAGGCGACCCGCCGCCATCTCCGCGCGGCCGCCCACACGCTGATCGCCGCCGCCGCGATCCTCCTGGTCTCCGCGATCCTGGTGTCCCTCGTCGCGATGACGGATACCAACCCATTCGACGAGGACCGGGAGGTGGCGCTGGCCTCGCAGGCGCTGGCCGTCCCGTTCGCCGCG
>CAZXOC010000575.1:0-2448 GCA_964642165.1 uncultured Planctomycetaceae bacterium | reverse complement strand
GCGCGGTAACGCGGCCCGCAAGCGGGCCCGCTAAACGGCGCGCCGAACGTTGCGCCGCCGCCACCGCACGCCGACGGGTCTTACCTAAACGGCGCGCCGCCGCTTGGTCGACCGCAGCGTTTAGCGGGCCGGCTTGCCGGCCGCTTTCTTCCCGCATGGAACCGCCCCGCCGCCCCCGCACTCGTTCACCCCGACGCCGCGCCGCAGCCCGCCAGCGCCTCGTCCACGCCGACGCGCCATTCCCAGTCGAAGTGGCGGTTGAGATGCGCCGGGCCGGCGAACGGCACCACCAGCGGCCAGATCCCCAGCACGGACGACACCAGGCACGGCCAGATCACCAGCGCGCGGTTGCGGAGCGTCGCCTCCGCCAGCAGGTCGGGGTCGCCCTGCGCCTCCAGCCGCGCGAGCAAGACGGCCTGCACCTCCGCCGTGCGATGCCTCGCCAGACGCACCCAGAACGTCAACTGGAGCCACATGCCCACCACCCAGAACAGCCCCGGGAACAAGGCATAGAAGAGGACCCCCAGCAACTCCGTACCGCCGCACCGGTAGTGCGCCGCCACGGCACGAGCGTGATGCCATCGCCCGTCCCTGTCGCGGAAGAACGCCTCGTACGGCAGGTCGCGCGGAACTTGATGCCATCGCCCGTCCCTGTCGCGGGAAAGCCATTTGTACGGCAGCTCGAACGAAACGTAGACCCGGAACCAGGTCTTCCCCGGTCCTGACCCGTGGGAACGGTAGCTCCCGGACAGACTCCGCCACGGCACGACAGGCAGTCCGGCGGGCGGCTTCTCGCCGGGTGGGATCGCCCGGAGGCTGTGGTAGTCCACCGACGCCAGCCAACGGCGCGACAGCGCCTCGAAGGCCGGCCGGCTCGGGCAGGAGCGGTATGCGTAGACGGGGTTCAGTGCGAGCATCTGCTCGATCACCCGGTCGGTGGGGAACTCGGGCAGCGCCGCGGCGACGGCGAACGGGTAGGCGACGGTCGCCGCCAGGACCCCGCCGAGCACCAGCAGCACGACCGGTGCGCCGAACCAGCCTCGCGACCTGCGAAGGCGCCGCAGGACGGCGCGGCCTTGCGAGCCCGCAAAGCGCTCGGACGAGAACGCCGGGCTGGCCAGTCGCTCGGAGACGTGCCGTCGCAGCGCCCGGACCAGCAGCGCCAGCGTCACCGGCAGCGAGACGATCGGCAGGCACGTCCCCAGCGTCATGCACAACCACGCCGGCGCCTGCCGCACGGAGTACCGCAGGGCCAGGTGCCACCGTCGCTCGCGCTGCTCGGGCAGGGGATCGGTCATCTCGGCCGCCCTCCGTCGCCAGCGAGGGCATCGCCGATCCCGTAGGCCTGCTCCCAGAGCAGGTGCCCGTCGAGCACGGCCGGGCCGTAGAACGCCAGCAGCAGCCCCTGAAGCGGCGCCGACGCGAACGTCGCCCACAACAGGTAGGCGTTGCTCCCCTTCAGCAGCGGCAGGAGCGTGTCTCGCAGGCGAGCGTCGTCGCGGGCGTAGGCAACCGCGAGCAGCTCGGCGATGCGGTGGCGGCCGAACCGGAGCCACAGCCCGCCGCACAACGCAACCCCCGAGCCCACCTGGAGCGGAAGGAACACCAGGTACAGGATCAGCCCCAGCACGATGGTCCCGCCCCACCGGTAGCCGACGCTCCCTACGCGAACGAGGTGCCACGTGCCGTCCTTGGCGCGGCATCGCCCTTCGTAGGGCAGGCGCTTCGAGGCGTCGCACCAGACCTCGATGCGCCCGGTGTAGTCCATGACATGCCCGAGGATGACCGGCAGGGCCGGCTCGGCCGCCTCGGCGTCCGTCAGCGGCCGCACGGCGCGGTACCGGATCTGGTACAGCCAGCGCTCGGGAAGGGACTCGTAGTGCTTCTTCGACTGGCAGAACGGGTAGCGGCCGACCGCGTCGACCTCCAGGATCTCCTCCAGGACCCGTTCGTAGCCGAACCTCGGCACCATGGCGGGAACGGCGAAGATCTGGAAGAGGATCAGCGACGGGCAGAGGACGTACTGGAGCAGCAGCACGGAGGCCAGCGGGTTGCGAAGCCACCCGCGGCAGGTGTGCAGGCGGCGGAGGATTTCCCGGCCGGCGGGGCTCGCGAACCGCTCCGAGCGGAACAGCGGCGCCCGGAGGCGCTGCTCCACGTGCCGGCGGAACCGCCACATCAGCAGCGCGAGCACCAGGGGGAACGACACGAGCGGCAGGAAGATCCCCAGCAGCAGGAACGGCCAGCATCGGACCCGCTCGCCGCGGCGAATGGTGTTGAGGGTGTCCGCCATGCACGCCCCTTACCCGGCGGAACGCAGGGCGCCGAACGAAGCTCGAGACCTCTTCCGCCTGGAACGTGTCTACCGCGCCGGGGGAACCGGGGTCAAGCACCTGCGAAGGCGGGAACGCGGCCCGCAAGCGGGCCCGCTAAACGGCGCGCCCGACG
>CAZXOC010000574.1:0-2467 GCA_964642165.1 uncultured Planctomycetaceae bacterium | reverse complement strand
GGTCGGTCTCGGCTCGGCGGTCGGCCAGCGGGTGGCCTTCGGGGATGGGTTGGCTTCGGCCACGTGGGGCGCTCGTTGCACCGCTTCGTCGGCGTCCGCCTGTTGAGCTTGGCGTCCCTCGCCGCCCGCGCCATGATGGCCGAACCGCGAATCAGCCGACCCGCCGGCGGGCTCCCGCGGCGCCCGCGGACGACGAGAGCAAGGCGGAAAGGCAGGTGGACCCCGATCCCGCTCCCAAAGCCCAAGGCGAAGCAACGAGCGAAACGGAATTGTGTATGCCGTCCCCGGAACTAAGCCCTCGACGAAGGCACCACCGGCGACGGCCGGGGTCTCGTGCTGAGGCCGCCCGCCTGCCCCCACGGCCGCGAGCTGGCCAGGCGAACGGTCGAGAACTACGAGGCGATGATCCGAATCGCGGGAGCGTAGGTCGTGGCTCGGGCGCCTCTCACTTCCCTTTGGGCGTGAGCTGGCTGCGGGTGAGCTTGAGCTCGTGGATGATCTCGCCGTCGTCGCCGACGAGCCTAAACGTCACCGTCGGGTCGGCCGGCGCCGCGTCGATCGTGAACTCGCCGAACGCGTAGCGGTTCGAGATGCCGAAGAACTGGTTGTCCTTATCCTTGCCCCACGGCGGCGGGCCGACCCGCCCGCCAAGGCTGGCCGGCTCGAACTCGTAGAACTTGAAGCCCGAGGGGCGCGGAATCGTCACGCCCCGCGCGCCGTGGCGGTCGCCGGAGATGAGCAGCACGCCGCCGATGCGGTTATCCTCGATGAACTCAAGCAGCTCCTCGCGGCCGTTGGGATCCCAACGCCCCCACGAGTCCTTGCCGTTGGAAATGTAGTCGCTCCACATCGTCCCGCAGGACATGACGATGAACGGCCCCTTGCAGGCCAAGAGCTGCTTCTTAAGCCACTTCATCTGGTCGCGCCCCAGCAGCGCGCCGGGCGCCTTGTCGCCCGTGCGGAAGTAGCGGTGATCGACCATGATGACGTCGCAGGGCCCGATCCGCGTGCGGCAGAAGATGCCCCCGTCCTCGTCGCCGAAGCCGTACATCGGGTTCGCCCACGACGTGACCCACACGCCCCGCACGCCGCGGCGGTCGGCGTCGGTGAAGCCCCTGGGGATGCCCCACCGGTCGTTGTGGAAGTAGTCGTGGTCGTCCCAGGCGGCGTAGACCGGCAGCGAGGCCGACAGTGTCTTCCACGCCGGCCGGAAGTCCCGCAGCATGTAGTCGGCGCGGTGCATGCCCAGGTTGTTCGTGCGATCCTGGGCGGCGATGTCGCCGATGGCCAGCAAGGCGGCCGGCTTGCGGGCCAGCATCGTCGCGGCCTGCATGTGATTGCCCAGACCCCACCGGTGGTAGCAGCTTCCGAAGACCAGCCGCACCCGGCCCGGCGCGTCGGACTTCGGCGCGGTGGTGATCGCGGCGCCGTCGGGAATCGCCGCCGGCTTGCCGTCGACCAGCACGCGGTACGGGTACGTCGTGGCGGGCGCCAGGGCGGTGACCTTGACGACGGCCGACAGGTCCGACTCGGCCGTCGTCGCCACGGGCCCGAACTTCTTCTGGGCCCCGTCCACAGTCACGGCCACCTCAACCTTGGCCGGGCGGGCCGTGCGGACCCACACGCCGACGCCGCTGTCGCTGAGCGAGCCGAGCATCGGCCCGCCGAGCAGGTCGATGCCGTTTTCCCTGCAGATCTTCCGGAAGTCCGGATCGTCGGCGACGTCGGCGAACGTCGCCTCGCGCTTCGCGGCCAGGGGCTTGTAGCCCGCCGCGTAGACGTCGAACATGACCTTCGGGGGCTTCTGGAACTGGCCGAGCAGTTCCAGGCAGCCTTCCAGCGAGCCGTCCTTGATCTCCCGGAAGCCGTGCTGGGTCTTGCGCGGCCGCTTGCGCGTCCGGGCCTTCTTGGGCCGCTTGGTCACCGGCGCGGCGGCGGCCTGCAGCGCCCCGGCCGCGAGGGCCCCGCCGGCGGCGCCGGCAAGGACGGTGCTTCGCAGGAACTCGCGACGGTCAAACCGGTTCGGCCTGTCGGACATGTGATGCTCCTTCCAACATCTCTTCTCGTTTGTCGCTGCTGTCGGAGCCCTTCGGGGAAGCAGCAATAAGCGGCTTAACGCCGCGAAAGCGCAGTAATCCGGGATTTCCCCGATGACCTCTCGCCGATGGCCGCCATCGGCTTCTTCCGGCAATTCTATCACCGATCCTGGGATCGGCAAGCACTGCTCTTGACCGATTGAGGGAGGAGCCGGGCGTTTTCGGGATTCCGGGGACGGCACACCTACTACGGGGAGCATGAAACAGTGAACATTCCTACAGCGCTGCGATTCCGCGGACACCATACCTAGGTCTTGATGGGCGGAATCGGTGTCAGGCTGGTTCTTCCCTTCGGTCAGTGCGCTCCATCGGCCCGCGCGAGGTTGAGGCGGAGGAGATTGGCCAGGACGTGCTGGTCGGTCTCGGCTCGG
>CAZXOC010000573.1:0-2471 GCA_964642165.1 uncultured Planctomycetaceae bacterium | reverse complement strand
GGTCGGTGACGGCGGCCTCGATCGCCTCGCTGATGGCGATGCCCAGCGAGCCGGGCGTGTCGGGCATCCGCTCGAGGATGCCCCGCCCGGCGTTGGTCTCGTTGGAGGGGCTGGCGACGCAGTTGGCGCCCCAGGTCTCCATCATGAGCTTGCGAAAGGGCTTCTGGTCGAAGCTGATGCGGACCATGAAGACCTTGCACTCCAGCCCCAGCAGGCAGCAGGCGAAGGCCAGGGCGCTGCCCCACTGGCCCGCGCCGGTCTCGGTGCTGAGGCGCTCGATGCCGAACTGCTTATTGTACCAGGCCTGGGCGACGGCGGTGTTGGGCTTGTGGCTGCCGGGCGGGCTGACGCCTTCGTTCTTGTAGTAGATCCGCGCCGGCGTGCCGAGGAACCGCTCCAGGCGGCGGGCGCGGTACAGCGGCGTCGGGCGCCAGATCTGGTAGATCTCCAGGATGCCCTCCGGGATGTCGATCCACCGCTCCTGGGAGACCTCCTGCTCGATGAGGTTCATCGGGAAGACCGGCGCGAGCATGTCCGGGCTGACCGGGTTGCCGTCCGGCCCCAGCGGCGGCTGGAGAGGCGTCGGCAGGTCCGCCGCCAGGTTGTACCACTGCCGCGGAATCTCGTCCTCGTTCAAGAACACCTTGATTTGTTCCATGGGCCTTTCCTTACTTGCCTGGGTCTCGGGACCTCGTGCCGCGCGAGGCCGGATTATACACGCATTCCATGGCGGCCATAGGGCTATCTTCCGCAACGATTTGCCGCGCCCCGGTCCGAGCCGAGCGATCGGGGTGGGATTATAGGCCCCGCCCGCGGGACTGTCAATCGCGCTGCGCCGCTGACCGCGGCACGGATTCCCGGGCGGCGCCCCGGCACGGCCGCCGGACCGTATCGTACGTTCCCTTCTGGAGGACTGAGTAACTACACGGAGAAGAACCATGAGATCGCATGCCCTGCGAGGCAGGCGTCGCGAGACGGGGGCCGCGCTGGTTTTGGGCCTCGTCTTCGTGGCGCTGGCAGCCTCCCTTGCCGTGGCGTTTGCCACATCCAGCGCGCTGGAGCTTCGCAAGTCGGCGAACAGCGCCGACGGCGCACAAGCGCAACTAGCCGCAGAAAGCGGCCTTACGTACTACCAGTACCTGCTGCGCGACGTGCGGTTCGACCCCGGGGTGACCGCCGAGACGCTGCTGGACGGGCTGCAATCGTCCCTCGGCGAGAAGCTCAGCCAGATGGACGAGAACACCCAGCCCATGTTTACGCGCGTCGGCAACACGCTGTCCATCTCGCCCATCAGCCTGGCGCAAGGGGCCTTCTCGGCGCAGCTCACGGTGAGCGACGGCGACCCGCTGACGTGCTACCTGACCGTGACCGGCTCCAAGGGCGGGGCCGCCCGGCGCACACGCCTGCTGGCCTCGTGCGTCCCGCGGCGTTCGGCCGTCTTCGACTACGGCGTCGCGTGCCGCGGCGCGATCGTGGTCAGCGGCAGCGCCCTGCTGGAGGGCGTCAACGAGGCGGGCGAGGCCAGCATCCTCTCGACGCGCGAGGAGCCGGTCGCTATCGAGGCCGGCGGACACGCCGAGATCTCCGGCGACCTGTTCGTCACCGGCAGCGACCTGAACTACGTCCTGCTGAAGGGCTCCGTCAGCATCGGCGGCACGGATGACATCGAAGAGATCCTCTCGGACCACGTCTGCCTCGGCACCCAGGATCCGGAGTTCCCCGAGCTGGACATCGACCCGATCGCCGCCCTCGCGACCACGACGGTCAATGCCGACACCGACTTCAGCGGCACGACCACCTTCAACAACATCCGTGTCGAGGCCGGCACGGATCCCAGCTTCGCCAGCGGCACGGTGATCAACGGCGTCCTCGTCATCGAGGCGCCCAACAAGGTCACGTTCTCGGGCTCCTGCACGATCAACGGGATCATCGTCACGGAGCCGACCGAGGGGGCCTCGATCGACGACTGCCAGATCGACTTCCGCGGCAGCTCCTCGATCCCGGGCGTTTCGGCGCTGGAGGACACGGAGGAGTGGGCGGACGTCAAGGCCTTCACCGGCAGCGTGATCCTTGCGCCCGGCTTCGGCCTGACGTTCCGCGGGAACACGAATGCCGTCAACGGCGCCATCGCGGCGGACCAGTTGTCCTTCTCCGGCGCCAGCGGCGTCGAGGGCACGTTCACCGGGGCGATCCTGGGGCTGGCGAACACGGAACTGAGCCTGCAGGGCAACACCACGATCCGGATCAACCGCGAGGGTGACGTCGGGCTGGCGGCCGGCTTCAAGCACCCGAAAGGCCTGGACTTCGATCCGGACTCGTACGTCGAGCCCCCCGCCGACTGAGCCCGTCGGACCGCAGCCGGGGGGGGGAGCCTCCCGGCTGCGGGTCCGGACGCGGGCTCTTCCGCGGGGTGGGGCACATCGGGGGCTCGAGCTCATTCCCACTCCGCGCCCTGCCGGTCCGCCACGGGC
>CAZXOC010000572.1:0-2494 GCA_964642165.1 uncultured Planctomycetaceae bacterium | reverse complement strand
GGCCAGCAGCTCGTCGGTCTCCTCAGGCCGGATGGTGACCATGGCGGCGGTCTCCCTGGGTGCCTGCTGGGCCGTGCCTGTCAGGGAACCGGCGTTCCACGCGGCGATGCACGTTGCCGCCAGCAGCGGGGTCCGAATGCGCAATGTGTCCATGACGAATAGACCTCCCGTCACGCGTGCGTCCTGTTTGCCGTACGGACGTGAGGCCATTGTACCGCTCTTTCAGAGCTTCAGGATAGGGCGGGCACCCGCCACCCAGGGCGTTGCCCTGGGCTCTCGAGTTTCCGCCTTGCAGGCGGAGCCGACCCGCGCTAGGCTGAGCAGAGGAAGGGTTGGACCATGTCGGTTCCATTCGGGTATTACCAGGGGAACAGGTCCGAGTACCTGGCGATGTACGCGCTGAGCAGTTTCGGCTTCGTCGTGCCGGTGCCGCGCCAGTCGGACCAGTTCAACGTGGACTTCCTCGTTCATCTCGGGCAAGAAGAGGGACGCAGGTTCGTTCCTCGTGGCCTGACCTTCGGTGTTCAGAACAAGTCCGAGGCCCTTGAGCTGCTCGTGGAAGGGGACGAGAAGCTCCGCGTTTTGTACGACTCGAACCTGCCTCTCTTCCTGAGTGTCGTATCGAAAGAAGGGGGCACGATGTTCCTTTACACCATGCTTCCCCGCTTTCGGTGTTCCTGGGCATTGGGGGCGCGTGCAAGCATCACGCTCGTGCCGGGAGGGACGGTCAGCCAATTCCATCAGCCTGACTTCACCTCGCGCCGTGCGTTCCTGGGTCCTCCGATCCTGGAGATCGACATCGGTCTCTTGGACGATCGACAGCAGCGTAGGAAGCTCTGGCAGACATTCAGCGCCGTGATGGACTTCTGGGTGCAAATGGAATGCTTCGCAATATCGTGGAAGCGGCAAAACATCCCGATCGTGGCGCTGCCCGAGGACTACCAGGCGAACCAGGCGCCGCCAAGCTCGGTTGCGACTCGGTTCTACATCGACGCCCGCGCTGATCCCCCTAGCGCGTCCAAGGCCATCAACGCGTGTGTGCTGGACCTGAAGGCCCTGCGGAAGGTGCTGGAGAAGGCGAGTCGCGGTGCGCCGCAAGGCTTTGGCCAACAGGGCCGGGCCATGATCGCCCGAGGTTGTGACACAGCCAAGCGCTGTTGTGACGAATTGGGCTTGCTCCGCGAAGCGCTGTTCCCGGCAGGCCCACCGGATGCGAGGTCATGCTGAGGGAGCTTGGATGGGCCATGCGTCCGCGTTGCTCTCGTCAGCGACGGTCGGAATGATGGCCCCAGCCTGAAGGGCTGGGAGTCGACAGCCCGGGGCGACGCCCCGGGTGTGGGGACGCACAATGGGATCAAGCTCTGAAAGAGCGGCACAAGGGGAAGGGGCAGAATCATGGCGCAATCGCTGGCGAGGCTGCTGACGCACACCATCTTCAGTACCAAGAACCGCCGGCCGGTCCTGCCGGCCGACGTGCGTCCGCGCCTCAACGCGTACTTCGTCGGCATCCTCCGGCAGTGGGACTCGCCGTCGATCCTCGTCAACAGCGTCGCCGATCACGTGCACATCCTGTGCTGCCTGTCGAAGAACCACGCGCTGGCGAAGGTCATCGAGGAGATCAAGAAGGGCACGTCGAAGTGGCTCAAACGTCAGGATCCCGCGCTGCGCGACTTCCACTGGCAGAACGGCTACGGCGCGTTCTCCGTGAGCCAGTCGAGCGTGGCGGAGGTCCGCCGGTACATCGAGCGGCAGGAGGCGCACCACCGAAAGACGACGTTCGAGGAGGAGTTCCGCGCCTTCCTGACGAAGCATCGCGTCGAGTTTGACGATCGCTACGTGTGGGATTGAGCCGGCCCGGCGTTCTGTCCGCGTGCTTTTGCCCGTCTCTCAGAGCCACGGTACCGCCCCTTCAGGGCGCCGATGATGGGGGACCAATCCCTCCCTGTTGCGCCGTGGCTGTCAGTGAAGCGAGACTCCACGCGGCGATGCACGTTGCCGCCAGCAGCGGGGTCCGAATGCGCAATGTGTCCATGACGAATAGACCTCCCGTCACGCGTGCGTCCTGTTTGCCGTACGGACGTGAGGCCATTGTACCGCTCTTTCAGAGCTTCAGGATAGGGCGGGCACCCGCCACCCAGGGCGTTGCCCTGGGCTTTCGGGTTTCCCGCCTTGCAGGCGGAGAAGGCTCGCGCTAGGCTGAGACGGTGAGGGCATTCGGATGGCCCATGCATCCGCGTTGCTTGCGTCAGCAACGGCCGGGACGACGGCTCCAGCCTGAAGGGCTGGGAGTCGACAGCCCGGGGCAACGCCCTGGGTAGAGAAGCGCACAGCACAATCAAGCTCTGAAGGAGCGGTACAGGAAACTCGCCCTACGAGCCCGCGGCCCCCAAGTCGATGACCGCGACGTCCTCGGCGTCGAGCGTCAGCGTCGCCTCGATCTGCGGGCGGACCGAGCTGCCCGACGGGTTCCAGCGGACCGTCTTGCCGCCGACGA
>CAZXOC010000571.1:0-2498 GCA_964642165.1 uncultured Planctomycetaceae bacterium | reverse complement strand
TGTGCCTGCTGGCCCTCGGCGGCGCGGCTCTCCTTCGCCGCCGCAGGAGCTGACGCCCCCCCTGCCACCGCGCGCGACGAACGACAGAACGCCCCGCCGGCTCACGCCGCCGATACCGGCGCGATGCGCACGGCGACCACGTCGTGACCGTCCACCCGGACCGAGAAGTCGCCCCGGAACTCGCCGAGCTCCTCGCCGCTCCACAGGTCGTGCACGAGGCACGGGCGGCGGCTGGCCAGCCCGATCGACTCCCACGCCACGGTGAGACGCTGGCGATCCCGCTCGCCCAGGTGGAACAGCCCGACGGCGATGGAGCCGTCGGCCAGCGGCTTGGCCCAAATCTCGCCGCGCTGCTTGCCGTGCCGCATCTGCCCGACACGCCATGCCTGCCGGCCGAGCGGATCCTGGTTGACCGCGATCAGACGCCGGTTCAGGAGAATCCCGCGCGTCACGTCGCTCATGGTTCGTACGTCGCAGCCGATCATCAGCGGCGCCGCCAGCAGGCACCACAGGGCGAAGTGCGACCGGTATTCCGCGTCGGTGCAGCCGCCGCGCGCGACGTTGCCCTGGCCGCACATCCCCACGACGAGCATGTCCGGATCGTTCCAGTGCCCCGGGCCGGCGTAGGGCGCCAGGCCGATCTGCTTCTCGAAGCCGATCTGAAGGATCGACTCCCACGAGTCGTTGATGTCGCCGGTGGTTCGCCACATGTGCCCGCCGACGCCGGCGCCCCACTCCCACGGCTTGTGCCCGCCCCACTCGCAGAGGCTGAAGAGGATGGGGCGGCCGGTCGCGCGGAGGGCCTGGCCCATGCGGCGGTAGAGCGTCACGGCCTCCACGCCGGGCGGGCGATAGCAGAAGTCGTACTTCAGGAAGTCCACGCCCCACTCGGCGAAGGTCCTTGCGTCGATCTCCTCGTAGCCGAAGCTGGCCGGCTTGCCGCCGCACGTATGGCTGCCGGCGCAACTGTAGATGCCGAACTTCAGCCCCCGGTCGTGGACGGTTTCGGCGACGGCGGGGATGCCGTCGGGGAACTTCGCGGCGTCCCACGTCAGCTTGCCGCCCGCGCGCTCGTCCGCCTCCCACAGGTCGTCGATGACCACGTACTCGTAGCCGGCGTCCCTCAGCCCCGTCTCGACGAACGCGTCGGCGGTCTCGGTCACGACCGTCGCGTCGATATCCGCACCGAACGTGTTCCAACTGTTCCAGCCCATCGGCGGCGTCGCTGCCAACATACCGGTTCCCTTTCCCATCGCAGTCCACCTCAGAACCAACGGAGCGGCGAGACCGAAGTCGCGCCGCCCCGACTGCCGCGCTCGTTGGTCCGGCCGTCGGGCGCTCAGGCGGTTGCTTCGGCCGGCACGGCGTACACCGGAAGCTGCTCTCGCAGGAGGACGTGGACGTCCTTGCCTTCCTCGATGGCCGCGGCGGCCGCCTCGCCGAACCGCGCCCGCAGCTCGTCGAACTTCATGCCCCGCAGGGCGTCGGCGTGGTTGGCCGGAGACGGCGGCATGAACATGCTCTCCTGCACGGAGACGTTGCTCTCGGGGTACTCCTTCTCCGTGTGGCGCCCGCCCATGGCGCAGTTGCGGAACTGCCACGGCGCGTTGACCTTCGTGCCGTCGGCGAGCTCCACGCCGCGGATGCGGCTGGTGAGGAGCTTCTTCTTGACGTCGCCCACCTGGGCCAGCCAGCTCTCGCCGCTGACGGCTGCGGCGCGTCGGGGGCGCAGTTGCCTGCTTCCTTCTTCACGCCGTGGAACTTGCCCCACGGGATGAGCAGGAACATCTTGACGTACCAGCCGATGCTGCCCTTCTCCTCGTCGGCCCGCTCCTGCGAGTCGCGGTTGAGGGCGCTGAGCTTGTGGGCCGTCAGGAAGTGCCCCATCTCGTGGATCGCGATCGCCACGTGCCAGGAGAGGGACAGCGCCGGGGCCACGTACGTGCCCGCCGGGCCCTTGCGATGCTTCCTCTCGGCACCAGCCGCAACCCTTCGTCTCATTTCGACCTTTCATTCCGTTCCGGCCTGGGGCCTCCACGCGCCTCGCCACAACCACATGCCGGCGGCATCAACGAAGGCCCTGTCCCAGGCTGGCTCAGGTGGATTGTCTTGGCCGACAGACTCATTCCGCCGGGGCGCCCGGCCCGGTCGGACCGGGCTGGGAACGCCCTGTGGGACCAAGTCCGGCCCTGCGCGAAGCGGTCTTGTAGCAGGATCGAGGGGGCAATGCAAGGCGGCAATTGCGGCCGACCGGCCCCAACGACAGGCGGGGCGGCTGTGCTCCGAGCCACCCCGCCGGCACGCCGCCGTGTACGGGTCCGGTCGACCTATCTCCGGTGCGACCCCCCGCGGAGAATACCCAGCAAGCTCCGCAACGGCCGCGCTCCGCGGAAAGCCCGCACGTCCGACGACGGAAAAGGACGAAAAGGGGACGAGCTAGTCTCTTCTTATGCAGGAAAGGGCGGCGTTGCTTCGCCGGAGGCTGTACAAAAGAAACA
>CAZXOC010000570.1:0-2509 GCA_964642165.1 uncultured Planctomycetaceae bacterium | reverse complement strand
GCCGGCTGGGTCGCCGGCGCGCTCGTCGCCATCCGGACCGGTGTCTGCAACTGCGCCAGCCGCGCCAGGCTCACCTCGGCCAGGCGCACGACCGGGTGCCCGGCCAGGGCCGAGAACTCCTTCGCGCGCCGGTACTCCTGGGCGGCCAGCTTGAATTGCCCGGTCGACTCGCGCAGCTTGCCCAGGCCGTAGCGCGCCTTGGCCGTCGCCAGCTCCTGCTCCGGGAAGTCCTCGATGGCGCGAAGGAACCATCGGCTCGCCCGCCGCGCGAGGGCCTCCCGCTCGGAGGGCTGTTCGGCCATCAGGGAGCGCCCGGCGTACTCGTAGCCCAGCTCGACCGCCGCGAGGGCGGCGATCCGCTCGTTGTCGTCCTGCTCGGCCAGCTCACTCAGCTCGCGGGCGCGCTCGTCGGGTTTCCCGGCCCCGACCAGGGCGCGGTCCCACCGGCGTTGGAGGCCTTCCTGCTTGGCGTGGGACCGGCGGCTGACGAAGACGTAGCCGAAGATCAGCACCGCGATAACCAGCACCCCGGTGGCGAGATGGTTGCCTCGTCGCTTGAGGAAGTCCGCGACCTTCCCGATCTCGATGGCGAGGAGGTTCTCCTGGAGTTGGTGACGGCGTCGTGCTTTCATCGCCTGCTCGTGTTCCTGGTGCGCATTCCCGAGGGCGTGTGGATGCGTCCGCTGGTCCACATCGCCACCTTCACCGTCGTCGAGCGGAACAGCCCGCCCTCCGTGATCGAGATCCGGCAGCGCTCGGTGTCCTTCTCGAAGTCCAGCATGATCGCGCCCTGGACGAACATGTCCGTCACGAGGGTCCACCGGCTGATCGGCATCTGGCGCTTGTAGAAGCGCCCGACGGCGAACTTGTCGGGCCGTCCCTTGTACACGTGGTCGACGTACCGCGCGCCGGCGGCGGCGAAGTTACGGCTCTTGTTCTCTTTGAGGTCGAGGCCGATCGGCACCGGCAGGTCGGCGATGGGCGGGCGCCCCATCGGGACCAGTTCCGGGATCGGCCCCGGCTGCCCGGGACTCCCGGGCGAAACGTTGACCGGCTGCCCGGAGTTCTTGCATCCTGCCAGGACCGTGCACCACGTCGCCAATGCCAACCAGGACAGTCCGTGCCGCCTCATCACGACCTCCCTGCCGTTGTGGGCGCTGCGACGGCCGGCGCGGTCATACCGACCCGCCGCGCCGGCCGAAGACATGTACCCTCGGCCAAACCCGCCATCTTGTCAAGGCTTTTCGTCGCGTGTATCTTGTCTTTATTATCGGCCAGCGGCTTGCCGGGCGAACAGGCGATGTTCGTCCGGGTCCCGGGGCGTTGCCAAACGCCTTCTCGGCGCGTAGGGTGTTGCCGGCCGGGCGACGGAGGCCCGCATCTCGGCGGGCACGCGGCGAACCGCCTCCGCCCACGTGCCGAGGCCGGGCTGGGAGATACAGCTTGATCGTTGTCCTGAACCTCTTCGACATCCTCCCGGGAAGCGAGAAGACGTACGCGGAGTACCTCCGCCAGGTTCAGCCCGTCCTCCAGCAACACGGGGCGAGGATCCTCCTCTACGGGCTGACGCGCATCGTGTACATGGGCAGCTGCCAGCAGCAGTACTGCGGGCTCATCGGCTATCCCGATTTGAAGGCGCTGAAGGCGCTCAGCCAGGATCCGGAGTTCCTGGCGATTCGGCCGCTGCGGGACGGCTCGACCACGAACTACGTCCTGACCGTGCTGGAGGACTTCGAGACGCTGAACCACGCCGTCGACTACCTCGAGAACGGCGGCGGCTAGAGACGATGCCCGGGCCGGCCGTTGAAACGCCCGGCCGCTTTGATGCACGAAGGAGACGCGCCCCATGATGCGCAGTGACCAGGTCAAGAAGGGCGACCAGCGGGGTCCCCACCGCAGCCTGATGAAGGCGACCGGCCTGACGGACGAGGACATCCGCCGCCCGCTCATCGCCGTGGTCAACAGCTACACCGACGTGGTCCCCGGCCACGTCCACCTCGACGCCGTCGGCGAGTTCGTCAAGCAGCAGGTGCGCGCCGCCGGCGGCACGCCCATCCTCTTCAACACCATCGGCATCTGCGACGGCATCGCCATGGGGCACACGGGCATGAAGTACTCGCTGGCCAGCCGCGAGCTCATCGCCGACTGCGTCGAGGCCATGATGGAGGCCCACCAGCTCGACGCGATGGTCTGCCTCCCCAACTGCGACAAGATCATCCCCGGGATGTTCCTGGCCGCCCTGCGCGTCAACGTGCCGGCGATCTTCGTCTCCGGCGGCCCGATGGAGGCCGGACGGGTCGCCGGGCGCGACGTCGACCTCATCGACCAGTTCTACGCCGTCGCCCAGCTCCGCACCGGCGCGATGACCCGCAAGCAGGTCAAGCAGTACGAGGACCACACCTGCCCCACGTGCGGCTCGTGCAGCGGGATGTTCACCGCCAACAGCATGAACTGCCTGTCCGAGGCGATCGGCATGGCCCTGCCGGGCAACGGCACGTGCCTGGCGACC
>CAZXOC010000569.1:0-2523 GCA_964642165.1 uncultured Planctomycetaceae bacterium | reverse complement strand
CACCTGCGCCTTGGCCGCCTGCCCCTTGACCGCCAGCGCCTTGATTGCCCGCGCCCTGGCCGCCGGCGCCCTGGCCGCCGGCGCCCTGGCCGCCGGCGCCCTGGCCACCTGCGCCTTGGTTGCCCGCGCCCTGGCCACCTGCGCCTTGGCCGCCGGCGGCGGCTTCCGCCCCGCCCTTAGCGGGCGCGCCGCCCTGCCCGGCGGGCCGCGGCTGGGCCTCGGCGCCGGCGCCCTCGGCCTCGATGCGCTGACGCAGCGCCGCCAGCACCGCCGCGTCCTGCTGGGCCATCTGCAGCAGGCCGTCGACGGCCTCCTTGACCGCATCGGGGTCGGCGGCCGCCAGACGGTTGTCCTCCGCCGGGGCCTTCCCAGCCTCGGCGGCGGCGTTCTTCTCAGCCTCGGCGGCGGCTTCGGCCTGCGCGATGAGGCGCTCGTCCGGTTGGGTGATGAGCAGCTCGAACATCTCGCTGCGGCCGACCTGTCCGTCAGGCGGGCAGAAGTCCCTGGCCTCCACGCGGCAGAGCAGGCGCTGCCCGGTCCGCCCCAGCCGGACGACCGGCAGGGAGACCTCGATGGGCCTGGCCGGCACGCCGGGCGGGGGGAAGTCCTCCAGGGCGATGCGCTTCTCGATGGCGCCGGCCCGCGCCACGAGGGCGATCTCGGCGAACCCGAAGTCGTCGCTGACCTCCCCGGCCAGACGGAGCGTGCCGTTGGCGGGCAGCTCCACCTGCTGGAGCGGCTCGGTGAGCTTGACGGTCGGTGGGCTGTCTTCCACGGCGGTAAGGCGGCACCAGTCGGACTGCCCCGCCACCAGCTCGTGGGTGCCCTTGTAGACCACGCGGAACCGGTCGCTCCGGCTGATCGTGAACGTGCCGGTCATCTGCCGCCCCTGGACGGCCATGATGGCCGCCGGGGCCTTCTCGAACCCGAGCGACGCGCGGGCGATGGGCAGGTTCGCCTCGGCCTGGATCGTCACGGTCGTGCCCTTGACGGCCTCGACGTCGACCCGCCCGCCGGTTTCCTCGGTCTCGCCGCGGCCGGTGTAGTCCGGCCAGCGGTACTTCGCGGTCATCATGCGGATGATCGGCCTGGGCAGGACGGTGAAGCTGTGCGGGCGGCTTTGCGCGTCGCCGCAGGCGACGACGTAGAGCGCCCGGTGGCCCTTGGCGGGCACCGCGGCGGGCCAGCGGGCGGCGTAGCGTACGAAGCCACCCTCGCCCTGGGGGCCCTCGCGCATGACGAGCATGTCGTTCTTGAGCCACGTCTGCCCGCCGTCGCGCGAGATGCGAACGGTCACATCCCCCTCGCCCTGCTTGATGACCGCGGCGAAGTCGACGCCCTGGCCGACGAGGACGACCTTGTCCGGCGTGGGCGAAAGCGGGCGGATCTCCGTCCGCGTGGGGGCGGCGACGGCGTCGTTGCCCAGGGCCCGCCGCAGCGACGGCAGGACCGGCTTGGCGCTGAGGAGGCAGTACAGACCAAATGCCCCCGCTGTCGCCGCGAAGACGATCCCGCTGACGGCGACGCTGCGCGGATCCACGGACGACTCGACGTCGGTCTCGAAGACCTCGCTGGCCGCGCGGCGCTTGATGGCCGCCAACGTGCCGCTGTGGACGTTCACGCTGCCCGAAAGCTGAAGCGCCGCCGTCAGGTCGTTGCGGAACTGCGGGTGCGCCCGCTCGATCAGCCGGGCGACGTACAGGTCGTTGATCCGCCGGGCCAGCGGGATGGAAATCTTCCAGAGGATCAGCGCCGCCTCGACGGCCAGGAACAGCCACAGCCCCAGCCGGCGAACCGCCCCCGGCAGCCCGCCGGGCACGAAGTGGTCGGCCACGATGATGCCCAGGAGGTACACCGCCGCCACGGCCAGGATCAGCAAGCCGGCGCTGGCCAGCCCAATCAGCCGAATCCGCCCCTTGGTCATCCGAAGGGAGTACTCGATGAATAGCTCGCTGTCGGAAACGCTGGTCTGCGTAGCCATGAGGACCTCTCCCGCGCGCAGCGACAAGCGCACAGTACACCCGCGCCTATTGTACCGTATTGGTCGGCCCTGCGCGGCGGAAGTTCCACGTCCGTGGGAGCGGGACGGCCGCGTGCGGCGCCGGATCCGCACCAGACCTTGTTGCCGCCTATCCCGGGCCGCAGCGGGTGGGGGTCAGCTCGATCTCGGCGGGAGGGGCGTCGGGATCGCCGGGAACGGCGACGCCCTCGGCGACGAGCCGCTCCCAGTGCTTGGCGTTGAAGATGCACCCGGGGTCGCCGGCGTGGAGCTGGCCGAAGTAGGCGTCGGCGCGGGCGCGGCAGCCGCCGCAGTAGTTCCTCAGCGCGCAGACCTCGCAGTGGTGCAGGCGGCGGCCTCGGTCGTTGAGGATCTCCCAGAAGGCGTTCCGGCGGAAGATCTCGGCGACGCTCCTGCGGCGGACGTTGCCCATGACGCGGTGCGGCAGGTAGACGCAGGGGGTGACGTTGCCGTTGGGCTCGATGCAGACGTAGGTTCGCCCGGCCCCGCAGCCGCCGAGGTAC
>CAZXOC010000568.1:0-2525 GCA_964642165.1 uncultured Planctomycetaceae bacterium | reverse complement strand
CATGATCACCCACGCCGACGCCGCCGTCGGGCGCGTGATCGAGGAGCTCAAGCGAACCGGCACGTACGACAACACGATCCTCGTCTTCGCGGGCGACAACGGGCTGAACCCCTTCCTCGCCGTCGACCTCGAGGGCGATGCGTTGCAGGTCAACGAGCGCACGGAGGTCATGGTCGGCGACGACGGCCAGCGCGTCGGGATCATCCTCGGCGGGGGCGGGGGCTACACCGCCATCGAGGGCAAGGGGACGGTCCGGGTGGGCACGCCCACGATCTTCGGCATCACCGTGCAGAACCAGGGGAGCGTGAACGGCGGCGTGGGGGAAGGCGCCGCCATGGACTTCCACGCCTACTGGGACAGGGAGGAACAGCGATTCCACCTCGGCGGGGGCCTCGCCGGCAAGGTCCTCGGCGGGCTGGGGCTCGACGGCGACATCAGCGTCGGCAAGCCCTACGAGCCGGACGGGCCCTCCGGGGCGGGCGGCGCCGGCGGGATCACCAACCGAATCATCACGGGCGAGATGACCGTCTTCATCGGCTAGATCGGAGGCTTGGAAGATGACCCCCACACCGGCATTCCCCACGCAGGCCCGGCTGTCCAAGGAGCAGATCGCCGAGCGGTACTGGCGATGCCTGGAGACGGGCTGCCCCGACAAGTCCTGCCACGTGTCCCTCCTGCTGCCGCGGCGCTGGCGGCCGGTCGACGTGCCCAGCACGCCGCCCACGCCCGAGCAGCCGATGGCAGCGCTGTCCCTGGCCCGGTCGCTCGATGAGCCGCGCGGGGAGATCGAGATCGGCGCCGTCCTTCTTGAGCGGGAGGTCGCCCCGGCCGACTGGCTGGCGAACTTCCTCGAGGCGAGCGGGCACGCGATCGTCGAATCCCGGCGCCAGTGGTCCCGCGGCGGCGACGTCGCCGACGTCCTGACGCGCTGCGAGACCCCCGCCGGGCCGGGCCTGGCCCGGTGGCTGGCGATCAAGGACCACAACCGCCTGTTCGTGCTCCAGGCGCGGTGCCTCGAGGCCCACTACGCCGCCCACGCCGACGACTTCCTCGTGGCGATCTCCAGCTTCGCCCCGATCCATCCCAGCCGCTGGCCCCTCGCCGAGAGGCTGCGCAGCTTCACCCGGCGCCAGCCGGGCGACTTCTGCCTGTTCTACCCGGAGTCCTGGCGGCTCCAGCAGGACCCCGCCAGCAGCGCGAACGCGCACGTCCTGCACGTCATCAGCGTGGTCGACGGGTCCGTGGCGGGGAAGGTGACCCTGGCGGCCGTCGCCCGTCACGCGGAGGACGACCCGCAGAAGCTCGCCGACAACTATCTCGCCGAGCTCGAGCGCGCCGGGATCCACGCCTCCCGCGTGCCGCTGGCAGCCTCGCAGCCCGTCGGCGGCTTCGAGGCCGTCTGGCAGAGCCACATGGAGGCGGCGCGCAGAGACAGCACGATCGAGGTCCGCCTCACCGTCGGCAGGCGACCCGACGCGTGGTTCCTGCTGGCCCTGCTGGGGCCCTCGCGCCAGACGGCCCCGGACCTCTGGGCCGTGAACAAACGAGCGTACGAGATCCTGCTCGAGTGGTTCCGGACCCCTCCCGAGCAGGACGACGGCACTCCCGACGGGTCCGAGGAGGCAGCACGATGACCGCTCGCAGGAACATCCGCGTTCTCCTGGCCGCCGGCGGACGACAGCCGGGCCGCCCGCGTGTTCGTGGACGCGATCCCTCCCGGCGCGGGGGTCTCACCCCTTTGAGCAATAGAGCGAGGAATGCAAATGCGGCCCTTCCCGATGGGTCAGGCCGCCTTCACTGGGCGATACAGGACTTGAACCTGTGACCTCGCGGGTGTGATCCGCACGCTCTAGCCAACTGAGCTAATCGCCCGCATCCTGCCCGGGCCGATGCCGACCCGGTCGTGGACCATTATACCTGCCCCGCCAGCCGCCGCAACTCCTTCAGCGCGTCGGCGAAGTCGCCCGGCCAGGGGGCCTCGAGCTTCATCGGCTGCCCGCTGCGCGGGTGGCGGAACTCGATCGTGTGGGCGTGGAGGGCCTGGCGGGTGATCAGCGGGCCCTCGGCGACATCCGCGCGGCCTTCGAGCCGGCTGCGGTACAGCGGCCCGGCCCCGTACATCCGGTCGCCGACGATCGGATGCCCCAGGAAGCTCATGTGCACGCGGAGCTGGTGCGTCCGCCCGGTGCGGGGGTAGAGCTCCATCACGGAGAAGCTCGCGCCGCTGCGGCCGACGCTGCGCAGGCGCTCGAGCACCTTGTAGCGCGTGACGGCCTCCTTGGTGGTGGCGGGGTACGGCCGCCCGGTGCGCCGGTGGACGGCGTACCTCTCGCGGATCCTCGGGTGCTTGCCGATGGGCAGGTCGATCACGTCCTCGTCGAGCGGCACCAGGCCGTGGACGATGGCCGAGTAGGTCTTGTGGACCTGCCGCAGCTCGAACTGGCGGCCGAGGCGCCAAAGCGCCAGCTCCGTCTTGGCGACCAGCAGGATGCCGGTCGTGTCGCGATCGAGCCGGTGGACGATGC
>CAZXOC010000567.1:0-2525 GCA_964642165.1 uncultured Planctomycetaceae bacterium | reverse complement strand
GCCGTCCTCTTGCGCGGCCGCGACCCAAGCGGCGAATCGGAAACTGCGCACTTGACCGTACGCCAAGGGTCGTGGGGGGCAATCGAGGCCCGGTGCACAGGGGCCGCCGGGCGGAATCAGCCGATCCAGCCCGCGCCGGCGGGGGGGCCCGGGAGGCGCTCCGACCGGTCGGCGCGCCGCACGGCGGCCAGCCAGCCGGGACGCTCGTACGCGAGGATCGAGATCGTCTCGATGACGGCCTCGCGCCGGCGGTAGTGGTCCGCCTCGATCAGGCGGGCGTGAACGTCCTGGCAGAATCGCCGGAGGCGCACCATCTCGCCGCCGCCCCCCTCGTCGGGCCCGAGCGACCGCTGGAGCCGCCCGACGAGACGCCGCGCCCGGGCGAGCCGGTCGGCGGCCGAGTCCAGCTCCCCCGCGTCCAACGCCTCGACCGCTTGCTCGCAGAGCCCCGTCGCGGCGTCGTACAGCAGTTCCGCCAGGCGTGGGGGAGTGGCCGTCAGGTACTCCGAGGCCCGGTACGCCTCGGCCGGACCGCCCGAGAAGAGCACCGCCCCGCCGTCGAACGCCTCGCCGGCCAGCACCTGGGAGAGAAGGTCGATGGGTTCGCGCATCGGCTGCCCTGCCTCACGATCGCCGCGGCGGGCGCTCGCTGCGCGCCGCCCACTCTGCACATCGGTCAGGGCGCCGCGCCGGCTTTAGCCCGCCGGTCGATCGCCTCCATCGGGCCCCGCCGGCGGTCGGTCGCCGGCCAGTCCCGCCCGGGCGTCGGTGTCCATTCGTTCATCGGCGGCAGATCGCTCGTGTCCACCTTCCGCCCGCTCAGGACGCTCGAGACCACCTCCTCGTCCCACCGCCGGGCCAGGACGAAGGGCGCGACGTAGTGCTGGACGAAGCCCTCGGCCGAACCGGCGAGGTGACCGCCCGTGTGCCCCGCCGCGGCCATCTGCTCGTGCCAGGCCACCTGGTAGAGGCGGTCGTACTCCTTCGGGCGGACGCGAGTGGCCGGGAGCACGAAGCCCACGCGCCCCGCCGAGGAGGTGTGCTCCCCGTCCATCGTCCCGGCCAGCGTCGTGCCGACCCCCAGGAAGAACCAGTCCTTCTCCGAGAAGAAGCTGACCACCCCGCGGCGGGTCTTGCTGAGGGCGAAGTCCACCATGTAGCCGGGCGAGATGGCCGGGGACAGCACGACCAGGCCGTCGATCTCCTGGCCTTCGGGCATGGCCTCGGCGACCCAGAGGGCGACGGCCCCCCCCCCGCTCTGCCCGACGATCACGACGGGGTTGTCCGGGTGGGCGAACTTGTACTCGGCGATCCGCATGGCGATGCGGTTGGCCTTCTGGCGGTTGTGCAGCTCGGCGCGGAGGTTGTACAGCGGGCCCAGCGGGCTGGTCCAGTCCTGAAGGTCGATGCCCCAGTCCACGCCCCCGGCGTTCAGCCCCCGGCAGACCGCCTCGTTCAGCGGGCCCCGCCCTTCCACGCCCGGCAGCACGACCACGAGCCCCCGCGCCAGGCGCTCGGGGGTGAGGAAGGGCTGGTGCTGGCAGCCGACCGACACGGCCGCCGTCGCCCACAGCAGTCCCAGCAGGGAACGTCGCATGGCAAGTCCTTTCACCACTGGCCGCGCCGGGCGCGGCAGGAGCGCGCCTTCCCGCTGTTCGATATCCGCCGTCCGGCGGGCGTGCGCAGGAACGGGCGCCCCAGATCATACCCAAAGCCCGGCCGAAATGGTCGGGGGCCGGCCAGAAAGAATCATCGAGCGGGCGCGCCGTGCGGGCCCGGCGGCGGCGAGGGAGCTACTCCTTCACCTCGTACTCGGCGTCGATCACGTCGTCCTCGCCGCCCTTCTCCTCGTCGGCGGGCGGCGGCGCTTCCGCCGATGGTGCCTCGGCGCCCGCCTCGCCCGCCTGCCGCTGCTGCCCCGCCGTCCGGTACATGGCCTCGGCCACCTTGTGCGAGCTGGCCTGGAGGGTCCCCATCGCCCGCTTGATGGCCTCGGCGTCGTCGCCCTTGGCGGCCTCGCGCACCGCGTTCAGCGCCGACTCGATGCTGCCGCGGTCCTCGCCGGAGACCTTGTCGCCCTGCTCGTTGAGCATCTTCTCGGTGGTGTAGACGAGGTGGTCGGCCTGGTTCTTCAGGTCGACCAGCTCGCGGCGTTTGCGGTCTTCCTCGGCGTGGGCCTCGGCGTCCTTGCGCATCTTGTCGATCTCGCCCTGGTTCAGCCCGCTGGAGCCCTTGATCTCGATGGAGTGCTCCTTGCCGGTGGCCAGGTCCTTCGCCGAGACGTTCAGGATGCCGTTGACGTCGATCTTGAACGTCACCTCGATCTGCGGCACGCTGCGCGGGGCCGGCGGGATGCCCGTCAGGTTGAAGCGCCCCAGCGTGCGGTTGTCGCGGGAGAACTCCCGCTCGCCCTGGAGCACGTGGATGGTTACCTCCGGCTGGTTGTCGGCCGCCGTCGAGAAGATCTCCTGCTTCTCCGTCGGGATCGTCGTGTTGCGCTCGATCAGTCGGGTCATCACCCCGCC
>CAZXOC010000566.1:0-2527 GCA_964642165.1 uncultured Planctomycetaceae bacterium | reverse complement strand
AGCGGTCGTTGTAGAAGTAGTCCGTCCGGTCCCACTTGCCGTCGACGTGGTCCAGCACGAGCTTGGTGATCCGCCGCCCGAGCCCATCGTAGCGGTACTCGGCCATCGGCGTGTCGTTGGCGTCCCACTGGCCGGCCGAGGTCCCGTCGTCGCGGCAGATGAAGCGCAGGCGGTTCCACCCGTCGTACCGGGCCGTGAAGCGCCCCGGCGTATGGCCCGGCAGCGGGAGCTGCGGGATCGTCGACATGTTCCCGGCCGCGTCGTAGGCCACGTTGCTCTCGTCCCCGTCCAGCGACCGGATCTCGTTGGCCTCGTTGTGCTCGCGATGCTGCAGTGTACCATTGACGGTCGTCGTCGTCCAGTTGCCGACGGCGTCGAGGTCCCAGCTCTGGACGGTCCGCCCGGCGTAGATCGAGACGTACAGGTGGGCCGAGCCGGCAAAGGCGGACAGGTTGTTTGGAGCGAAGTGGAGGCAGATGGCTGTTGCCGCGGATCAAGCTCCCTCGCCGGGCGCACCCGGTCCGCATCGGAGGCAGCCAGCGAAGCAGCCTGCCGAAAGAAGGGCGGATACGGTATATGAACTCCTGCACTGATGGCTGGCTTTGGAGTGCCGACCCGCGGCCCGTCCTGGGCTGCCCTGCGACAGCGCACGACGGCATTTCGGCTGGCATCGCTGCGCCCGCTGCGGCGCGCAGACGGCCGGTATCACATCCGATGCTCCTCCCTGAGCGCCCAACGGATTCCCCGGAGTTGGCTCATGGACCAAGATTCCGGGGAGAGTCCTCGAGAGAGAACCTGTCGGCGGCTCGCCCACAGCAGTCACGACGCCCGGCAATCAGAACCAGGACGGTATGAGCCGGTAACCTGCTGTACCCGCTGTAGGAAAAACGTACCAAAGTCAGAAGCAACCCGTTCACGATCCGTCATGTCGCTGCCTGGGTCAACAGCGCACACAGGGCCATCCTCTTCAGAGACATCGACAACGTAGAGCTGGCCAGTGCCCGCATCTCCGACCACGACCAGTTCAGCTGGCATGCCAGATTGGCTTCGCTCGCTCAACGTGTACCACACCCCATCCGGAACCGACGAGTCCTCCCAGTCCTCGTCGATCACGCCGTAGAACTCCGCTGAACCGAAGTTCCCAGCACCATAGTCCAGAAGGAACTGCCGATATGTTGCTGGAAAACGGAGGCCCAGCGCAGCTTCCGCCTTCCTTACCAGATCCTCTGACCGCGGGCCAGCGAAGGCCCCCTTGCCTTTGTTGCTGGCAATGATCGCTCTCGCTCGCTCATAGTCAGCCATGCTCATGGAACCTACCCCGGCACAAAGACATTTGCCCGCTTCATCCAGTAGTTGCTCCGCCAGGTATCGAATTCTGGCCTGTTGATACCAGAAGGTATAGTGTTGGGGTTGATGTGGATCGTCTTGCTGTAAGTCTCCTGGAAAGTCTGGGTCACCTCTGCCAACGGACCATCCGCTGTCTGCAGCATGTGATGGAGATTGATCGACTTCCCATCCGGACCAAGGGGGGCCAAACCTTGCTGCATCCGTTGAAGGTTTGTGCGGCCCAGCTTGTCGGTCAGGTTCGGATTGACCAGGTCATCTCGCTGGTAGACCCGAGTACCATTGACTTCGGCCCGTGTCCATGCTGAGGATCGACTCGCTCCATTGCTTGCGGCGCTCAGCCTGTTCCGCACGCCCTTGTACACGCCGCTGCCGGCATCCGCCAGCAAGGAGACGCCGACGCCGGTCACGAAGCCGCCGGCTGCGTCCGCCACACCGTGCTTCGCGCCCCTGGCCAAGGCGTCACCCCACGACATCTCGCCGTCAATCAATCCCGTCGACGTCCCGCGGGCGAAGCCCGTCAGTCCCTGCGTGACGGCACCATCCACCCCGCTCCCGATCGCCTTGCCGATCACAGTCGAAGCCACCTTGCCCGCCTTGCTCGCCGTCGCGCCGAGCGCCCGTCCCGCGACCCTCGTAACCGCTTTGCCCGCGGCTCGCCCCGCCCCCTTACCCAACTGCCCTCCTCCGACCGTCAGCGCCACCTCCCCGACGAAGGTCACCGCCGCCAGGCCATACTCCTTGCGCGCAATCCGGTACGCCGTCTCCCCGCCGGGGATCATGCGGATGTTCTCGACGGCCCGCTCCACCTCCTCGCGATCCGTCAGGATCGCTGCATCGGACGCCAAGAGGTTATCGATGTCCCGAATGCTCTTCTCGTTGAAATAGCGTCTCACAAAGACGGCTGGCTGGTCCAGCTTCACTACTCCTTTGTACTCATCCCCCGACAGGATGCTCCATTCCCAGAAGTGGAACTCGTAGGTGAGGCGGACGTATTTCTCCCCCGCGGGCGAGATGAAGAACTCCGTCTTCACCCGCTTGGCCTTGTAGTAGTCCGTCCCCATCGGATCGAGTGCCCCGACGGGCCCGCCGCCGCAATACGCATACAGGCTCATGCCGTCCACGTAGCCCTTCGGGTCGCTGGTCAGCCAGCGGCCGAGGGTGGCGTGGAGGTAGCGGTGGC
>CAZXOC010000565.1:0-2544 GCA_964642165.1 uncultured Planctomycetaceae bacterium | reverse complement strand
CCCAAGCCGAAGGCGAAGGCCCAAGAAGCGTGAGTTTTGTATGATGTCCCCGTTTCTCCATGACGCTGCGCGACCAGCTCGACGGGGACGTGGACCTCGACGGCGAGGTCGCCCGGGGCGACGTGCTGGCCCTTCGGGGCGGCTTCGGCTCGCCGGACGCCGACTGGTTCGGCGGCGACCTGACCTTCGACGGCGACGTGAACTACCTGGACTACATCGCGCTGAAGCGCAGCATGGGCGACTCCGTCCCCGGCGGCGTCGGGATCACGCCCGAGCCGGCCACGCTCTTTGTCATGATGGCCGCAGGCCTTCCTGCTCTGTTGAAGCGCCGAAAGGCCTGAGCGCAGTCGAAGGGGCGACGCCGGAGCTGAAATCCCGAGGTACCCTCGGGGCTGGTGCTGGGCGCCTGCCCGGCCCTGCTGGGCGGGAGAAGGTCGGCGCGGAAGCGCCGCGGGTAAGCCGCGGACCCGGGGCGGAGCAGACACCAACAGCAGCGACGACGGCCCGAACCGGCCGGCTCATGTTCAGGGACTCCTCCGGAGAGATGCCTCGTCTCACCGCAGAATCTCGTCGAGCCGGCCGGCTCGGGCCGCTTTCCGCGCAGCGCCAAGCCTTCACGGGGCTCGGCTGCGCAGCGCACGATGCGCCTTCGACCGGCAGTCGGCGGGGGCATGTCCTGCGGGCCGGCGTCACGCAGCCGGCCCCGCCCGGCTGGGGCCGAGACCATCGCACGCCACTGCCAGGAAGGCCGTGTGCGGGCGGTGCACAGCACCAGGGTCTGGCGTTCCTGGCGTGCCTGCGGCCGATGGACCCGTCCCACCCAGTCGGCCGGCCAGCCAGCCGCCCGGCGGACCGGCCGGCAGACCGCGCCGGTCGGCATCGCCGCGGCTCCGCCGCCACACGCTGCCCCATCGCCAGTCCTCCGCCCGCCGGATGGGGTCCCTGGTTCGGCGCGGGCCTCTTCGCAAGCGGAATGAGTTTGTTTCCGCCGCGTCTGCGATTACGATGGCCCCGCCGCCGCGAGCCCCGGCCGCTGATCGTGAGAACGAACCATGGCAATGACACCGCGTGAACGCTGGATGGCGCTGCTGGCCGGCGAGAAGCCCGACCGAATCCCCACCGATTACTGGGCCACCGGCGAGGTGACCCGCCGCCTCCAGGCCGAGCTCGGCTGCAGCGGCCGCGACGAGCTCTTCGACCGGTTGCACATCGACGGCGTGGATGCCATCGGCGCCAGGCGCACGGTGACGAACTTCCCCGGAGACGACGAGGCGAACATCTGGGGCCTGCGGCACCGGCAGGTCGATTACGGCACGGGCGCCTACAGCGAGGTCGTCAACCATCCGCTGGCGGACGTGACCTGCCCCGAGCAGCTCGACGAGTTCCCCTGGCCGAGCCCCGACGAGCACGACTGGGACGACTTCCGCCGGCGGATCGGCGCCCTCACCGGCCGGCGTGCCGTCCGCTGCGGCGGCTACGAGCCGTTCCTGCTGTACTGCGCTATGCGCGGTATGGAGCAGTCGATGATGGACCTGCTGACCGAGCCCGACCTCGCCGACGCCATTCTCACGAGGCTCTTCGACTATCACTACCGCGTCAACGAGCGGATGTTCGAGATCGCCGAAGGCAAGGTGGACCTGACGTACGTCGCCGAGGACCTCGGCAGCCAGCACGGCCTGCTGATGGGCCTCGAGCAGATTCGCCGGTTCATCCTGCCCAACCAGAAGCGCATGGCCGACCTGGCCCGCAGCCACGGAATCCACATCTTCTATCACACCGACGGGGCCGCCCGCGAGGTCATCCCGGACCTGATCGACGTGACGGGCATCGAGGTGCTCAACCCCATCCAATGGCGGTGTCCCGGCATGGAGCGCGAGGGCTTGGTCCGGGACTTCGGCGGCCGGATCGCCTTCCACGGCGCCGTCGACAACCAGCAGACACTGGCGTTCGGCACGCCCGAGGACGTCCGCAACGAGGTGCTCGACAACATCCGCATCTTCGCCCCGGCCCGGTGGATCTGCGCGCCCTGCCACAACATCCAGGCCGTCTCGCCCACCGAGAACATCGTGACGATGTACGAGACGATCTACGAGTACGGCAAGCTGTGACGAGATCCCCTTTCGCATGCTGCGAGCGCCTGCGTGCGATATGGGCGATGTGGTTTCATATCGGGTTCTCTACAGCGGCAACTCCCGGCAATTGCGGGGGCGCCATACTCAATCCCGTTTGGCTCCTTGCTTGCCCTTGGGCTTTGGGCTCGGCTTGCGCGGCAGGACCGTTCGTCCCGGCAACGTTTCGAGTTGCCCCGCAAACGACCGGCCGCCCTGCAGGCGGCCCGTCGCCTCGTGCCGGTGCATCGCCTCGTGAAGATCCTCCGCGGCAGACCCCAGCAGATAGCTCTCCCACCCCGGCCATCGCGAGCTTGGCTGCGCCCAGGTGGCGACGAAGCAGGCCGCCCAGGCGCTCGGGCTTGACGCCGTAGTACGCCAGCGCCAACACGGCGACGAGCGGCAGGATGAACATCACGTTGTAGAGCAGCAGGAA
>CAZXOC010000564.1:0-2558 GCA_964642165.1 uncultured Planctomycetaceae bacterium | reverse complement strand
AGGACAGCCCTGGCGCACAGGGCCGGCTGTACGAGAAGGCGTATGAACTCGGCATCAGGAAGCCAAAGGGTCATCCCACGGCGATCAAGGCGGCCCGCGCTCTGCTGGAGACCAGGCCCGACCAGAAGGCCGCCTGGCAGCGGAAACTGCTGGCCGTCTACGAGCTTGACTGGCAGGCGGCCGACCGCACGAGAAAGAAGGCGGCGGGCAAGACCTACGTGGAGCAGATGATCGCCTTGGCCGACGATAGGGCGAACTCGGACCGCCTTGCCGAGGCGATCCAGCTCTACACCGACGCGTCTCGTATGGTCCGGTACTACGCCCCCGAGCTTCGAGACGCGGTTGCAGGGAAGCTCAAGGACGTCCGGGGCCGGCAGAAGCTCCAGCAGGACCTGGCCCGGTGCAAGGACGTGCTGGCTGCCAAGCCCGACAACGCGGCCGTCCGTGAGAGGCTGATCCGCCTGTACGTGGTGGAACTTGACCAGCCCGGCGAGGCGGCGAAGCTGCTGACGGCCGACGTCTCGGAACGGCTGCGGACGTATGTCCCACTTGCGGTGAAGCAGGACCAGCCGGTCGCAAGGGAAGTCTGCATGGAGTTGGGCGACTGGTACAGATCGCTTACGGCCGGGGCCACGCGGACAGGCCAGGTCAACGTCCTGATCAGGGCGGAGGATTACTACCAGCGGCTTGTGGTGTTGGAGACGAACACGGTCAAACGCACCATCGCCAAGGCGAAGTTCGCCCAGGTGGAAAAGGAACTCGAGAAGCTTGTCGCGCGCAAGTACATCGTTCTGCAACTCGGCAAGGGCGTGACGATGGAGATCGTCCGCATCCGGGCCGGGAAGTTCTTGATGGGCTCGCACGAAGCCGAGAAGGGCCGCGGGGGTAATGAGGGCCCGCAGCACAACGTGACGATCAGCAAGCCATTTTACATGGGCGTGACGGAGGTGACACAGAAGCAGTATGCCGCGGTCACGGGCAAGAAGCCCAGCAAGTTCATTGGCAGGCTGCGGCCCGTGGAATGCGTCTCGTGGAACGAAGCCGTTGCGTTCTGCAAGCGGCTGTCGGCCATCACACGCCGCGGCGTTCGCCTGCCGACCGAGGCCGAGTGGGAGTACGCCTGCCGGGCCGGGACGAAGACCGCGTACAGCTTCGGCAACGACAGCAAGGACCTGGCCGCCTACGGTTGGTGCAAGACCAACAGCAACAGGAAGACCCAGTCAGTCCGCCAGAAGAAGCCCAACGCATGGGGCCTGTACGACATGCACGGCAGCGTGTTCGAGTGGTGCAGCGACTGGTACGCGGAATCTTACGCAAAAGCGAAGAACCAGGATCCGCAGGGGCCGACTTCCGGCAGCAAACGTGTTCTTCGCGGCGGCAGTGGGTTCCACGATCTGGCCAACTGCCGCTCTGCCTTCCGCCTCTGTCTCACGTCCGACGCCCGGTACAACAGCCTCGGTTTTCGTGTTGCCGTGGACTTGAAGTGACCCTTAGTACTTTGTCCTAAGTGGGTATGCACTTGACTCCATCAGGCCCAAGGGATAGTGTTGGTGGGGATGGAAGACTACCCTCGAACGCTCATGGAACTGGAGGGGCGGTTCGCCACCGATCAGGGCTGTCGGGAGTACCTTTTTGCCCTGCGCTGGCCGGAGGGTTTCGTCTGTCCCCGCTGCGGCGGCCGCCAAGCCTGGGCCGCATCTGAACTACTATCTCGACGAGTTCACGTTCCGCTTCAACCGCCGGACGTCCGGGTTCCGGGGCAAGCTGTTTTATCGGTTGATCCAGCAAGCCGTTCAGGTCGAGCCGCACCCCTACCAGACTTTGGTCCACCCCCAGGGATAGGGGGTGGTGGAGTCAAGTGCATACCCAGTTTTGTCCTATTGCCCTTTGCCCTTCCTGGGGTCCAGGGCGAAGCCCCTGGCCGCCCGCGAAGCGGGTTCGCTGGCGCAACGGAGGATGTGCTTGTGAGCCCGGGGCGGGATTCGCAGGCCGTGGACCTGGCCGATCAAGTCGCGACGCTGACCGAAGCCTTTCCCCGAGGGTACTGTTTCCCGGTCGATCAACTCAACCGCGCCGCCCTCTCCATTGCCGCCAACCTGGCCGAGCCGGTGGCCGATGCGGTGACACGAGAGTCTCCGCGCGGTGACATTGCGGTGACATCTGGGGTGACATTTCCCGGCGATGTCACTGCATCGGACGGCTATGTCGCCCTGACAGCCCCGCAGCACTGGATCCTCGATCAGCTGCGCGACGGCGTGGAATTGCCCCGCGCGATGGTGGAGAAGCACTGCGGAATCGACCTCAGACAGGCCAAACGCGAGCTCACGGGCCTCTCAACACGTGGACTGATCGAGTTCAAGCGTAGGCCGCGACCGGGGCACTATGCACTTCGCCAGAAGCCAAGTCGGTCATAAGCTCGGTCAACACATTACGTTGCAGCGACGGCACCAGGAACCAATTGAGGAACCCCGCCGGGACGTGTTCAAAGTCGCAAAGGGAGCGGCGATGGATCAAGGGCCACCATCAGGTGGCCCTTGGTTCATTCTGGGCTGCTGTTG
>CAZXOC010000563.1:0-2569 GCA_964642165.1 uncultured Planctomycetaceae bacterium | reverse complement strand
TGCCCGGGCCTGTGAGCGGGCTCGCGAAGGGGTCAGCGGCTGGGGATCGTCACGGCGATCTCGAACCACCCGCCGGCGCGCGAGGTCACGTCCGCCGTTCCGCCGAGCGCGGCAACGGCCCGCTGGACGAGCGACAGCCCGAGCCCGCAGTGGTCCGCGGCCCGGCTGCGGGCGGCGTCGCCCCGCCAGAAGCGCTCGAACACGTCGTGCGCCTGGGACTGCGCCACGGCGCTGCCCGTGTTGGCCACACGCAGGCGGGCGGCGTGGTCGTCGCAGCCGGATTCGATCTCGACCGTCCCGCCCTCGTCGGCATGGCGCACGGCGTTGTCCAGGATGCTGCGGACGACGAGGCCCAGGAGCGTCGCGTCGGTCCGCACGGCGCGGCGCGCCTCCTGCGCCAGGCGCACCTCCAGCTTCCGCGCGCGGGCCGTCTCCTCCAGCGAGCGCCACTCGCGCGAGACGACGTCGTCGAGCACCACGGGCTCGACGTGCAGTTCGACGGCGCCCGCCTCCAGCCGGGCCAGCGACAGCAGCTTCTCCACCATCGCCTGCATCTGGAGGACGATCCGCCGGCAGTCGGCGATGGCCTCGTGGTACTCCGCGGCCGGACGTTCCCGCGACAGGGCCACGTCCGTCGTCGAGCGGAGGCCCGCCAGCGGCGTCCGCAGGTCATGCGCGACGTCCGCGCTGAACTGGCGCTCGCGACGGAAGGCCACGTCCAGGCGCCCCAGCAGCTCGTTGAGGCGTGCGATCACCGGCTGCATCTCGCCGGGCACGTCGTCGTCGCGGAGCCTCTCGCCGAGGTTGCGGTCGTGGAGTCGGCTGATCCGCTCGGCCGCCCGGTTCAGCGGAGCGAGGCTGCGCCGGACGATCAGCCCGAGCACCGCCGCCGAGGCGCCGACGGCCGTCAGCCCGACCGCCAGCAGCACGGCGCGAAGCGTGCCCAGCGCGTCCAGGAGGGGGGCGGCGTCGCGGGCCAGCACCAGGGTGAGCGGCCCGGCTTGCGCCCGCGTTGCCGGTTGCGAACCGACCTCCTGCGGGCCATCCCCGCGCTCCAGCTCTCGCTTGAGGAGGCCGCCGCCCTCGTCCACCTTGACTTCCATCTTCCCGCCGTCAACCCGCCACTCGGCTTCGTAGATCGTCCGCCCCCCCTCCGTCTTGCGCTCGATCTTGACGACCGGGCTCGCGCCGGCTTCCCGGCGCACGGCGGCTCGTGCGGCCTCGGGGAGGTCGTTCAGGCGGACTCCTCTGCCGCCCGAGTCCCGGCCGCCATCCGTCCGGCCGAGGAAGCTGAACTCCACCGCGCGGCCGGTCCGGCCGTCCTCGAGTGACAGCCATCGGCAGGTGGGCGACCGGCCCGGGCTCGCGGGGCGTTCCAGGTCGCCTTCGCCGAGGGACGGCGAACGGTACAGCACCGAGCCGTCCGTCTGCCACAGCTCCAGGTAGCCCGTCCCGCCGGGGCGGCGAAACTCGCTGAGGTCGAACTCGTCGAACTCCAGGTCGACCTCCCCGTCCTCCTGCTCCACGGCCGAGGCCAGCAGCGTCGCCCGGCCTACCAGCGACCGGTCGAACTGCTCGACGAGCCGACTCCGGACGAGGAAGTACACCACCAGCCCGGCAGCAAGGAGGACCACGGCCGTCCCGACCGCCGTGCCCGTCACCAGCTTGGCCTGAAGCGAACGCATCAGGTGCCCTCGTCCAGCATGTAGCCGAGCCCGCGGCGCGTGTGGATCAGTCGCGGCCGCCCGCCGGCTTCCAGGCGCTTGCGAAGGTGGCCGATGTACACGTCGATCACGTTGCTGGCGGGCTCGGCCGCAAAGTCATAGAGGTGCTCCCAGATCTCCGTCCGGCTGACCACCTGCCCGGCGCGGAGCGCCAGGAGCTCCAGCAGCGCGTACTCGCGCGGCGTCAGCTCGATGGTCCTTCCGCCGCGGCGCGCCGTGCGGCGGCTCGTGTCCACCGTCAGGTCGCCCACCTGGACGGACGGCGAGCGGGTCTCGTACTTCCGCCGCACCAGCGCGCGGACGCGGGCCAGGAACTCCTCGAACGCGAACGGCTTGACCAGGTAGTCGTCGGCGCCGAGGTCCAGGCCCCGGACGCGATCCGGCACGGTGTCCCTGGCGGTCAGGATGAGCACCGGCACGGGATCCTCCCGCTCGCGCAGCCGCCGGAGGATCGTCAGCCCGTCGACCTTCGGAAGCATCAGGTCCAGCACGATGACGTCGTAGTCCCCTGACCGCGCATACCAGAGGCCTTCCTCTCCGTCCCCCGTGGCATCCACGGCGAAGCCCGCCTCCTGAAGCCCTCGGGCAACCGACTTCCGCAAGGGCACGTAGTCCTCGACGAGCAGCACCTTCATTCCGGTCCGGCCCGGCCTGCGCGGGCCGACACGCCATGACTGGGGCGCCGCCGATGCATCCAGCAGACGGCAGCCCCACAGGCGATGGTCGGCCCGCACGAGCCCGTGTCAGTTTCCCTCAGTCATCGTCGTCGTCATCATCGTCATCGTCGTCATCATCGTCGTCGTCATCGTCGTCGTCATCGTCGTCGTCATCGTCGTCGTCATCGT
>CAZXOC010000562.1:0-2573 GCA_964642165.1 uncultured Planctomycetaceae bacterium | reverse complement strand
ACGGCGCCGTCGGCGTTGGTGTCGCCGCCGACCCACCCGGCGTCGGCGGGCGTGGCGAAGCCGGCGCGGAGGACGAGGAAGTCGGCCCGATCCACGGCGCCGTTGAGGTCGGCGTCGCCGGGCCGGAGCCGCTTGGGCTCGCCGCCGTTGCGGAAGTAGAGCGGCCGCTCGCCCACGTCGAGCCCGCCGCCGGGCTCCAGCAGCAGCTCGCCGACGTAGAGCGCCTCGCCGGCGCCGACGTCGGCGTCGTTGTCGAACGCGTCGAGAAGGGCCGCTCTCGCGCCGGCCTCGATGACGAGCGTGCCGATGGCGGCGTTGTCCACCCACCCCGCCGGATCGAGCCCCAGGTCGCGCCCGGCAAGCTCCAGCGACGGCGGCTCCGTCGGCGCATCGGCGGGGGCGAAACGGATCGTCGCCTCGGCCAGCTCCAGTCGGTCGGGTTCCGTGCCGAGGACCCGGAGGCCGCCGCGAAGGCGAACCGTGCCGTTGGCGTCCACCCGCAACCGGCCGTGCTCGGCGATGCACAGGGATCGAAGCTCCAGCAGCCCGCCGCCTACGATCAGCATGCCGGGCGCCTCGGCGCCGATGGTTGCCCCCTGCGCGGCGGCCTGGCCGTGGACCTCGGCGCAGCCGCCCGCGCCGACGGCCACGTCCACCTCGCCCGTCGGCACGCCGGCCGTCCAGTTGTTCGCGTCGGCCCAGTCGCCGGCGGCGCCCGCCGCCCGCCACGCCGTGCGCGTGCCGGCGGCGAATACGTAGGCCGCGCCCGCCATCGTGTCCGGGTCTCCCGCCGCGCCGGCCACAACGCAGCCGTCGCAGATGGCGACCGAGCAACCCATCCTGCGGCCGCTCGCCTGCCCCGGGGGCACGAGCTTGGCGACCTGCGACCAGGCGCCGCCGTCGCAGCGAAAGGCGTAGGCCGCCCCGGCGGCGGGGCCGGCCTCGCCGTCGCCCCAGGCCCCCACAGCGATGTCCTGCCCGTCCATCGCCACGTCGCAGGCAAACCACTCCGCCTCCCCGGCGCCGGGGACGGTCAACTCTCCCTGCGGACGCCATCCGGGCCCGCCGCAGGCGAACACGCTCACCAAGCCGGCCGGATCGCGCCCCGGAGCCGTTGCCGCGAAGCCCTCGGCGCCGAGCGAGACCGCCGAACCCAGCTTGTCGCCGGCGGCGTGCGATCCGGCAGACGACCAGGTCTCGGCCCAGTCGTCGCCGGCCCGAGTGAAGACGTAGACGCCCCCCGCGTTCCAGGCGGTCTCGTCGCTTCCCCGGGCCCCCACGACCAGCCGGTCGGCCTCGACCGACACGGAGCAGCCGAAGTAGTCGGCCTTGGCGGCGTCGGCGGCCGTCAGCTTGGCCTGCTCGCCCCATGCGCCCGCGCGGTGCTCGAATACGTACGCCGCGCCGCTGGACGCGCCGGCGTCGCTGTTGGCATAGGCGCCCACCGCGACCGTGCCGCGGCTGACGGAAACGGACGCGCCGAAGCTGTCCCCGGCATCGGCGTCGGAGGCGACGAGCCTGGCCCGCTGGCGCCACGCGTCGCCGTCCCACGCGAACACGTAGGCCGCGCCGCTCTCCTCCCCGACGGCGTCATCGCCCCATGCCCCGACGGCGATCGTCCCGCCGTCGAGCGCCACGCTTGCGCCGAAGCGGTCGCCGGCAGAGGCATCCGAGGCCGTCAGCTTCGCGTGCTCGACCCAGGAGACGCCCGCGCGGCGAAAGACGTAGGCCGCGCCCGTGCCGCCCGCGCCCGGGGCGCCGACGACGAGCCAATCGCGCCCGATGGCCACGGAATCGCCGAAGGCATCGCCGGGCGCGCCGTCCGAGGCGCACAGCGCCGCCTGGAGCATTGTCTCGGCGACGGCGTTGGGACTCCCGAGCAGGCCCAGCAGCACGGCGCTGCCTGCCGCCCAGAGGAAGGCCGATCCCCGCATCCCCCCTCGTGGGATGCTCCCGGCGCGGACCATCGCTGCGTCCCTTCGGATGGGCCGCGTCGGGCATCCGAGCCCCCGATCGCCAGAACGTCACGGGCCTGCCGATCGGCCGCATCCTCGCTTGCCCCCCCCCTTCCTGCGCGTTGCCGCATGCGGCATTCTACCGACCCCGGCGCATTTGTAAACGCGCGTATGCGCGGTTTCTCGCCCTCGGGGCACGGGGCTACATCTGCTCCAGCGTCTCGATGCCGAGCAGGCCCAGGCCCGTGCGGATCGTCCGCGCGGTGAGTTGGCACAGCAGCAGGCGGCTGGCGCGCGTGGCGTCGTCCTCGGCCTTCAGCACGGGGCAGGACTCGTAGAAGCTCATGAACGCCCCGGCCAGGTCGTACAGGTACCCGCACAGCAGGTTGGGCAGGCACTCGCGGGCGACGGCATCCACCGTCTCGGGGAACTGGGCGAGCTTCAGGCCGAGCGCCCGCTCGGGCGGCTCGGCGAGGACGACCCGGCCGGTGGCGTCGGCGGGATCCAGCCCGCCCTTGCGGAAGATGCTCCGCACGCGGGCGTAGGCGTACTGCATGTACGGCGCGGTGTTGCCCTCCAGCGAGAGCATCTTGTCCCACGAGAAGACGTAGTCGCTGG
>CAZXOC010000561.1:0-2578 GCA_964642165.1 uncultured Planctomycetaceae bacterium | reverse complement strand
CGCAGCTCAGCCGGTGAACATCTGCCGCAGGACCTGGGGGACCTGGAAGAGGCAGAAGTAGGCGAAGACGAGGAACGCCACCAGCAGGACGGCCGCGTGGTACCACCGCGGGCGAAACAGCTTCCACGCCTCCGGAGAGAGCATTCTCTTCTGAGCGAAGAAGAGCCCGTAGCCGACGGCGAGGGCCTGAAGGGGCACGAGGAGCAGCCCGTCGAAGACCGCGCCCAGCTTGATGAGGTAGATGGGGTTGTCGCCGAACAGCACGAAGATCGCCAGGTTGGTCAGGAGGAACAGGCACAGGAACAGGCGGAACTGGCGCGTGGGCTTCAGCCGCCCGAACGGGCGCCAGACGTTGCGGACACAGTCGGCCAGGAGCCTCGGCCAGCCGGCCAACTGCCCGAGCTGCGTGCTGATCATCGCCGCGGCGCCGGCGGCCAGGAACAGCACGCCCCCCGCGCCGCCCCAGCGCGCCGAAAACAGGCGCGACAGCTCCAGCGCCACCTTCGGGCCCTTGGGCACCACGTGCTGGGGGCGCAGCACGCCCGAGCCCGCCACCAGGAACGCCGCCGTCACGACCACGCCGATGACCAGGGCGACGGTGGCGTCCCACCCGACGACGCGCAGCCACGGGCGGATCTCCCGGGCGTCCTCGGCGCTCAGCCGCGCCAGCCGCCCCTCGTCCGCCTTCATGCCCCACGAGCGGCCCCGCGCCATGCCGTAGCCGGCCCCGAGGACCCAGTAGGTGTACCAGACCTGGCTGGCGAACCCCCCGGCGGACCAGCCGATGAGCGGCAGGATCTCGCTCCAGGCGTTTCCCACCGTCGGGTCGGCCTGGCGGACCCACGCGGGGACGTCGGGCACCCGGAAGCCGAAGAGCCCCACGAGAAGCTCGCGGAGGGCCGGCAGGCTGTGGACCGTGACGTAGAGGACGCCCACGACGACCACGGCGACCAGCAGCGCCATCAGGTGCTTCAGGATGCGGAACCGCCCGCTCCAGGCCACGCCGAACGCGAAGGCGGTGACGGCCGTCCCCCAGATCAGGGTCGTGTGGCGGCCGAGGGGCAGCAGGCTGCCGAGGAACGTCGCGGCGGCCACCGCCAGGGCGCCCACCGCGCAGATGCCCGAGGCGATCTGCCCGAGGAAGACGACCCACACGAGCCAGTTCCTGGGTCCGGGCACGCGGCTGAAGCCGTCGATCATCCCCTCGCCCGTGACGACGGTGTACCGGGCGCCGCAGAGCCCGATCCAGTACTTCAGGAAGATGCCGAGGAGGATGGCCCAGAGGACGGCCGGGCCGAGGACCGCCCCCGTCCGCGTCGCGATGATGACCTCGCCGGAGCCGATGTACTCGCCGCACCAGACGAGGGAGGGCCCGAGCACGAGGATCAACCCCCAGAAACCGGAAGGAGCTCTCTTTGCCGCCATGCCGCGCTCCTGTCGAGGGACAGCGGGACTCGCCGACCTGCCGGGGCAGCATATCGTTGATGGGGTCGCCTGGCGAGCGCGTAGCCGCCGGCCCGCGGCCCTTCCGGGCGGGTGCGCGCGGGCAAACGTCCTTGATCGCCCGCGGGGTGCCCGGAGAATGTACCGGCGGCGCGGCGGCGGGCGTCTCGCCGCGGCGATCGACCATGGCCGAGCCGCACACCACACGACTGGCCCCCTCGCCGACCGGCGCGCTGCACCTCGGCAACGCGCGGACGTTCCTGGTCAACGACCTGCTGGCGCGGCAGCGAGGCTGGCGGGTGCTGATGCGCGTGGAGGACCTGGACGGCCCGCGCATCCGCGCCGGCGCGACGCGGCAGATGCTCGACGAGCTGCGCTGGCTGGGGCTGGCGTGGGCCGAGCCGATCGCGCGGCAGTCGGCGCGCCAAGCGGCGTACGAGGCGGCGCTTCGGCGGCTGATCGACGCCGGGGCGGCCTACCCGTGCACGTGCAGCCGCAAGGACATCCAGCTCGCCGCCAGCGCCCCCCACGCCGACGACGCCACCGGCGCCTACCCGAACACGTGTCGCGGGCGGTTCGCGTCCGCCGAGGCCGCCGCGGCCGAGACCCGCCGGCCCGTCGCCTGGCGCGTCAAGGTCCCGGACGAGCCCGTCGCGTTCGACGACGCCTTCGCCGGGCGCCACGAGTTCGACCTGCGGCGGACCTGCGGCGACTTCGTCGTCTTCCGCGGCGAGGGCACGGCGGCGTATCAGTTGGCGGTGGTGGTGGACGACGCGGCCTCGGGCGTGGACGCGGTCGTGCGGGGCGACGACCTGCTGGAGTCGGCCGCCCGGCAGATTCACCTGCGGCGGTTGCTGGGGCTCGGCCCGGAGCCGGCGTACTGGCACCTGCCGCTGGTGGTGGGCGAGGACGGCCGGCGGCTGGCCAAACGCCACGGCGACACGCGTCTGGCCACCTACCGCCGGGCCGGCGCGACGGCGCCGCGGCTGCTGGGGCTGCTGGGCTTCTGGTGCGGCCTGCTGGAGCGCCGGCGGGAGGCCTCGATGGCGGACCTGCGGGAGCGTTTCGACCTGGATCGCCTGCCCAGAGGCCCCGTCGTCTTCACCGCCGCCGACGACGCCTACCTTCGGGGGCG
>CAZXOC010000560.1:0-2581 GCA_964642165.1 uncultured Planctomycetaceae bacterium | reverse complement strand
GCGTGTTCCACGGCTTGGACGCCTCCAGCGGGCCCATGAACATCTCGTAGAGGCGGAACGTGTCGGCCCCGTACTCGGCCACCACGTCGTCGGGGTTCACCACGTTCTTGAGGCTCTTGGACATCTTCTCGACGGTCTCGACGAGCTTCTCGCCCGTCTGGCGGTGGACCGCGCCGTCGTCGCGGCGGTCGACGTCGTCGTAGCCGATGCAGACGCCGCGGCTGTCGCGGTAGGCGTAGCTGCGGATCATGCCCTGGTTGAAGAGCTTGCGGAACGGCTCGGGCGACGAGACGTGCCCGAGGTCGTGGAGCACCTTGTGCCAGAACCGCGCGTAGAGCAGGTGGAGCACGGCGTGCTCGGCCCCGCCGACGTAGAGGTCCACCCCGCCGGCCGGGGCAGCGGCGCTCGGGCCCATCCAGTACCGCTCGATCTTCGGGTCGCAGAAGCGCTCGTCGTTGTTGGGGTCGAGGTAGCGCAGGTAGTACCAGCAGCTCCCGGCCCACTGGGGCATGGCGTTCGTCTCGCGCCGGGCCGGCTTGCCGCAGCTCGGGCACGCCGTGCGGACCCACTCCCCGAGCCGCCCGAGCGGCGGCTGCGGCGGGGCCGGCGGGTCGTCGCTCGTGACGGGCTGGAAGTCGTCCATCTCCGGCAGCTCGAGGGGGAGCTGGTCCTCCGGCAGCGCCACCGGCCCGCACTCGTCGCAGTGGACGATGGGGAACGGCTCGCCCCAGTACCACTGGCGCGAGAAGATCCAGTCGCGGATGCGGTAGTTGACGGCCGCCTCGCCCAGCCCCGCCGAGCCGAGGTCCTCGCTGATCCGCTGCTTGAACTCGGCGGTGGTCAGCCCGTTGTACTCGCCGCTGTTGACGGCGACGCCGTCGTCGACGTATCCGCGCCAGTCGACGCCGTCCGGCGGCTGGACCACCTGGATCACCTCCAGGCCGAACGCCTCGGCGAACTCCAGGTCCCGCGTGTCGTGGGCGGGCACGGCCATGATCGCCCCCGTGCCGTAGCCCATGAGGACGTAGTCGGCCACCCAGACGGGGATCTGCCGGCGGTTGACCGGGTTGACGGCGCAGGCGCCGGTGAACACGCCGGTCTTGGCCTTCGTCTCGGCCATCCGCTCGAGCTCGCTCTTGCGTTCGGCCTGGCGGACGTAGTCCCGGACGGCCTGGCGCTGCTCGTCGGTGGTGATCTGCTCGACGAGCGGGTGCTCCGGCGCGAGGACCATGTACGTCGCCCCGAACAGCGTGTCCGGCCGCGTGGTGTAGACGCGGATGACCTCGTCTTCCTCCACGGCGGGGTAGCCCTCCTCGGCGCGCTGGCGGAACCAGGGACCACAACTCTCCGAGTTGTGGTCCCTCGAATTCCCAAACGGCTCCCCATCTTCGGAGACGAGCTCCTCTGCGTTGACGAAGAGCCAATGGTATCTGTCGAAGCGGTCGACGAGACCTCGTTTCACAGGATTCTCGCAGATGTAGTAGACAAACCGAGTCAAGTCACCGGCGTGACGAATCACGTGGTCGAAGTTCTCGACCTGCCAGAGGTGGCCGGACCCGCCGCGAGCCTTGTTGATCTCTCGTGCAGAGAACTTCTTGATGCTCTCCAAGATCTCCGAGAGCTCTTCTTCCTGGAAGGGCTGGAGGATCATATGGGCATGATCCTCCAGCACGACGGCTCCGTAGACGCTGCAACGGTCGCCATCCCAGTGGCGCATCGCCCGGAGAGCAATGGTCCGCTCATCGGGAGAAAGCTCGCTGTCCTTCGTCCGGAACGTCACGAAGTAAGTCGCTCCGGCAATCCGGATGTGCGGGAGGTCCCGTCTTCGCTCCGTCATGCCCGGCGGGCGCGGTTCGCCCTTCGGGGACGGATCTCGAGGGACGAACGATTCGGCGCGAAGTGATGGCCTTTCCTCCATCGGCTGTGCCGCAATGCGGCAGAAGAGGGACTCAACTCGGAGAGTTGAGCCACCAACCAGCGGGAAGTCCACTTCCGCTCCGGTCGACCGCCCGATCCAGTTGCGCTGCATGATCTTGATCGGCTCGGGCCAGTCGAGCAGGTCGAGGTCGCGCTCGAGCCGCTCGGCGTAGCAGGTGATCCGGAGCATCCACTGGCGAAGCGCCCGGCGGAAGACGGGGTGGTCGCCGCGGTCCGAGCGCCCCTCGTTGGTGACCTCCTCGTTGGCCAGCACCGTGCCGAGCTTCGGGCACCAGTTCACCGGGACCTCCTCCATGTAGGCCAGGCGGTGACTGTCGATGACCGCGCGCCGCTCCGCCGCCGACAGCTCGTGCCACTTGCTCGTGCCGACCGGCTCGCCCAGCACGGGCGTGATGCCGTCGCTGACGTTGAGCGTCGCCCGCCCCGTGAGGTCCACGACGTACTCGCCGCTCTCGAGCTTGTGGAGGAGATCGTCGATCGGCCGGGCCGCGTCGGCGACCGGGTCGTACCAACTGTGGAACATCTGGAGGAAGATCCACTGCGTCCAGCGGTAGTACTCCACGTCCGTGGTCGCCAGGCGCCGAGACCAGTCGTAGCTGAAGCCGAACATCCGGATCTGCCGCTCGATGTTGGCGATGTTCCG
>CAZXOC010000559.1:0-2605 GCA_964642165.1 uncultured Planctomycetaceae bacterium | reverse complement strand
ACACAGGGCTTAGTGTATCCCCCCTCGGAGTGTCCGTCATTCGTTGAGCACCTCAAGCCCGGGGCAAAACGCAAGCCAAAAGGCCCGCCCCGTCGGACAAAGGTTCCTGACCCCTTTGTTCCCCTGACCCCTTTGTTCCATGAAGATACGGCCAGCTTGTTCCTAGTGGGGCCGGAGGGACAGCGTAGGAATCCCGCCCGGACACCCTGTACCCAAGACTGACGTGGCCAAGGCCCCCGCGGCAGGCCCGGCGAGCTTCTGCGACTTGCTTGCAACGGCATCGCGCAGATACTGCATCGCTCTCGGTCGATGCTCAGGAACCTGGGCCGCATAGCGCGCAGCATGAATTCCGCGAACCGTCAGACCATTGAGATGGCGAACGCATGCTCTGCGCCACTCTTGTCCAAGATAGTCGTGAGTCCTGGCGGGTTCCAAGGGCTCCTGGAATGGGGTAGTATGGGTCTGACAAGAAGCCCACACACCCCATCCAGGAGACAATCGTATGATACGGGCAGCCAGTTTGTTCGCACAGGTTCTTTCGCTCATTTCTCGTCGCGATTTCGCGATTTCGGCAAGGCCGTGCGCCGCCGGGGAGATGGCGGCCCCCGGCCCGGCCGGGGCGCGCCAACCTTGCGCGTACGTGACGCTCCGCCATCACGGGAACTGCGAGAGGTGGCCGTCCCCCGCGGACGCCCCGGCCTGACGTGGCGCGGCAGGCCAGGGCAGGCCTCTCGTGCCATCCATCCCATGGCCCCGCCATCCCCGCCGGCGGCACCCTGTCTGGAGTTTCCTATCATGTCCCCGAAGCCCGCCGCGCCGCCCACGGCCCGGCCGGGGGGTAGGTGCGCGACGCATGACTACGCCACCCGGCGCGGGCAGCTGGCTCAGTGGACGGTGTTCCAGGCCGTGAAACGGGGACGTCATATCAAACTCACCTTTCCTGGTTCTCCGCGCCCGCCAGCGCGGCCGCACACAGCAGGTTCATCTCGGCAATTTCCACGGCCGCGAGCCCCTGCGGCCCCGCCGGCAGCACGTGCGCCGGCGTCCGGCCGGCCAGGCCGCATTCGGCACCGCGGCGCCCAGTGCGACGGTTACGACCGACCCGTGGCAGCCTGGGAAGCCGACTTGGCGCCCTTCCAACGCTCCCTTCGGAGACTGCCGATCGGATCGCTGCAGCTTCGCGTTACTTTCGCTCACGCCCATTCACAATGAGTCGGTCGAGCGTGAGGCGGGACCAAGCCTTCTGGCCCTTGTACTTGTCGGTGGTGCAGTAATGCACCCCTTTCTCATGGCTTTCGATGAGCCCCAGATCCCTCGCCAGGAAGCGCCGGCCCAAGTGTCTCGAAGAGGAGCGCCATCCGTTCGCGAAGGAGTACGATTGCTCGTCAGCGGATTCCCAACGCCCACAGAACGTCCCCAAAGGTGTCTTGGCCCATTGGACGGATCGCATCCGCCTGTCCGTCCCCGGAAAGGAGAACTTGTGGTGCGTGGGCCCGATGTGCACGCGGACCGATCCGCCTACTCCGGACGCCTCGAGGCGTTCCCGAAGTCGCCGCACCGTTGGCTCAGCGCTTGGGCGCACCGCGTAGCCGCCTCCGGCAGCTCGCGCGAGGTCACCAACATCCATCGCGGCCATCCTCTTTACTCTCTCGCCCACGCGCTGAGCTGTCATCCAACAGCTCGCCCAGACCAGGTCGTCCCCCGACACGATCTCCGTCGGGCACGTGTCCGCCGCTGCGCCGGCGTCGCCTCGGAAGCACTCGAAGAGCGGGTCGCGACGAGCAGGGCTGTTGCCGTCCAATCCCGACAGCAGCTTCGGCGGATCACCCCTCCCGAACGTACGCGTCAGGCGCTGGAGGCTGCGGGTCACGTACCGCTCCGGCCCCCAGACAATATAGATCGAGGTGGTGAGAATGCCGATCCCGTCGTACATCGCAGAGAGCTCCGCGGCTGTGATGTCAGACCAGCCATCAGTCGTCTGCAACCAAACCTCGAGGCGAAGTCGATACGCCACTGTCGCGATCGGCTCGCACGGGTCTGCGTATCTCATGGCTTGCGGGGGTTTTTGCGCTTCCCACGGAGGGCTTTTCGAGACACCGGGCGGGGGCTTCTGATTATCGCAAGCGCATCCAAGGCACGCCAGCATTGCACACGCGAACAACCCCGCCGCCTTGCCGCACCGATGCTTCCGCGCGGGCAGGTCTCCTCCGGCGAGGCCCGTATCGTCCGCCGTTACCACGCCCGCCACCTCTACGGGAGAATCGGGAATCGGGGTCAGACTGGTTTCCGGGCCTCCGCGGGTCGGCCGCGGTGTCGTTGCGCCTTCCGGAAGGGCGGCGAAGCCCGGCGCCGTGTCGAGTGCGCCTCCGCCGGGAGAACCGCTTGGCCTGCCGGCTGCGCGGGCGCTGGTAGACTCCCCGTAGCCCATAGTCATCTTCCCGTGCCGCCGATGCGCCGAGGGTGCGGGGGATCGGGGCATCGCGGCTGCCATCCATCGTAGCGAGGCCAAGGCGATCCGGCAAGGCCGCCCGCGCGGATGCGCGGGCGTTCAGTCGCGCCCGTTCGGGGGGTCCCGGAAGCCGATCGCCCCGCGCTGCGGGACGCG
>CAZXOC010000558.1:1337-2623 GCA_964642165.1 uncultured Planctomycetaceae bacterium | reverse complement strand
GCCTCGTCCCGGCCGGGTCGAACACGCCGAAGCGCAGCAGGCCCGTCTGCCAGCCGGACTCGATCGGCCCGAGCGGCAGCACGGCGTCCTTCCCGCTGCTCAGGTCCCGCAGGACCAGCTCGTACTTCGCCTTGTGCCAATCGGCCGTGCCGTCCGCCCGCACGGGCGGCTCGCCCTGGGGGCGGCTGTACAGCACGTGCGTGCCCGCCGGGCTGAGGCGCATGGCCCAGACGTGGCGCTGCGTGGGCCTCTTGTACGTCACGCCGCCGGTCGGGAAGACGCGCCGAGGGTTGGTCAGCCTCGGCCCGGCCGCCAGGGCCGCCGATGCCGAGCACAACAGCGATAGCCAGAGGTTCCTGCCGCGCATCCGCCTGCCTCCGTCGTTTTGTACCATTCCCCGCGCGAGGCCGCCGAGGCCCCGCACCGCCCGTATCCTACCCGCCCCCCCCCGTCCGCCGCACGCGCGAGCTGCCGCCCGCGCCGCCCCGCGCGGCGGAAGCTCGACTCGCAGCGCCCCGGCCGGGAAGCTGCCGGAGTTGCGGGTGAGCAAGGAAGCAATCCCCCCGGACGCTGGTTCGGCGGCTTTCGCCTTCGAGACCCTCGCCGGCCCCATGCGGGTGGTCGGATGGGCAAGCGCGCCGTGTGGCCCGCGAGGAACCTGGGCCTCCCCGGGAGGCCGAGGGCTGTGCGGACTTCGCGTCTCCGTCAGGACTAGCTTGTCATGGGGTGGGCGACGCGGTATAGTCGTTGCTGGCCTGCGGCCAAGTCGTCAGGCAGACGAAGGGCGTTTCGATCGTGGGTCGGAGGCGAGACGTGGCGGATGCTGCGCAGAAATCGCTGTTCGCGCCAAAGCCTGCGGATCATCCAGAACGGCTGTTGGCGACGCAAGAGCCGCTCTACTCAACGCCCTGGGGTGCGGCATATGCTGGTGATTCGCTCGAGCTGATGAAGGCGATTCCCGACGGCCGCGTGGCGGCCGTCATCACGTCCCCTCCCTATGCTCTCCATTTCAAGAAGGAGTATGGGAACGTGGACAAGGAGGACTACGTCGACTGGTTCCTTCCCTTCGCCGAGCAGATCAAGAGAATCCTCACGGAGGACGGCAGCTTCGTCCTCAACATAGGGGGCAGCTATACGTCGGGCTCGCCCACCAGGTCTCTCTATCACTTCCGACTGCTTCTGCGGCTGTGTGACGAGTTGGGTTTCCACTTGGCGCAGGAATGCTTCTGGTATAACCCGGCCAAGCTGCCCGCGCCGGCAGAATGGGTAAACGTCCGCCGGATCCG
>CAZXOC010000558.1:0-1237 GCA_964642165.1 uncultured Planctomycetaceae bacterium | reverse complement strand
GGGAGCAACACCACCGGATGGGTGGCGGAGCAGTTGGGTCGGACATGGCTTGCGATGGAACTCAACGAACGCTACGTCAGAACGTCGGCGTTGCGCTTCGGGATCGAGCCCGGGGGGTGAACGTAGATGAATGAGTCTGAGTTCCTAGGCGTTCTGGACGAGCTCTTTGCGGAGGATCTCTGGCCGAAACCGCTTCACGTACTCCAAGCAGCTTGTCGCGTGGACTCCGGAGAGGACATCTCCCAGGTCGCTCGCGAAGTCCGAACTGCGACAAGCAAGATCCGGGAGGCACGAGCAAGCAGGGACAGACTGCGGCTCATCTCGGGTCTCGATATTCGTGAAGTCGACAACGAGCATAGACGAAGGGCGGAGCAGATGTTGGGGCAGCTTCTCCTGGGCAGATGCGCAGAGGCCGCCTTCGAGAACATATATCAGCATGAGATGCAGGCGAACGAGTTGGAGCTGCGCGACGTCCGCGAATCCAGAACTGACACGGACTACCGGCTCTACAACGGCATGGGAAGGCCCGTCTACCGGATCAACATCAAGTTCCACGGCGCGCGGTTCCGAAGGGCCAGGGAACTCGTCGGGATCGAGCCCCAGGACTGCTTCCCGCTCGCCACGTACAAGATCCACAGCGCCCTGCAAAAGCAGGATGCCGAGGGACTCCCGTACTTCTTCGCCGTCGTGAGTGTCCGGGATCTCTCGGGTGAGAAGGTGGGCCGGGAGATCCCCAGCCGGCTCGTGGAGGCCGTCGCTTTCGTGCATCAGGCTCCACGAACCACGAAGAAGCGGGACTTCGAGGACAGAGCGGTTCGCTTCCTTATCTCCACCAATGCTCCCGTCTTCCGAGAGACGTACGCCCGGATCCGCGCCGCCGAATGGCGGGTCCTTTCGGCACGAAAGGCTGACGGCCTCCTGCGAAGTTCTCTCTTCGACCGTGTCTTCGCTTTGAGAATCCGTGGTTTCGCCCGGCAGTTCCGATCGGCGGAACTGGACATGCACTTCTCGCTGTCCCAGGACCTCGTTCCTCTCAGGACCTTTCTTGCCGTTCTCAGGCGGGAAGGGTCGGCCAAGGTGATTACGCTCTTGGAGCGAGGCGAGTTCTAGATCCGGGTGCCATGCCGGGAATCCCCTGCTAACGGCATTACGCTTTGGCACACCATGCCTTCTGGAGCAAGAGCACGTCCCATGGGCCCGCGAGAGCGTTTGCTTGCGACGATGAGGGGGCGGGCGC
>CAZXOC010000557.1:0-2676 GCA_964642165.1 uncultured Planctomycetaceae bacterium | reverse complement strand
TGCCATTATTCGGCGAGCCGGCCCGGCGGTCAAGTGGTATCTGCCGGCGGCCCGGATCCGCTCCAGCGCCGCCACGGCCGCCCGGACGCAGTCCGGCGGTGCGCCCCGGTGCGCCTGGTGCAAGCCCACGATCGCCCAGTAGCGCGCCGGCGCGTCGGCGTCCTTCAGGGCCTCGAGGTACGCCCGCGTGCCCTTGGCCCAGTGCCCGTCGTAGGCCTTCAGCGCCAGCAGGCGGTCGAGCAGGTCGCCCCGGTCGAGGCACTCGCGCCACAGGGGTCTGGCCTCGGGGGCCCCCGCCGCCTTCAGGAAATCGCGTCGCTTCATTGTCGTCCGTTCCATGGTCGAGCTCTCGTCTCGATGCGTGTTTCTGGCCACGTGTTGAACGTTCCGTGGGGCGCGCGGATTCGCTCGCCACGCAGCGCGTCGCGAGCGACATGGTGGACGTCCGCACTGCAACACACGGGTCGCAGGTGACGGCGCCCGTGGCAACGAAGCAGTCCGCAACAGCATCCACATGGGGCACATGCATCGACCATGTGTGCGCCCGGAAGAAATGCTCTCCCAGGATGCCGTCCGGTGTCAATCAGCGAGTTCCCTCTTGCCGGCGGCCCAGGCATTCCGTACCATCGGTGGTGGTCCCTGGCTGGATCGACAGGACCCCTAGGCGAGTAGAGCTGCGGCAGTTCGCTCGTATGAGTGACGGGCTTCAGTCATGATAGAGGCGCTGAGAATACGGGGCTACCGTTGCTTCCCAGATTTCCGAATCCGTGGACTTGGGCAGGTGAACCTGCTCGTTGGCAGGAACTGCAGCGGAAAGACGGCGTTGCTGGAGGCTGTTGAGGCCGTCACTGCCCATGGTCCGCAGGTTGCCAGGCTCTGGGCTCCGCTACTCCGTCGGGGCGAGAGACTGCCCGAACACGAGGACCGACCAAGTAGGTTCACGGAATACGACGTAAGCCATCTCTTCTTTGGACACACCATTGGGATCGGAGCCAAGTTTGAGATCGAGGGGGAAAGCCGGGTGGCTTACCCGGCGCTTCGGGTGACTATCGTGCAGCGGGATCGCGACTCGTATGCCGGGCCTACGGGCCTGTTCCCCGAAGACGAGTTCGATGCAGAAGAGCCGCCTGTCGAGCCAATGGGACTGAGCATTCGGTTGTCTGGTTCCCCAGAGCCACTCCTCGTGCCGATCACTTCGCGGGGTGGGTTGCGCCCGAGAGCGCTGGGCCCAACCTATGATCGGCTAGCGCGTGACGAGGATGTCCGGAACACAATCTACGTCTCGCCAGATTCGCTCACGGCCTTCACGGCGTCTCAGTACTGGAAATCAATTGCCCTGACGACGGAGGAGCACCTCGTCGTCGAGGCCCTGAGGGTGCTGCAACCTGACGTCGCGCGAGTTGCATTCGTCGACCCCCCTCGCCGTGAAGGCGCCAGTGGACGTGGAGGACTGCTTGTGCTCTTCAAGGGGGCCGAGAGGCCGGTGCCCATCGGTTCCCTGGGGGACGGCATGTGGCGCATGTTTTGCATTGCTGTTGCGTTGATCCGATCGAGAGCGGGGACTCTTCTTATTGACGAGATCGACAGCGGCCTCCACCACTCCGTCATGGAGAGCATGTGGTGGCTGGTACTTCAGACTGCGGAACGGCACGACACTCAGGTCTTTGCCACCACGCATAGCTCAGATTGCGTGAGCAGCCTTGCGAGCATTTGCCGAGGAGGGCGACCCGGGCAAGTGAGCCTGCAGCGAATCGAGTCCGGGGCGAGCCAAGCAGTTGCTTACTCCGAGGAGGAGATATGGGCCGCCGCCCGGCACGGGATTGAGACGCGCTGACCATGGGGAAGCCGCAAACGAAGTTCCTCCTTACCGAGGGAAAGGACGACGCATACGCCGTCGCGGGCCTGATGTCGCAGCACGTCCGCTGGGGTGCGAACGAAGACGAGTGGCCGGTGAAGATCGAGGCGGCGGGGAGTGTCAGCGAACTCCTGGATCCGAGTTACCTTAGAGCCTGGCTGAAACGCCCCGGCCTCGAGGCCCTCGGGATCCTGGTCGATGCAAACGAGAACTTCGACGGCAGGTGGACCGGTGTCCGACACACCTGCTCGCAGACGGTTGATGGGTTCCCACAGGACCTACCATCCGATGGGCTCGTCGTCGTGGGGGGCAACGGCCTACGTCTGGGCATCTGGATCATGCCGGACAACCAGTCTCATGGCATGTTGGAGACGTTCCTCGGCTACATGGTCCCACAGGAGGGGAGGCCCCTCTGGCAGTTTGCCATAGAGGCGTGCGGGGAAGCCCGCCAACGCGGCGCGACGTACAAGGTCGTCCACGAGGACAAGGCTCGGATTCACTCCTGGCTAGCCTGGCAGGACCCACCCGGCCGTCCGTTTGGTGAAGCGCTGAAGGCAAAATGCCTGCGGACCGACTCCCCTATCGCCACCTCCTTCGTCGCTTGGTTCGTCAGGCTCTTCGACCTCCAGAGGTTCTGAGGCCTAGCGGGACATGACGGACCGGTAAGGCTCTTCACTTGGCTGGATCAGCGGTCTGCTCCTTCGTTCACGTGAGCGGTCGCCCGGGCCCGGTGACGAACGGAGAACACGGCGTGGCCGCCACCATTCGCGAGATGACGATCGGCGACTACGACGAGGTGGCGGCCCTGTGGCGGGCGTGCG
>CAZXOC010000556.1:0-2686 GCA_964642165.1 uncultured Planctomycetaceae bacterium | reverse complement strand
AGATCGCCATGCCGCAGAAACCACACAGCCACGCCGACGCCTGCGGCCGCCTCCGCAGGCCTCGTTCGCGTCGTTGGGTTCCGCCACCACCTCATGCCCACCTGTCCCTCGTGCTGCGGGAGTGACTTGCCGGACAATTCGGCCTCGTGGACGCCCTCCGGCCCGATGGGGGTAAGGGGGCCGTTCGCTTCGTTGCCGTTCCATCACCCCCGTCCATCCCGTCCGCGACCTCTTGACGCCCTCATCCCGCCGATCTACGCTGTCGGCATCGGGTCGGTGGATAATCCCGGGTGAGAGATTCCGATAGACATCGTTGCCAACAGGCACACCACCGCCAACACTTTCTCGCACTTCATCGCAGTATCGCCTATCCTTCTGTTCTGTCCGGCGGCGACGCCGCTCCCGGAAGCCTGAGTCGTTCGATCTGCTATTTGAGTTTCTCCGCTGCGAGCGCGCCGAGCTGCGCGGCGATCGCCTGGAGGCTTCTCGGCCATTCGCTGAATTCGGTGCTGAGGGCACGCTCGATTTGCGGCGTGGTGATTCCTTTCACCAGGGAAGCGGCCGGCTGTGCGTATAGGAAGAGGACCTTCTCCTGGCCGTAGGTCCCGGCAAGGCTGGCGGCGTAGACCTCGAGGGACGGTGAATACTCCGAGACGTCCTCGCTGATGTTGTCTCTACCCGGGACCCACGTCACGCCGCGGACCGCAAACGGTGTCAGCGGACTGATGCAGAAGTTGTAGGTGTGCGTCGCAGTCTCGGTGCGGCTGGCCCACTGGTTGTAATAGGGCTCGGGGAAGGCGGGCGCCCGGTCCGCCAGCTCCGTCGGGATCTCCTCCCCCGCCTCCAGCAGGGCCGCGATCTTCCGGTTATACCGCTTGACGGTCTCGATGTACGCAGCGACGGCTTTCTTGCAGACGTCGGTGTTCGGGTAGGCGAGATTGAGATCGTCGCGCTCCTTCTCGAAGCCGGCGGCCTTCTGCACGCCCTCATAGGAAACCCAGGTGAGCGGCGGGTTCTCCGCACCCAGTGTGACGATGCCGACGGGCACGCCGGGCTGCTGGACCCGGGAAGCGAAATGGTAGGCGACCACGGATGGCGGATCCCCGACTCCATCAAAATCCGCGGGCTGCCAGGAAGCCACATACTTGCCCCCGCCGATCTCCATCCTCAACTTGCGCGGCGTCCGGAAGCGCCGGGCCTTGGTCTTGATGCGGAACTCGCGGACCAGGGGCAGGGCCTTACGCGAGACCTCTTCGCCTTTCTTTGCGCGGATCAGTTCACTCGACAGTTGGCGTGAGCCGGTCATGATCCAGACATCACCGACGAGGACATCCTTTATCGTGCGTGCCTCCCGGTTGCTGCATCGAATGACCAGCTCGCGCCCTTTGACGGAGGCGGGCATGGGGTCGAGGATGACTCGCCAGCGTTCGAACTCATCGACCTTGGCCTTCTTCTTCCGATCGCCGAAGGTCACGGTCATCTCGGTACCGGGTACCCCGTGTCCCCAGACGGGCACCGGCAGGCCGCGCTGGATGACGGCGTGATTCCGGAACAGGGTCGCCGGCAGCAGGTAAGACTTCTTGCCCCACCGTCTCTGCGCCTCGGCCTTGGCGGCTGCGACGATCTTGGGGTCGTCCTCGTTGAACATCTGCTTGCCGTCGAAATACGCGAACGGGATCGCCGGCAGCCCGGCCCGGTTGTAGAGGTTGGCGCCCATCGCCGTCGCGCAGTAGGCGTACTGCACGCCCCGGGGCTGGGGGACGGCCTTGCTGGTCACGACGACCTCGTCGCCATCGATGACCGCTTCGGCCGGATGCCAGACCTTGTCCTTGCCGGCGAGCCGGAAGTGCTTCAGCTTCTCGCCCGGGGTCTCGCGAGCCGGCTCGACGTAGGCCGACGGGTCCTTCTGGTAGTCGGCCTGCATGCCCTTGCTGGCGACCATCAGCCCGCCGCCGGGGCCGCGCTGCTCGAACTGCACGCGAACCTTGTCGCCGTCGACCGTATACGACTTGAAGATCGGGCCGGTGTAGGGAATGTCCTTGCCGTATTGATGGGCCAGCGCCCAGCGGGCGAGCCGCTTGCCCGGGTCGAGCTTGTTGAAATAGTGAATGCCCGTGGGACGGGCGCTGTTCAGGTCGTGTTGCGGGACCATGCCGACGTTCTTCGCTCGCATGAAGAAGAGGGTCTGGGCCTCGCGAAGATCGGCGAAGCCGACGTGGTCGGGATCCGGTTCGCCGTAGTGCTGCTGCTGGGTGAAGTAGAAGGGAAGGTCGGGGCGGCCCCAGTTCTTCCGCCAGCCGTTGATCAACGCTTCGAGTTTGTCGGCGTAGATCTTGCCGTCGTTGCCGTTGCTGGTCCCCTGGCACCAGATCGCGCCGCGGATCGCGTAGGGGACCAGAGGCGCGATCTTCTTGTTATACATCCGCGACGGGCCCTTCCATTCGTCGGCGATGCCCGGCAGCTTCGGCCGGGGCAGGGCGGAACCGCCGCGTTTGATCAGTTCTTCGCTGTCTTTCCGCCAGTTGCGCAGGTCGTCGTAGAACTTCTCGTGCGCCGCCTTGCATTCCGGCGTTCTCGGGTCGCTCTGGCGGATCTTCAGCGCAATGTCCCGCAGCTTCGGGTGCGCGGCGAAGCCTTCGTAGGCGGTCCACGTCTCGATCGGCGTGGCGCCGTGGCTGCTGCGCAG
>CAZXOC010000555.1:0-2689 GCA_964642165.1 uncultured Planctomycetaceae bacterium | reverse complement strand
GTGCAGGCGGCGAGGAGCGGCGAGACGGGCCTAGTGTTCCGTCAAGGTCGATTCTTTGGGTGGCACAACTCTCCGAGTTGTGTTCTTCGGGATGCAAGTCCACACAACTCAGAGAGTTGTGCCACCAACATCAAGAAGGTGGACCCAGAAGTTCGATGTTGACGGAGCACTAGGTCTATCAGGCTAGGAAGCGCATCGAGACGGACAACGCCTCATCGTACCTCCCCCCGGAAGGGGTCCCCTAGAGGCATCGCGGGGGTACCGCTGGGCCCCACGGTACGCCGCCGGTACGCCGGCGCGCGGTTTCGTCCGCCCGCTCGATCTTCTCCGGAGCCGCGTAGCTGCGGAGGTACCGCGTGGGCAGATCCTGCCAGGTGTAGGCGCGGAAGAGCCGGGCGATGTCCAGATGCCGCTCCAGCATGGCGAGACGACGGGCCACGCTCGCCGTCCAGAATCGCCGAAAGGCTGCCTCAATTAATCCTGCCTCAATTCGCGCGACCGTGTCTTCGGTCTTGCGGGCCCCGTGATTTCGCTCGAGGTCACCCGCTCCGGCGGGAGTGGTCGCTTCGGGCGGATCCGATCCGGCGCCGGCGGGCTCGCCGACCCGCGGAGTCGGCACCGGGACGTCGGGGAACCCGCCCCCGGGAGGTCCTGGCGTTTTCCGCCGGCGGAGTCGCGGCGCGCCGATACACGCGGAATGCACGTCCAGCCCCGAGAGCTTCTGCCAGCTCGCCAACGTGGGGCAGGGCCGGCCTTCCCAGCGGCCGACCACGGCGCCGCCATCGAGGAGGAAGAAGTTCCGATCGCTCGCCAGGCCCTTCTGGGCCCCCGCGGCGATCCTGACCGCGCAAGCCTGAGTTCCCGCGGCCTGCAAGACGTTGTTCCGGATTTCACATTGGTCAGAGGGCTTGTCGCCCTTGCCGAACTTCACGGCCGCACGAGGACACTGATGGACGGCGTTGCCCTCGATTCGGGTCCCGGGGCTGCTCTCGAGGCCGATGCCGTCGCTGCACGAGAACACGACGTTGTGCCAGATGATGTTGCCCTCGCAACGCCCGGCGAACCGGCCGGCAAAGGGATCGGTCGAAGTGACCTGGATGCCTGTGGCGCGGTCGGTGACGATGTTGTTCGCCACCACGCATCCGCTCACGTTGCCCATCAGGGCGATACCGTAGTCTGCCCGATCGCCCTTCTGCACCACGTTGTCACGAACGACGACATTCCGGGACCCACGGCACACGAGGATGGACGCATGGCCCCCCTCGGTGATGAAGCCGCGAACGACGATGTGCCGCGAGGCCTCCACGCAGAAGTGGCAGTTGTGCAGCTTGGGCGGCGCCGTGCTGTTCCTCACCAACACGGTGCCCTTCGGCGAGCCGACGAACTCAATCGGCCGCGTCTTCTCGCCGCTCAGACGAACGTGAATCCGCGACTCCAGCACGTACCTGCCCGTGTCCACCAGCACGCGGTCGCTCGGGCCAAGCGTGGTGCAAGCCAGTAGCGCCCGGACCGTGTGCTTCGGCGAGTCCGGGCCTGTTCCCTTGTTTTCCTGCCTGCCTGGCGCCGTGCAGTACACGTCATCGGTCACGCTCTCGTCGTTTACGTAGTAGTCTTTGGCGTTCAGGGCGTCTGGAACGGCTAGCAGCGCCACAATGACCGCCAGGGGGAGAACAATCATCCGTGCCATGATCAGGTCTCCTTCGGCGCCGGTCCTGTCGAGGCGTGCATCACATCGTCCGTCACCCACGTTCCTGTTCGGTTAGATGCGGCATCCGGGCGGGAGTTCCCGGGTGGATTCGGGCCCGCCGGCGTCGTGGGTCCTCGCGATGATTGCATCAGGACTCCCGGAGATCGGCAGGCTCTTTCGCGCCTCCGGCACAAGCCCAGTCGTCTGGCCCCGGTCCTGGAGGTACCAGCAGACCCGGCGGGCCAATCAACGCCCCCTTGCCCGGTTGATTCGCCTTCCATTCAGGGACGCCCTCTGCTCAGGATTGGCCCTTGTCAGGAGACACGCGATGCGGTCCGGGGCAAACGACCCCTCAAGAGCCGTCGAGGCGAGTCTTTCTTGGCGCGGATCGCGGGGCTCGTCGGTCTGGCCGGCCAATCGCGAGCGATGCCGGCGGGCTTGATCAACAGGCGTGCCGGGCAGCAGTCCGGCAAACCGTGGAGCCGCGCCTACCAGTGGTACTGTTCACACAAGTGACCCCCAGGAGCAACGTCGCCGGGACGCGGGCCAAGCTAGAACAGCCAGGGCTCGTCGTCCCGCGGGCGCCTCGGCGTCGCTCTCCACGCCGCGGAGGGCCAGGGCGTCGAGGATGTGAGTTGCCAGGCTCTCCGCCCCGAGGCTCTCTACCGCCCAGAGGTCCCGGCCTTCTTCGCGGCGGGCTCGCCCTTCGCCGCCTTCTTCCGCGGAGCCGAAGCCCCGGGCCCTTCCGACGGCCTATTCCGTTCCAGGAAACGTAGATTCCTCGGGCCGGAGAGTTTTGTACAGGCCTCTCGATACTATCAAGAGTTAATCTAAATTTAAAACCAAGCCGATAATATGTTTACATTGTATACGCTGAGATGTTAATAGGCGTGAAATCCTACACAGAACTGCACATCATTGACGCCGGGCCGTCGGAATTTGGCGCGGGAGAACGGAGATTTCGGCCCCCTGCGGACCGGTTGCGAGACCCCGCGGGGGCCC
>CAZXOC010000554.1:0-2705 GCA_964642165.1 uncultured Planctomycetaceae bacterium | reverse complement strand
GGCGGCAGCCAACTGACCCTCAGCGGGGCCACCACGGTTAGCTTCAGCGGCCTGGCCGGCACCGGCAGCGTCGTCGGCACGGTGACCATCCCCAGCGGCGGCACGGTCAGCCCAGGCACGGACAGCACCATCAGCATGGTCAGCGCGAGCGGCCTGACGCTCGATAGCGGCAGCTTCCTTACGTTCAACATCACCGACGACAGCACCCTCGATCAGGTCACCGTCACCGGCACGGACGGCCTGACGATCGACGGCGGCGGCATAACCCTCCTGGACAGCAACAGCACAGGCCCCGGCGCGTTCTCCGACCTGGGAACCTACGACCTCATCGGCTACGCCGGCACCATCGCCGGCGACATCGCCAACTTGTACGTTGCGAACAAAGTCGTCGGCAAGAAGTACACCTTCGGCACCGACGCGGGCTTTGTCACCGTGGCCATCGGCGAGGCCGGCTATTGGAATGGCGAAAGCACCGACCCCGTAAGCACGAATTGGTCCGATGCGAACAACTGGAACGGGATAGCCCCTGGAACCGGCGACATAGTGGTCTTCGCGACGGCCGGCGACGGCGGCGCCACGCTCAATAATGATCTCGACAACGACATGTCGTTCGCCAGCCTCCAGTTCTATAGCGGAGCCCCGGCCTTCACGCTTGACGGCAATACCCTTATCCTGACCGGGGACGGCCCCGACAAGGTCGTCATGGCGAACGACTCGACGGCCACCCAGACCGTCAACATGGCGATCGCGTTGGGAAGCAACGGGACGATCGACACCGCCTCGGGCGATGTCGCCGTCGGCGGCGACATTTCAGGCGACTACAGCCTGACCAAGGCCGGCGCGGGCACGTTGACCCTCTCCGGCGCCAACAACACCTACACCGGGGGCACGATCATTGCCGGCGGCGCCGTGGTCATCGACAACACCAGCACCACCACCACGCTGGGCGCGGCCGGCACGAACCTGACGATGGGCGGCGGCTCGCTCGATCTGGGTGGCTCCAGCCAGACCGTCGGCGCACTGAGCGTCACCGAGGCGGCCTCCAGCGGCGATACCATCAGCAATGGCAGCCTCACCGGCACGTCCTATGACATCAGCAACGCCAGCGGCGAGGCCGTCATCTCGGCCAACCTGCTGGCCAACGACTCAATCGGCCTGACCAAGTCCGGCGACGGCACGGCGACCCTGTCCGGCACCAACACCTACACCGGTTTGACGAGCATTACCGCCGGAACCCTGAAGCTCGGCTCGGCCGGCGCACTTCTGGCCAACAGCAACGTGAGCGTCAACGGCACACTTGACCTGAACGGCAACGGCCCGACGGTCAACGCGTTCAATGGTGGCGGCACGGTGACCAACCGCGATGCAACGGCCGCCGTTCTGACAGTCAGCAGCGGCAACTTCGGCGGTGCGATCGAGGACGGGGACACCGGCACCGTCGCGTTGACCAAGGTCGGCGGCGGCAATTTGGATCTCAGGGGCGAGAACACCTACACCGGCGGCACGGTCATCGCCTCGGGCAAAATCTATGCTCCCGGAGCACTGGCCGGGGGCAGCAACACCCCGCTGGGAACAGGCCTTGTCACCATTGAGCCTGGAGCCAATCTGCAACTCGGCAGGAGTAATTTGTCGAACAACTTCGACATAACCGACGGGAGGATATATACAGGCAACTCCCACGGCTCGGTCGTCAGCGGCGACATCGTTGTCACCGGCACCGCGACCATCATGCACGCCAACAACAATGGCAACATCGACTACACAGGCGATATCAGCGGCCCGGGCGGCGTGGTGAATTTCGGCGGGCGAATAACGCAGAACATCGGGGCCGAACTTTTCGGAACCAACACCTTTGCCGGCCCCGCCACGGTCGGCCCGGGCGCCACCTTTGGATTTGTCAATCGCGTGTCGCTTCCCAATACGGGCAGTTGGACCGAAGACAACCTCGTTGTGGAGGCGGGCGGAACCGCCTACTTCAACGTCGGGCAGGCCGGGAATTTCACCGCGGCCGACATCGACATCTTGAAGGCGTTGGGCACGGACGACGCCGGATTCACCGACGGATCGAACATTGGCTTCTTCACGAGAGGCAACTTCACGTACGAGGGCGTCATCGCCGACACGAACGGCGGCGCCAACAAGCTCGGCTTGAGGAAGCACAACGAGAACACTTTGACGTTGGGCGGCGACAACACGTACAGCGGCTCCACAGAGATTATCAAGGGCACGGTCGTCGTTTCCTCGATCAACAGCGTCGTCGACGGAACTGCCGCGAGCAGCCTCGGCGCGCCCACCACCGTCGAGGACGGCACGATCACACTTGGGGGTTCCTACACGACCGCCGGGCTCACGTACGTCGGCTCCGGAGAGACAACCGACCGCGTCCTCCGCACGACCGGCAATTCCAGGGACATAATCATCGACCAGTCGGGCAGGGGACTGCTGAAGTTCACCAGCGACATGGACTACGGTAGGAACGGGAACAACATTTTCCTCAGAGGCTCCACCGACGGCGAAGGCGAGTTCGCCGGCGCTATCGGCGGGGACAAAAGCGTCGGGGTCCGCAAGCAGGGCTCGGGCACGTGGACGCTCTCCGGGGCGAACCTGTATACCGGCGCGACCAGGGTCGAGGGCGGCACGTTGGTGGTCGACGGCTCGATCGACGAGAGCGCCGTGACGGTCAATGACGGCGGCACGGTGGGCGG
>CAZXOC010000553.1:0-2732 GCA_964642165.1 uncultured Planctomycetaceae bacterium | reverse complement strand
CCGATGAGGTCAAGCGTCCCGCCGGCGGAGTTGTCGAACGACCCGCACGTCACCTCGCCGCCGTCGAGAGCCAGCGTCCCACCCGGCCAGAGCTTCAGCGTCTCGCCGACCTCCAGCGCGCCGCCGCCGCCGACCGTCACGCTGCCGGTGCCTCCCGCGCCCGTGTCCGATCCGCCGATATACAGGCCCGCGGCGTTCCTCCACGTCGCAGGCGACCCACCCGCAGAGGCACCGGCCGCCTCCACCGTGCCGTTGGAGCCGGCGTTGAAAGCCACGAAGCCGGTCCGGTCCTCGACCTCGCCGCCGCCGAGGATATTCAGGACCCCCGTCCCGCTGTACCCCACTCGCATCAGCTCGTGTTCGGTCCACTTCGAGCCGCTTCCGGTCACCCTTGCGGTGCCCAGAGAGCCGGCATTCCGGCCGAGGATCGCATAGGAGCTAAAGACCTTCCCGCCGGAGGCGATCACCAATGTCCCGGTGCCGTCGACGCCGACGTAGAAGTTGGAGTTGGCGGTCCAGATCGAACCGGAGCCGCTGACCGTCGCAGTACCGGATGAGCCTGCGTTCGACCCAACCCGGCCTCTCTCGCTGGTGACCATCCCGCCGCCACTGACGGTCAGACTTCCCGTCCCCCTGTAACCGACGGAGACGTCGCCGCTGCTGGTCCACGTTGAGCTTGTCCCGTCGGGGCCGGCGCCGTCCACCGTCACCGTGCCGTTGGCGTCGCTCTGCGAGCCGAGGTAGCTCACGACATTGGCCACACTCCCGCCACCGGTGATGCGTAGCGTGCCCTGGCCAAGGTCGCCGACGTACAGGGCGCCGCTGTTGGACCACGTCGACCCGGTGCCGTCCACCGTTACCTCGCCGCGTGCGCCAAGGAAGTGGCCGATATTGCCACCTGAGTTCAACACGCTCCCGCCGCCGGTGATGTCCAGCGTGCCTTCGCCCCTTTGGCCGACGTCGAGGTTGCCGCTGCTGGTCCACGTCGAGCCGTTGCCGCGTACCGTCACGTGTCCCTCGGACCACGGCGTCGAGGCGATCGAGCCGCTCGTGCTGGAGAGTGTCGAGCCGCCGAGGATCTCCAGCGTCGCCTTGGGCGGGCTGGCGCGGAAGAGCGTCGGCCCGGTCGGATCGTTCGGGTCCACGGGATGCACGTAGTCCCCTTCGTCCGTACCGCCCGAGATGGCCCCGACGTCGTCGAAGCCGAAACCCAGCGTCATGTCGGCGGGGGGCCCGGAGCCGCCTCCCGCCTGTCCCAGGCGCAGCTCGAAGCTGTGCCAGGAGTTCGGCTCAAGCTGGAGGTTCCCCGTCGAATGCGGTGTCTGCCACTCATCGGGGCTGGCCGGCCCGTACTCGTGGCGCATGACCACCCGCCCGTCGATCACGAGCTTCACCGAGTCGTCGAAGTTCTCGTAGAAGGACACGTGGCCGTCGTCGTCGTAGAACTCGCCCGCGTAGACGTGGGTGGTATAGGCCGGCAGGTTGCGGACCTCCGAGGCCATCGGCCCGAGCTCGATGCCGCCATCGCAGGGGTTCTCATCGGCCTCGTTGAACGCGCCCTCCAGCACGCCGTACCGCAGCCCGGGGATGGCCCCGCCCCACGGGTTGGCGCCGACGACCAGCTCGCCGCCGAGGTCGCTCGTGGCGCCCTCGGTGAGCGTAAGGCGCCAGGGGCCCGCGCCCTCGAGCCGAAACCCTCCCCCGCCGGGCTGAAACGTCCCGCCCCGGACGGCGATCTGGCCGGTGCGAAAGTCCAGCTCCCCCCCCTCGGAGTTGTCGAACGACCCGCACGTCACCCGCCCGCCACGAACGCTCAGCGTGCCGCCGGGAGTCAGTTCTAGCGTCCGCCCGACCTCCAGGGAGGCGCCGCTGCCGACCGTGACACTGCCGGCCACGCAGGCGGCACGGAAAAGCGTTGGCCCCGCCGGGTCGCCCGGGTCCACGGGATGCACGTAGTCGGCCTCATCCGGGGTGTCCGAGATCGCCCCGACGTTGTCGAAGCCGAAGCCGAGGGTCATTCCTTCCGGCGGGCCGGACCCGCCCCGCGCTTGCCCCAGGCGCAGCTCGAACGTGTGCCACGTGTCGGGCTCCAGATCCAGATCGCCCGTCGAGTGCGGCGTTTCCCATCCCCGGTCCCTGAGCCTCTCGGTGCCATCGATAAGGAGGCTGACTGAATTGTCGAAGTTCTCGTAGAAGGACACGTGCCCGTCTTCGTCGTAGAACTCGCCCGTGTAGACGCAGGTCCTGTGCCATGGCAGGTCGCGGACCTCCGAGGCCATCGGGCCGAGCTGGATGCCGCCGTCGCAGGGGTTCTCGTCGGCCTCGTTGAAGTCCCCGACCAGCACGCCGTAGCTCAGGCCCGCCACCGGGCCGCTGGCCCCGACGGACAGGTTGCCGTCGAGCACCGCCGTCGCGCCGTCGGCCAGCACCAGCGCGCCGCCGGCGCCGACCCGGAACTCTCCGATATCCGGTGGGGTCGAGAGGCTGCCGACGGCGGCCGTCCCCTCGCGCAGCTCCAGCGATCCGGAGCCGCGGATCGTCAAGGTCCCGGGCACCTCCAACGACCTGCCCGTCGTGATGGCATCGCCCCCGGCCGCACCGAACGGCCTGGCGGAGTCGATCGACAGGCCCTGCGGGAACCTCAGCGTTCCGGATGGCCAGTGGAACGAACCGCCCTCGGTGTTCTCGAAGGATCCACACGTCACCCTCCCCCCGGCCAGCGCCAGCGTGCC
>CAZXOC010000552.1:712-2745 GCA_964642165.1 uncultured Planctomycetaceae bacterium | reverse complement strand
ACGGCGACGCCGGATACGCCGAGGCGGGCGGCGGCTGGCAGGGCAACCTCAGCCCGACCGACGGCGCGTTCGAGGCCGACTACCGCTTCCATCCCGACACCGGCGGCGTCGCTTCGGCTCGGTACGCCTTCACCGATCTGCCGGCGGGTCAGTACGACGTGTACGTCACCTGGCCGGAAGGCGGCGCCGGCGCGGGCGACGCTTCCGTGATGGTCTGGCCGGACGGCGGTGCGTCGGCCATCTACACGGTGAACCAGCGCTTCGCGCCAGGCGCCCTAGGCGAGGGCGAGGACTTCGCCGGCCGGCCGTGGCAGCGCCTGGGGACGGTCGAGACCGACTCGGGCGAGGTGGCGGTCCGAGTCAGTGGGAGCAACCAGGGACTCTCGTTCGACGGCGACGACTACGTCGAGGTCGCTCACAGCGAGAGCCTGGACATCCGCCAGCAGCTCACGATGGAGCTGTGGTTCCAGGTGGATGAATTCGCCGAGGAGTGGATGCCCCTGATCACGAAGGCCGGGGGGAACAGCCTGGCCGAACGCACCTACACGCTGTGGGTGAACAGCAGCGGGTACCTTCATCTCACCTCCTCCGACGAGACGGGCCAGCAATCGCTGAGCACTCCGCCCGGCTCGATCGAAGCAGGACGGTGGTACCACTTCGCCGGCGTCATCGATCGCGTCTCCGGCAAAACCCATGTGTATCTCAATGGCGAGGAGGCCGCCTCGGGTACCGTGAGGACGACCGACGCCGTCTCCTTCGCCCAGCCGCTGCTCATCGGCCAGACGCTCGAGACCTTCGCCGGCCTTTCGCCTTTCCAGGGCGCGATCGAGGAGGTGCGAATCTGGAACACCGCCCGGGAACAGGACGACATCCGGGCGGACATGAACCGACGGCTGTCGGGGAGCGAAGCCGGCTTGGCGGGCTACTGGCTGCTCGGCGAGGGCTCCGGCGACGTCGTCGAGGATCGTAGCGGCAACGGCAACGACGGCGTCCTGGGTGGCGGCGAGGAGACGGCCAAGCCCACGCGCGTTCTCACGGGCCGCGGCCGCGGGCCGGTGACCGCCGACGCCGTCCGGCTGGTCCGCATCGACGGGGCGCCGCTGGGCCTCCAGACGCTCGACCTGACCGGCAACCCGCTCGACGACCTGTCACGAGACGAGCACCTGCCCGCGCTGGCCGCGATGATCCCGCAGTTGAGCTACACGCCCAATGGGCACGCGCCGGTGCTGGCACCCATCACGCCGCAGGACCTCGCCGCCAACCGCTGGCTGGACTTCGACGACGACGTCGTGGTCCTGCCGAACGCGGTCCTCCACGGCAGGCAGGACCTGACCGTGGAGTTCTGGTGTCGCCCCGATGAAATCAACGAGAGTGTGGGCACGTTCCTCGTCTCCGCCGCGAACAAGACCTTCACCAACCAGTTCCTCATCGGCTTCGTGTCCGCCACGCAGGTGCAGGTCTATGACGGACCCGGGTACCCGGTCTTCGATCTTGGCCGCAGCATCCTGAACGAGTGGCACCACTTCGCCTTCGTGCGGGACGCCGATGCGGGCACGATCTCGGTCTACCTTGACGGGGAGTTTGTGGCAACGCAGCCAATTCGCGGCGAGGCCCTCTTCGGCGACAGCGGGCAGAGCCTGGGCGGATCGAAGAGCCTGGGCGTGGCCCTGGGCGACCTGGACGGCGACGGGGACCTGGATGCCTTCGTGGCGAACCACGAGGCGATACCGTCCCTGGCGGTCAACAGGGTCTGGCGGAACGACGGTGCAGGGACCTTCACCGACAGCGGGCAGGCCCTCGGCAACTACGCGAGCCGCGACGTTGCCCTGGGCGACGTGGACGGCGACGGGGATCTCGACGCCGTCGTGGCCAATGGCGGCGACCCCAACACCGTCTGGCTCAACAACGGGGCGGGCGTCTTCACTAAGGGTGCGAAGTCCCTTGGCAATGCATCCAGCCTTGGCGTGGCCCTGGGCGACGTGGACGGCGACGGCGACCTGGACGCCTTCCTGGCCAATGGCGTAGGCCTGCCC
>CAZXOC010000552.1:0-702 GCA_964642165.1 uncultured Planctomycetaceae bacterium | reverse complement strand
TGATTGAGAACGGTGCCTTCGGCTTCGAGAAGAGCGAGCATGAACTGGGCAGTTCAGCGAGCCGTGCCGTGGCCCTGGGCGACCTGGACGGCGACGGCGACCTGGACGCCTTCGTGGCGAATGAGCAGGCCAATGAGGTCTGGCTGAACGATGGGTCGGGCGTTTTCAGCGACAGCGGGCAGGGCCTCGGCGACGTGTTCAGCGCCGACGTGGCCCTCGGCGACCTCAACGGCAACACATACCTGGACGCCTTCGTGGCGAATGCGTCGGGGCCCGACGTAATCTGGCTGAATGACGGGAACGGCAACTTCAGCGAGAGCGGGCAGGAGCTGGTCAACTCGGATAGTCGGGGGGTGGCCCTGGGCGACGTGGACGGCGACGGCGAGTGGGACGCCTTCGTGGCCAACAGGGGTCAGCCCGACAGGATCTGGCTGAACGACGGGGCCGGCAGCTTCCGCGACGGCGGGCAGGGCTCCGCCAGCCTGTACAGCGAGGCCGTCGCCCTGGGCGACCTGGACGGCGACAGCGACCTGGACGCCTTCATCGCCAACCATGAGTACCAGCCCAACAAGGTCTGGCTGAACACCCTGGCGCTTTCGGTGGAAGCCCTGGTGCTGGGGCAGGATCAGGACCGCGTCGGCGGGGACTTCCATCCCGGCCAGGTGTTTGTCGGCGGGCTGGACGAGCTGCGCTTCTGGGACC
>CAZXOC010000551.1:0-2779 GCA_964642165.1 uncultured Planctomycetaceae bacterium | reverse complement strand
CCCTTTTCTCTCGTGGACTGCCTTCCGGCACCAAGTTGGTCACCCGCGCGCCCCGAGGGCACCGAGTTGGTCACTGGCTGACGCCAGTCTGGACCGTCGTGGCCGCGAGTTCAGGGCCGCATGGCCGCGTCGTCGAGGTGCCCGCGCTTGTAGACGGACAGCCCCTCCGGGTAGATCACCTCCAGCCGCGGTTGCCCGGCAAGCTCCTCGCGCAGGGTTGGCTCCCCACTTGCCCCATGGGTGCTGTCGAACACGACGGGGGCGATGGTGACTCCGGCCGACTTGCCGCAGACCTGCAGGTGCCCGCCCGAGCCGCGGAACGGTGCGCTGCATTGCCGTCCGTGCCCGAACAGCGCGATGTTGCGGCAGTTGCGGAGGATTAACGTGGGAGTCGGCATCTCCCGCTTTACGCTGTAGATGCGCACGTTCGCCGCGTCGGTCATTTCGACGTTGCTCCGGGGCATTGCCCGGGGACTTCTCGCGACGAACTCGAGGTTGAGGCCGTAGATCGACAGGGGCGCCGAGGTCCCCACCACGCGCAGCGCCCGCGAGTCCGGATGCCGCCCGAACCACCGCCAGGAAGGCGCCAGGAAGTAGAACCGACCCCCGCCAGCGTCGGTGACCTTCACGTAGTCGTGCGGATTCGCGTAGAGCTCGCGCACCCAGTCCTTGGCCAGGCTGACGGCCGCGACGACCGAGTGGCGCCCGGCACGCCAATGGACGTGGTTGAAACGGTCCGCCACATGGGCGCCGGCCTCGTTGATGCCCCCGCCCTTGGTTCGCGCCGCCAACGTCAGGAAGGCAAGCGTCGTGTGGGCGTTCGGGTCGCTCACGGTCCGCACCATCGTCGGCTCGCCCTCGGCCGGCAGCCAGCTATCGTGGCCGCGGATGGTCGATATCAGCCGGCCAACGCCGAACAGGCGAGTGGTGCGCCGCAGCTCGAGCGTGCCGGCGATGTCGTACGTCCCCCCCGGCAGGAACACCCGGCCGTGCCCGGCGCGCTGGGCGGCGTCGATGGCGGCCTGAATGGCGGCCCGGTCGTCCCGGCCGTCGTCGGCAATGGCGCCGTAGCGGCGGGCCGTCACCACGCACGTCCTGCCGTCGGGCTTCTCGCAGGACAGGCGCTCGTTCCAGGTGTGCCGTTCGAGCAGATCGGCAGGAGGCGGCGGCGCGTCCTTCTGGACCGACACGAGCGGCTCGGCAGCGCGGCTGAGCTTCCCGTCGATCAGGCTCCACATGCGGAACTGCCGATCCCCGGCCCTGTAGGGCGGCCGACCCTCGGGCAGACGCTGATCGGTGTAGGCGTACTCGCGGATGCGGGACCAGCCGCCGGAACCGCGGATCGGCGGGCGGGCGCCGCTACGGACCAGCTCCGCCGCGTTGCGGACGTAGACGTTGCGGAGGTACAGCGTCTTGCCGGCGGACCGGTTATCGACGGCCAGGCCGCCGCCCCGCAGCTCAATGATCCCGTCGACCAGGCACAGCGTGCCGGCCGCCGTGCTGCGATAGGTCTCCGCCAGGCGCGTCACGGGACCGCGCGCCTTGACGATGTGGAAACCCACCACGGTCAGGGGACAGAAGTCGCGGTTGCGGATGGCCTCCTCGGTCTGGTTCGTGAAGCGAGCGCCCACCGTGATCGTGCCGGCCAGTCCGCCGTCGACGAGGTCCAGCCCGTAGCGCCCCCCCTCGACTTCGATGTGGAGCGCCCCGCCGTTCCGCCCCGGGATACCCCGAAAACCGGCCTCCGCGCCGGTGGCGATGACCTTCACGTTCTCGATCGAAGAGTCCTGCGCCGCACGGAAGGCGACCCCGACAGCGCCGCGGTTGCCGCCGCAGTCGAAGTCGATGCCGCGCAGCTCCGAGTGGAACAGGACGTTGGGCTGGTCCTGGAAGTTCGGTGGCGTTCCGAGCAGCGGGTCATCGGGCTCGACCGGCTTGCTCCCCTTTACGTTGACTGCACTGAACACGCGGTAGGCGAGGATCGGGCGCGGTCGGGACGGGTCACCGAACCGGGCAGCACCCGCCCGCAGCCGGATCAGCGGCCGCCTGGCCCCGAGGACCGAGCCGATCAGCACGTGGTTCCGTCGGTCCGGATTCCGGGCCCGCGGCCCCTTGGGATGGCCCGCGTGCCAGAAGTTCCACTCGTAGCACTTCAGCGTGTCGCTGACCGTATACTCGCCAGCCGGAAAGAGCACCGCCTTGCGGTTGGCATAGGCATCGACGATCGCCGCCTGGATGCCGGCCGTCGAGTCCCCTGTCCCGTCGGCGCGTACGCCCGGATAGTGCGTGACGACCACGTAGCCCAGCGCGTAGCGCGGGTCTTCCCTCGCCGCGTCGGGAACCGCAACGGCAGGTTCCTGCCACAGCCCAGCCGCGACCACAATCAGCCCGGCGGTCCTCCGCCAAGTGCTCACGTTCATGATGCCGCAAACCCTTTCACGTGCAAGATGCGCCGCAGCTCGGCCGGACGACAGCAGACAACGGCACGGGGGCGTCACTTCAGCGCGCGCGGCCCGCAGGCAAATGGGGGCTTGGTCACCCCCGGCTTGATCGGCGGGGCCTGTTCGTCGACGACGTTGCCGGTGATGGTGGGCTCGATCGCCTCAGCGGCTTCCTTCGACAGATGTCGCGACCCGCCGATGCTCTGAACGAGCACAGGCAGGATCCTCTCGCCGGAGAGGCGCACGTTACGGTATCGAACCGCATAGGCGTCCTTACTGATAGGAAATTTGATTTCGCGTGGGCGGGCGGCTGGGCCCGGGGGGCGGGGGGTTTGGGG
>CAZXOC010000550.1:0-2809 GCA_964642165.1 uncultured Planctomycetaceae bacterium | reverse complement strand
GAGCTGACCACGGCCCCGCTGTACCACTCCCAGCGCGTCGAGACGGACGCCGGCCTGGCGCCCTACGGCCTCTGCGACGTCGGCCACCAGGGCCTGATGCACGACGAGCAGTTCGGCCTGGTCTACAACCGCAACCGCTACCTCGACCCGAGAACGGGGCGGTGGGTGCAACGCGATTCGGCGGGGTATGTGGATGGGATGAGCTTGTACGAATACTTGCGCAGTCAAGCGGTCGTCGGAGCTGACAGCCTCGGCCAGAAGGTCTGTTTCCATAAAAGCCTTTGGGCCAACGAACAGCGCCGATACGCCCTTATCAGGGCGCTCAACGCCCTCATCGACGACTTCCTCTACGAGAACGTACATATAGCGTTGGACCCAAAGGGGAAGGCGAAGAAGGCGCCGTGCTGCCTCGTGGCGGACTTACTCCCTAATACGACCCTACCTCAGCAACTTGTTCATAGCCTTGCGAAGAGCGAAGCCAACATCTACATACTGGTATGGGGACAGCCCGGCTATGCTCACCGTTTCAAGGCGATTAGGTTTGACGACGAAAGCACTCGCCGTTGGATCAAGGACAAGAAGACGCAAACAGTAAAGCAGATCCCCTTTGCCGTCAATGACAGGGAGCGCGCCGTACGACTCGCGCATGAAATGATCCATGCGTACTACCAAACAGAGCAGAAGCATGGAAAGAAGTGGTCTGCCCTAACGCTGGACGAGCAGTACCTCTGGCGCGACGACAAGGGGGGTGACCTGGAACTTCGTACGGGCCCCCTGGGGTCGAAGCAGATCACTGAGGAAGAGGCGTATACGATCGGCCTCACGATCGCCACCAACGTGGTGCCTTTGAAGCGAGGAAATGTCCGGTATCGGCTGAAAAGCGTGACGGAGACCACTTGGGACGCTAAGTACACGGAAAACAAGATCCTCAAGGCCCTCGGGTTCACCTTCGAGAGAGCCGCATACAGTCGTCACAACCCTTTCGATGTTCATCAGGCATGGGTCACTCCAAGGACTCGGCGGCCGAAGACGAAGCGACACCTGAGGTAGGACTGGCAAGGGGACGGAGGAGAGAGGCAGATGACGCGAAGCTTCAGCCTTGGCCTGGTGGTGACGGCGCTTGCGCTGTCGTCCTGCGCGAGCCGACAGCGGGTGGCAGCTGGTGTCCACATCGATCTAGGCGTGCGGGAGTACGGCGACGAGATCCGAATACAGTGGACGATCCGGAATCTCGAGCCTGAGACGATACGGGTCCTAATGCCGGATACCGATCAGTACGGCAGAGGGCCGCTTCCATTTGTTGTGCCAACGGGGGACCTGGTGTTTGTTTTTGGGTACTTCCAGTTAGGCGACCATAGGCCCGTGCCAGAGTGGGAAGGTTGGGAGCCACGGTATTCCTGGGGTCTCATTCGGCCAGGCCGGGCCGCGCGCGGGACGATTTGCCTGGCACTTCCATACGAGATCACACACTGCATCCCGAATACCTATGAAAGAAGTCCGAGGATAGAAGGGATCGCTGGGAAACCTGCAACCATTGTGAGGGCGGAAGGCCTGTACGTCGTTGCGCAGTACTCTAAGCTGGGTAGCGGTGCGGCCGCGCGGGCTGCGCGAGGCTTTGAGCCGTGGGAGGACAGGATGCGCCGAGCGACGCTGGGAAGGTCGATGGTCTTCGGGGATATGGATGGCGGTTTGGCGTACCAGGTTACCGACGGAATCGCCGTGAGCAGGCGTGTGGCCGTGGACATCCAGCTGAAAGATGCGGCCTTCCTATGGCTGCCTGATCGGCCGCGCATGTTCGACACTACGCAGGACGACTACTATGCGGATGAGTAGTGGCTTGCGCATTGTGCATCGGGGAGACATACCGTGATGCGGAGCGGAAGAGGTGGGCTGTGGGATCAATTGGGGCTGCCCGCTGTTTCGTGTGAGTAGCCTTCGGGGGGCCAGCCCCCCGAGCCCCCGGGGTTTTGCGCTTTGCGACCTATCCACAGGGCGCTGATTCCGGGGAGAAGCGCCAGTAACTGGCGGAGAGTAGTGGATGAGAGATCCATACGGGAACGTAGTAGCGACCCGAGCCGGCCCCGAGTTATGGCGGGCCGGCCGGGAGGGCGTGGGGCAGGCGTTGGCAGCGCTTCGATGTGACTCAGGGCGGTCTGGGGTACGTGCGGGCTGGGTATGGAGCCGCGAGAGAATGTGAGTCCGGGGCGTCGAGGCCGGTCCGGGGGACATCGATCAGCAGGTCGCTGTCAAGCCGGGAGCGGACGGTCTTTGCGGGCTTGGCCCAACATCCGCCTTCGCCGAGGCTTCGGCGGACACGTCCGCTTTGCTCCAGGGGCTCGGCGGACAGGTCCATTGGGTGTTCCCAATCAATCGGGACGCCATGAATCTGCGTACGAGCCGGCGCCCGTTGCCTTAGCGAGGCCGCGAACGCCTGCGTCCCCACGAACGGCGTCCGGCTCTTGCGGCGGAACCGACCGTGGCACAGAGGGCGGTACTCCGGTATCAACACAGATGCGGGAACGAGGGGCGATGGCGCGGAAGGGACGGGACATGTGGGCCGGTCGGTGTCGGCGGGGCATGGCTACTGGTTTGGTAGTCGCGCTTGCGGCGGGACCGTCGCGCGCGCAGGATTCGCCGGCACCGGAGCCGGAGACAACGCCGGCGGGTCATGTCCTCCGGATCGTCTTCTTCCACTCCCTGACGTGCAACGAGTGCCGGAAGGTCAAGCGGATGCTCGACGGCATCCTCAAGCCATGGGGCGGCCGGGTGCGTGTGGAGTGGAAGTCGACCGGCGACATCCAGGTGTTCC
>CAZXOC010000549.1:0-2820 GCA_964642165.1 uncultured Planctomycetaceae bacterium | reverse complement strand
GCCGCTTCACGACCACGCCGCGCGGTCTTACCCAGAGAAGGCTCGGATTGAACCAGACCCCTTCTCTCCGCCGCCGGCGGCGACTCGGCGGCCGCCGGCCTTGACAGCCTCCCACCTCGCCCGGTATAAGCCCAGGCTCTGTTGCCATCCCGGCAGCGGGACAGGTTGGACCCTCGCCGGAGCGTTCCGGGCGAGCTCGGCATCGGCTGTCGATGGAGCGGCGTTCCTGGGCGTGCAGCGAGGCCCACGGCCGTGCCGGGACGTTGGGCCGAACGCCACCGACCCCCAAGCGAGAACCCGGAGAGTGGAACCATGCAGGAAGCGGTTGCCGGAGTCCTGAAGAGCAAGCTCGACGTCGACAGCTTCGCCAAGCTGGACGCCCTGGACAACGACAAGCTGCACGCGTTCGTAGCCGACGCGGTGGAGCTGTGCCGGCCCGAGTCGGTCAAGGTGTGCAGCGACGACCCCGCCGACATCGCCTACATCCGCGATCGCGCCAAGGAGATCGGCGAGGAGAACTCGCTGGCCACCGAGGGCCACACCGTCCACTTCGACGGCTACGTCCACGAGGCGCGCCACGACCAGGCCCGCGACAAGGGCAACACGCGCTACCTCGTCCCGGAGGGCATGGAGCTGGACCGGACGCTCAACCAGGTCGCCCGTACGGACGGCCTGGGCGAGGTGCGCGAGTTCCTCCGCGGCGCGATGGCCGGCAAGCAGATGTACGTGCGCTTCTTCTGCCTCGGGCCGACCAACTCCGTCTTCAGCATCCCGTGCGCGCAGATCACCGACTCCGCCTACGTCGCCCACAGCGAAGACCTGCTCTATCGCAGCGGGTACGAGGAGTTCCGGCGCCTGGGCGATCGGCCGGAGTTCTTCCGGTTCCTGCACTCGGCCGGGCGGCTGGAGAACAACACGTCCGCCGACATCGACCGGCGGCGCGTCTACATCGACATCGCCGAGGAGATGGTCTACAGCGTCAACACGCAGTACGCCGGCAACACGGTGGGGCTGAAGAAGCTGGCGCTGCGCCTGGCGATCCGCAAGGCCGACCGCGAGGGCTGGCTGGCCGAGCACATGTTCGTCATGGGCGTGCACGGCCCGGGCGGGCGCGTGACGTACCTCACCGGCGCCTTCCCCAGCGCCTGCGGGAAGACCTCGACCGCCATGGTCCCCGGCGAGACCATCGTGGGCGACGACCTGGCCTACTTCCGCGCGATCGACGGCGAGGCCCGCGCCGTCAACGTCGAAAGCGGCATCTTCGGCATCATCCGCGACGTCAACGAACGCGACGACAGGGTCATCTGGGACGTGCTCAACAGCCCCGGCGAGGTCATCTTCTCCAACGTCCTCATCGCCGACGCGAAGGGCTACTGGCTGGGCATGTACCCCCAGGACGAAAGCGGCCGGCCCGCCCGTGAGCTGCCCGAAGAGGGCGTCAACTACGCCGGCCGGTGGCACAAGGGCAAGACAGACGCCAACGGCCAGGAGGTCCACCCGTCGCACAAGAACGCCCGGTACACGGTGCGGCTGACGGACTTGAACAACCTCGATGACAATTGGGATCTGGCGCAGGGCGTGCCGGTCGGCGGGATCATCTACGGCGGGCGGGACGGCGACACGTGGGTGCCGGTGAAGCAGAGCTTCGACTGGGCACACGGGATCGTCACGATGGGGGCGTCGCTGGAGAGCGAGACCACCGCCGCGACGCTCGGGCAAGAGGGCGTCCGGGCGTTCAACCTGATGAGCAACCTCGACTTCCTGGCCATCCCGCTCGGCAAGTACATCGGCAACAATCTGGGCTTCGCCGAGGCCCTGGCCGCCCCGCCGCTCATCTTCGCGACCAACTACTTCCTCCGCAACCGCGAGGGGGAATACCTCAACGACAAGACCGACAAGGCCGTCTGGCTGCGGTGGATGGAGCTCCGCGTCCATGGCGACGTCGAGGCCATCGAGGCGCCGACGGGCCTGCTGCCGAAGTACGAGGACCTGGTCCCGCTCTTCCGGGAGCGGCTGGGCAAGGCCTATCCCAGGGACGACTACGTCGAGCAGTTCACGATCCGCGTGCCGGAGAGCCTCGCCAAGGTCGACCGGATCGAGGCCGTCTACCGCAAGCTCGAGGACACGCCCGAGGTCGTCTTCACGACGCTGGCCGCCCAACGCAAGCGTCTGGAGGCCCTCCGCGCCGCCAAGGGCGACTACGTCAGCCCGCTCGACCTCTAGCGCCGTGCCCGGGCGGGGGACGGCCGGCCTTGCGTGCCCGGCGCGATGAGGTAAACTGATCACGGCGGCCGGTGGTTCAGCCGCCCGCGCCGGAGTGGCGGAATTGGCAGACGCGCGGGATTCAAAATCCCGTGGCCGCAAGGTCGTGTGGGTTCGAGTCCCACCTCCGGCATCCTGCTTCGCCAAGGCTTCGCAGGACGTAGTCCTGTGGGGGCTCGGCGAAGCAGGATGCCGCCCTCCGTAGCCAGGCCCCGCGCAGCGGGGACGGCGAAGGAGGGCACGTCGACAACGTCGTCTCTCCGTCGCGAGGGGTTTGCCATGTGGGTCTACCTCCTTGAGAGCCTTTCCTCCCCCGGCCGCCGTTACGTCGGCCTGACCCGCGACCTCCACAGCCGCCTTGACGACCATAACGCCGGCAAGTCGCCCCACACCAGCAAGTACCGCCCCTGGCGCGTCGTCGTGGCCGTCTGGTTCGCCGCCGAACCCAGGGCGAGAGCCTTCGAAACCTACCTGGAGTCCGGCTCCGGCCACGCCTTCGCCAAGCGCCACCTCTGGTAGACGCGCGGCTTGACGCGCGTGTCGAGCCGGCGGAGAATG
>CAZXOC010000548.1:0-2828 GCA_964642165.1 uncultured Planctomycetaceae bacterium | reverse complement strand
TGGCCGAGGCGAAGGCCCTCGCCGCCGGGCGGATGACCCTCGGCGGGAACGTCGAGGCCCGCGTGCTGGAAAACGACGCCCCCGCCGCCGCCGAGGCCGCCACCCGCGCCGCCTTCGAGGGCGACAACCGCCGCTTCGTGCTGCGCACCAGCGCCGGGCCCATCGGCCGCGTCACGAACCGCACGCGAGAGAACTACCATCGCATGATCGACGTGTGGGAGGAGCTGTCGGCGCTCTGAGAGGCGAACGGGCGGGTCGGCTGCCCCCGTCGGCCCGCGGGCAAGAGACTCCCGCCCGCCCGGCTGGTTCAACCTCTCTGGTGTCGCCGCCCGGCGGCCCGGACGAGGTGCGAATGCCCCACGGCGCGGCCATCCTGCGAGAGATCGGCAAGCTCCTGCTGGGCCTCCTGTACGCCGCGCTGCTGCTGGCGATCGCGCCCGTGTCGATCTGGCTGGTCTTCGGCGCCCGCACGCTGGTCGGCCGGGGGCTCGCGCTGCTGGGCGTGACCACCCTGGCCGTCGGCGCCGACCTGTTCCTCTGGTTCGGCCGCAAGGCGCACCGCCGGCTGTGGGGCTGGAGCACCGTCGCGCTGACGCTGGTCTGGCTGGCGACCGGATACCTCATCCTCCGCGCCGCGCCCACCGGCCGGCCCCCGCCCGGTTCGCCCGTCCGCCACGGGTTCGCCGGCGGCGGGCGATTCGACACGTTCCATCCCGCCAACGTGATCCCGGAGATCGAGCAGGTGAGCTTCGGCCTGTCGGTCGCGCCCTGGCTGGACCCGGTCCTCACGCGTCGCCAGTCGCGGCGGGTGGCGGGCTTCACGCGGCCGATCTACGAGCAGATGCAGCGCGACCCCAACTTCCGCGCGCTGGGCTCGGCGCTGGGCGGGGCGTACGACGAGCTTCTCGGCCGCCCGCGCGGCGATGGGCACTACTACCTCTACGTGCCGCGGCGCCGGGCGAAGGGTCCGCGCGAGGCCCTCCTGTTCCTCCACGGAAGCGGCGGGAACTTCAAGGCCTACACGTGGGTCTGGTCGCGCCTCGCCGAGCGCCGGAACCTGGCGGTGATCGCGCCGAGCTTCGCCCTGGGCGACTGGAGCGCCGACGGTGCCCCGGCCGCCGCCCTGAAGGCGCTCGACCACGCCGGCGGAAGCGTGGCGATCGACCCCGATCGCGTGTTCCTGGCGGGCCTGTCCAACGGCGGCGTGGGCGTCTGCCGGCTGGGCGCGACTCACGGCGAGCGGTTCGCCGGGTTGATCTTCCTCTCCCCCGTCCTGGCCGGCGAGGTCGTCCGGGGCGAGGCCTTCCGCGAGCGCTGGCGCGGCCGGGGCGTGCTGGTCGTCACCGGCGGGGACGACCGGCGAATCCCCCTCGCCCGCGTTCGCGCCCATGCCGCCGCGATGGAGGCCGGCGGCGTGGACGTCCGCGAGATCGTCTACCCCGGCGAGGACCACTTCCTGTTCTTCTCGCAGTACCGTAAGGTGCTGGAGGACGTATCGGGCTGGATGGACGACGTCGCCGCGCGCAAGCCCGGCGGCGGGCGGATGCAGGGAGCGGCGCGATGACCCCGAAGCAGCGTGTCCTGACGGCGCTGGCCCGCGAGGAGCCGGACCGCGTGCCGATCAACTACTCGGCGAATGCGGGAATCGACCGGCGGCTGAAAGCGCATTTCGGACTCGAGTCAAATGACGGGGAGGGACTGCTGCGGACATTGGGGGTGGACTTCCGCAGTGTGGGCGCGCGCTACGTGGGGCCGAAGCTGCACGAGGACATCCCCGAGCGTGGCGTCAAGGTCGACAACTGGGGCATCCACCGGCGTTGGGTCGAGCACGGTACCGGCGGGTACTGGGACTACTGCGACTTCCCGCTGCGCGAGGCCGACGAGGAAACGATTGCCAACTGGCCGATGCCGTCGCCGGACGATCACGACTTCAGCCACCTGCCCGAGGCCTGCGAGAGGAAGAAGGCATACGCTATCCATGTCGGGAATCCAGGCCTGGGCTGCATTATCAACACCGCCGGGTTCCACCGCGGGATGGAACAGGTGTTCTGCGACCTGGCCCTGGACGATCCGGCCGGACTGTTGCTGATCGACCGCTTCCTGGCGATTCAGCTCGAGGTCACCCGCCGGACACTGGAAGCCGCCCCCAAGGGCGCTATCGACTTTGTGTGGATGGGGGAGGACCTGGGGACCCAGCACGGCCCGTTGATCAGCATGGAGATGCTTCAGAAGCACATTCTCCCGCGGCACAAGCCGTTTTTCGATCTGGCCGCCGCTTACGACCTGCCGGTGATGCTGCACACCTGCGGCTCCAGCAGTTGGACCTACGAGGAGTATATCAAGATGGGCTTGAAAGCCGTCGACACGCTCCAGCCGGAGGCGAAGGACATGGCCCCGGCGTACCTGAAGGAGCGTTTCGGCAGCCGGCTCGCCTTCCACGGCTGCATCTCGACGGCCGGGCCCGTCGCCCACGGCAGCGTCGAGGACACCGTCCGCGCGTGCCGCGAGACGCTCGACGTCATGATGCCCGGCGGGGGATACGCCTTCGCCCCCACGCACCAGCTCCAGGACAACTCGCCGACGGAGAACGTGGTGGCGATGTACGAGACGGCCCGCACGGTCGGACGGTACTGAGATGCCCGGCGGACGGCCTCGCGAGGCCGCCCGGCGCGGCGTTTCCCGGGGAGCGCAGGGCGCGGGTGCGGCGCTGCGACGCCGGGGCGCGCTGCACGCGGTGCGCCTCCACGCCCGGGCGCTGCGGACGAGCAAGGCGATCGCCAACTTCCACGCGGGTCCGCCGAGGTGAGCGGCGCCGACGACGACGCGGG
>CAZXOC010000547.1:0-2852 GCA_964642165.1 uncultured Planctomycetaceae bacterium | reverse complement strand
CGACACGAAGCCCTACGGCCTCTGCGACGTCGGCCACCAGGGCCTGATGCACGACAAGGAGTTCGGCCTCGTCTACAACCGCAACCGCTACCTCGACCCCCGGACGGGACGCTGGCCGCAGAGGGACTTCGAGGGGTATGTGGATGGGATGAGCCTTTATGAATACGCTGTGAGTGCACCGCTGCGCTATACTGATCCTCTGGGCTCGGATGTTAGCCCGGTCTATTGGCGGAAGTGGCCGGCAATCCAGAAGAAGTGGATAGACAAGAAACACACCCCAACTGACGAGTGGGTCGAGCCTTTTCAGGTTGAGCCGATAGGCAAGGCGCTGAAAGCTCCCCCGGACCCGAGGCCCTGCAAGCGCCCGGGCGAGACGCACAGTTGGACTGTCGCACGCAAATGGACCCTCTATCTCCACTCCTCTCCCTATTGGGACCGGCAGGCCAAAGGCGTCCATCAGGACTTCGTCGAGCATAAGACAGACAAGAGGAGACTGTCAGGCTACATCCTGAAGGTGCTTGAGGAGAAGAAGGACGTGCGCCTCGTCCCGAAGGGGGGTGGAGGGGGAAGGCCTGAGAAAGTTGCGTGTTGCGTCTACGAGGTCAGAATCCGCAAGCGCGACTATCACGCTACCTCCAAGAGAAGGGGGTACGTCATCGACTTCACCCAGAGCGAGGCGGACTTCGCGAACAGGAGCGGGGAGTGGAAGAAGCAATGGAAAGAGAAGCTCAGAAGACGCAACAAGGCAATGCAGGTAGAGCAATACCGCCTTGCCGAGGATGAGAAGATACTACTCCCTCCCGAGGAAAGCTATGACTACGTGGGAACAGTTATGAGGAGAAGGCGTGACAAGAAGTTCAGAGAAGAGGATCCGAAGTTGTACAAACAGCGAGTCACCGAGTGGACGAGCGCGTGCCGTGAACGCTTGAGGGCGCGAGAACGATACGCCATCGAATCCGAAGACCACATGGGGAGGTCTGTGCTCATACCCTATCGCCCGCTGCCCACGAAGAACAGAGAGGACAGAAGGTGAAACGCTTGACAGACCAGATAAGGTACGCTTCGAGCTCCGTCTGCGCCTGCATACTGTGTATGTCGCTCGGATGTGCCCCGGAGAGGGCCGACGTCTCAAAGGCCGGGCCTCCCCCGGCTGAGTCAGGGATCATTGAGGAGTTACGTATGGCAGTAGACATGGGGGACGTTGACGGAGTACGCAGGATTCTCGACAGCGGACACGCGCAGAAACTCCTTGCTCATAGAGATGGCAGGCGCCGAACACCGTTGCACTGGGCGGCCGGATGTGGGACGCCGGCAATCGTGCGCCTTATGCTCGAAAGGGGTGCACAAGCAAATGCGCGGGACGCTTCCGAGCTGACGCCGCTGGCAATCGCAGCAAGGCACGGCATCGTTTCCGCCGTGAAGCGACTGCTTCGGGCCGGGGCAGCGCTTGAGGCACGGGACTCTAGTGGCTACGGGCCCTTGTCCCACGCAGTTTGGGCCGGAAACCGCCAAATCGCTGCCATCCTGACCAAGAAAGGGGCCAAGGTCGATTCCTTCTGCGCCGCTGGGCTTGGTCGGATTGATGAGGTGGCACGTGTCCTGCAATCCGACCGTCGAGTCCTGTCCGCGAGGGACGGGAGAGGGCGAACGCTGTTGCATTGGGCTGCAAGCGCTGGGCGGATGACGATGGCCAGGTACCTGCTTGAATCCGGCGTTCCCGTCAACGCGCGATCGCCAACCGGATGCACGGCACTGGTGGTTGCGGTCCAGCGGGACTACTACGCCCTGGCCAAGCTTCTTTTGGAGAGTGGCGCAGACGCGAGCAAGGCCTCGCAGGAGGCGTGGGGACGCTTGCTTGCTGAGGCTGCCGGGGAGGGCGCGAAGGAGAGAATAGCCTTCATGCTGTCCACCGGCGTGGATGCTAACTGCCGAGCGGATGATGGTGCGACAGCCCTGCTGGCGGCCACGGACCAACGGAGGTCGGCGCTGGTGACCTACCTTATCGAGCAGGGAGCGAGCACAACTGTGGGCAACCAATGGTTCACGCCTCTACATATGGCTGTGCAGACAGGGGATGCGGGTATCGCAGAAACACTGTTGAAGCATGGAGCTGACGTGAACGCGCAGGACTTCGCCGGGGAGACGCCACTGCATCGTGCAGTCACGTGGGGCGGGCGTGCCCGTGCTCGGATGGCGATGATTGAGCTCCTCTTGAAGAACGAGGCGGATGTGATGGTAGCCGACTCGGCGGGGCGTACTCCGTTGGACTGGGCCCGGGCTCTGGGTATGAAGGGAGCGGTCGAGGCGATGACATCTCGGAAGCGGCGGGACACACACCACAGCATGCCAACGACGAAGGAGAGGTCGCGAGGTCCGGGGGACACGATACGTAAGTGAGTCATCCGCAGTTTCCATGACTTGCGGACGACACTTGGTAGAGTCGGGACGTGGCGCGGTGGCGGAGGCGCGGCGACCGGCCGTTGACCGGCGACTTGCCGGGTCGCCGGTGCTTCAATCCGTCCTCCGGCTGCGTGCCCATGTCCCGCTGATCGAACCGGACGTGCGGATTTCCCGCATCCGGCTCTCGGACAAGACATCATGCGTTCGCACGCGAGTAGCGGGGCGAAAGCGGCGGCAGGTGCACCAGGCCGAGCGTCTCGGACAGGTATCGGCCCCAATAGCATGCATGCCCGCCGCTCGACAGTCTGTGCTTCGCGCAGAGCCACCGGCGGAGCCGCCGCGTCACGTGAGCCTACACGGCACCGTACGTCTTGCTGGGAGGAAAAGGGGTCAGGAACGAATGGCACTGCCGTCCGGATCTTGCTGGTTTTGCGGGCGCTTACGTCATGCAC
>CAZXOC010000546.1:0-2853 GCA_964642165.1 uncultured Planctomycetaceae bacterium | reverse complement strand
GCACAGCGCTGGCTTCGCCCGCGACCCAAGTGGCCGGCAGCCAGGAGCCAGGAACCAGGAACCGGTCCGAAACAGACCGCATGTCCTGCTGCCCTGCGCGCCGGGGGGCTGGCGGGCGCCTCCGCGAGGCGGACCGGGCTGACGGAACATAAGGACTTATGACAAGCGGCTCGAGCGGCGTTGATTGTCCGATCCCCTGATAGTGTCTTGAAAGAGATAGGATATTAACTCGTTATTATCAAAGGCTTTAGACGACAAAGCCGTTTGTGTCAACATGGATGAAAGTTGACACAATCAGCCCTGGTACGTCAACGCGAAGTGCCGCTGTAGTGCTAGTCGCCGCCCGGTCCGTCAGAGTATCTCCACCACGAGGCTGCCGACGAGCGGCAGCGTCTGGCCCGGCCGCCAGGTGAACTGCTCGCCCGTCAGCGTGTCGCGGTAGTGAAGCGAGCTGATCCCGCCGCCGTCGCCACCCAGGACGAACAGCCCGTAGGTCCCCCCGCCCCCCGCGGCGTTCATCACGCTCACCGGGCCGATCCGCGCGGCGGAGAAGTTGCTGTCGGCGAGGAACCGCGGGATGGCCTGGCCGGGCGCCACCTGCCAGCCGCGGACGTTGATGGACTGGATGGCCGCGGACGGGTCGGCGAAGTCCCCCGCCTGCGCGGCGCGGCGGTCGACCTCGCCGGCGACGCCCGCCAGGAAGTCGCTCCCTTCGGCGGCTCCCAGCGTCAGCGCGGCGATGCCCCCGGCCGCACGCACCGTGCTGCCCGAGGCCGTCCCCGCGACGGTGATGCGGCCGGTCTCGCCGGCGATCTGCCAGGCGCTGCCGGTCAGGTCGCCGCGGACGTCCGCGGAACCCAGCGCGCGTTGGCCCGTGCCGAGTCGCTGTCCGCGCACGGTGAGATCCGCGCCGAAGTCGCCCATCAGGTCCGGCACGCCGCGGGCGGGGTTGCCCCGCCGGCCCGTGACGGCCAGCGTGATGATGCTGTCCGCGGCCAGGTGCCCGTCCACCCAGCGCAGCGCCCGCGCGGACCGCAGCGCGTCGGCCACCTCCACGCTCGCCGAGGCGACGTCGCCCAGCGACAACGTTCGCAGGCCGCCCGCCCGGGCGTCCTCGCCGGGCGCGTCCCGCACCGCCAGGCTCCACCCGGCCACGTCGCCGCTGACCAGCACGCTGCCGGCCGGGCCCGTGATCTGCCAGTCGCTGTCGGCGATCCCGCCGGCCACACGCGCCGTGCCGAGCGCACACGCCCGCCGCCGGAGGTCCTCGCCGCTCAGCTCCAGGTCGGCCTGGAAGTCCCCCGCGAGGGCACGGCGCCCGCTGCGGACGTCGGCGCGCTGGCCGCGCGCGGTCAGGCGGGCGATCCAGGCCGCCGCGAGCCGGTCCGTCAGGCCGTCCGTGTCGAGCCACTCGGCCACGGACACCGCCACCACGCCGCCGGGAGCGTGCAGCGAGGCGTCGCGCGCGGAGGTCGTCCAGAGCGACGACAGCGAGACGCCGCGGGCGTTGGCCCCCGTCGCGGCGAGGTGCCCCGCGAACCCGCCGCGCGCGGTGACGCGCCCGAAGTACCCGGCGGTGACCTCGCCGGCCAGCTCGCCGGCGACGATCAGGCGGCCCAGGGCGCCGTCGGCGTCGAGGCGCCACGCGGCGTCCGTGCCGACGGCGCGGATGGACTTGGCCCGGCCGGCGAGGTGCCACAGGCCGCCGCGGACCTCGCCGGCGATGGTGGCGCTGCCGAGCGCCGGGCGGCTTGCGGCGAGGCCCTCACTGCCGAGGATCACGTCGGCGGCGAAGTCGCCGGCCAGGGGGTCGATCCCCTGCCGCGCGCTGCCGCGCCGCCCCTGGATCGCCAGGCGCCCCAGCCAGGGCGCGCGGACCTCGTCGCCGCCGCCGTCGGTGTCGAGCCACTCGACGGCCGTCAGCGACCGGAGGGGCAGCCCGTGCGCGTCGAGGGCGCAGTCGGCGACGCGCCCCAGCTTCACGCTCAGCCGCTGGCGCGCGCCGACCGCCCCGCCGTCGGAGTTCACCTCCACCTGCGCCCCCGTCACGTTGCCGAGGACGAGCTTCGCCGCCGTCCCGCCGATCGCCAGGTTGCCGGCGAGGTCCGCCCCGGGCGCCACGACGCTCCGCATCGGGCCGAGGGCGAACAGGCCGCCCAGGTGCGCCCGCCCGTCGCCGCCGCGGTCCGTCTTGATCGCCGCCGTCGTTCGCGGCGTCGTCTCCCGCAGGACCACCTCCTCCAGCGACAGGCCGACGCCCTCCACGACGATCGTGCGCCCGCGCAGCTCGTGGTGCACGTCCAGGCCGGCGAAGAAGGCCTCGAAGACCCCGCCCCCGCGCAGCATCAGCCGCACCGTCGTGCCGTCCGCGTCGCGGTAGCTCAGCGCGTTGGCCAGCCCGGACATCGGGACCGCCGTCAACGCCCGCTCGACGTGGATCGTCACGGTGGCCTCCGCGCTGGTCAGCGCGGGCGTCGCGCCGCTGTCGTCCGGGTCGCCGCGGTCCGTCGCGGTGTAGGTGAAGTGGTCCGTCCCGGCGTAGTCGGCCCGCGGAGTGTAGATGGCCGTGCCTCCCTCCAGCCGCACCGACCCCCCCGCCGGCAGGGAGGCCAGCTCGAACCGCAGGTCGTCGGGGGCCGTCTCGACGTCGCCGCCGGCCAGGGCGACGTGCATCTCCGAGCCCCCCGTGGCAGCGGTCTGCAGGTCCTCGGCGTGCGGGGCGTCGTTGACCGGCGCCACGGCGATCGAGACGGTCGCGGTGTCCTCGCCGCCCTGACCGTCGCTGACGGTGTACGTGAAGGCGTCCGGCCCGTTGGCGTTCGGCGCGGGGGTATAGGTGAACGTGCCGTCGCC
>CAZXOC010000545.1:0-2857 GCA_964642165.1 uncultured Planctomycetaceae bacterium | reverse complement strand
GGCTGCACCAGCGCGACAACACCCGCCTGATCCGCACGCTGGAGCACCTCCGGGACATGGGCAACACGGTCATCGTCGTCGAGCACGACGAGGCGACGATCCGCTCGGCCGACGAGGTGCTCGACATGGGGCCGGGCGCCGGGCGCCACGGCGGGCGGGTGGTCGGGCGGGGCACCGTCGACGACATCGTCGCCGCGCCGGAGTCGATCACCGGCAAGTACCTGTCCGGTCGACTGCGGATCGAGACGCCTCCGCGGCGCCGGAAGATCTCGCGGCGGTGGTGCGTCGAGCTGCGCGGCTGCCGGGAGAACAACCTGAAGGACCTCGCCGTGGCGTTCCCGCTGGGGGGCATCGTCTGCGTGACGGGCGTGAGCGGGTCGGGCAAGAGCACGCTGGTGAACCTGACGCTGCTGCGGTCGCTGCGGCGGCGGATCTACCAGTCGCGGGGCAAGCCGGGCGAGCACGACAAGATCCTGGGCACGGGGCGGATCGACAAGGTGATCGAGATCGACCAGTCGCCGATCGGTCGGACGCCGCGATCCAACCCGGCGACGTACACGGGCGTCTTCGACCTGATCCGCCAGCTCTTCGCCAAGACGCGAGAGGCGAAGATCCGCGGCTACAAGCCGGGGCGCTTCAGCTTCAACGTCAAGGGGGGGCGGTGCGAGGCCTGCCAGGGACAGGGCACGAAGCGCATCGAGATGCACTTCCTGCCCGACGTGTACGTGACCTGCCAGGAGTGCAAGGGCGCGCGGTACAACCGCGAGACGCTCGAGGTCCGCTACAAGGGCAAGACCATCGCCGACGTGCTGGCCATGCGCGTCGAGGAGGCGCTGAGCTTCTTCGAGAACTTCCCCAAGGTCAAGCAACTGCTCAAGGCCCTGAACGACGTGGGCCTCAGCTACGTCGAGCTGGGCCAGAGCTCCACTACCCTCTCGGGCGGCGAGGCCCAGCGCGTCAAGCTCGCCAGCGAGCTGGGCAAGACGGCCACGGGGCACACGCTCTACGTGCTCGACGAGCCGACGACCGGCCTGCACTTCGCCGACATCCACAACCTGCTGAACGTCCTGAACCGCCTGGCCGACATGGGCAACACGGTCGTGATCATCGAGCACAACCTCGACGTCATCAAGTGCGCCGACTGGATCATCGACCTGGGGCCCGAGGGCGGCGAGGCCGGGGGGAGGCTGGTGGCCGAGGGCACGCCCGAGGCCGTCGCCGACAACCCCGACTCCTACACGGGGCAGTTCCTCTCGCGCCGCTTCTCCGCCGAGGCGGCGCTGGCGAAGTAGGGCGGGCGGGTCTGCCCGCCGACGCCGGCACCGGGCTCACCGGCCCCACGCGCGGACCTGCCGGCGGATGTTCGCCCTGCCGAACCAGACCAGCAGGAAGACCGGGTAGATCCCCGTCGTCGTGGCCCGCCAGATCGCCGGGAAGACGGCGAAGAAGGCCTGAGGCCCTATCCGGGGGACCAACATGCCGATGTAAGCGACGGGGAGGATTCCCACCAGGAGGATGGCGGGGATCGCGTAGATCACGTGCAGCCGCGCGCTGAGGCGATGGCGGCGGTACAGCAGGAAGCCGCCGACCATCAGGACGGCCGCAAGGGCCGGCATGCCCACGTGGTGGAGCGCGTAGACCGCGCCCCACCCGGAGCTGCCGAGCAGCGAGCCGAAGCCGCCTCGGCCGGTCACCAGCGCGAGGGTCACCTGGATCATCAGGGCGAGCAGACCGAGCATCGACTGCCCGGCGAGGACGATCGACAGCACGCCGATCACGCGCGGCCAGAGTGTCCCCGGCGGCTCGGGTGCGGGCCGGATCGGCGCGCCCGCGGGCGGCGGGGAGATCGGCGGATGGCTGGGGTAGGGGGGTTCTGTGCTCATGCGCTGCTACTCCCGCGGGGCGGCGAGGGCCGCGTCCCGCTCCGGGCCGCCCCAGGCGGCCACCTGCCGCCGCACACGCGGGCGGGTGAACCAGATCAGCACGAAGACGGGGTAGATCATATGGAACGTCGCATTGGAGGCCTGGCCGAAGGACCACCGCCAGGAGCCTCCGGCCAAGGCGCCGGCCAGGGGGGAGGCCATCAGCGCGAGAGCTGCCGCCCCGGCCCAGACCAGGTGAACGGTCGCGCCCCATCGCCGGCGCCCCCAGAGGGCGATTCCCGCCGGCAGAAGGAGCAGAGCTGACAGTGACCCCAGGATGTCCAGCACCCACCACGCGGTGGTCCAGGCGCCCAAGGGCAGCCAGTCATCGGGGAAGGCGAGCTCACGGACCAGCAGGCTCGTCGAGGCAACGGCCCGCAGGGCGTCCATCCCGGCCTTGATGAGCGAGATCGCGGCGATCACGGCCGGCCAGACCGGCCGCGAGTACGCTGGGGCCGCCGTTCGCCACGCGACCATCTGCCGGCGCACGCGGCGGCGCGAGAACCAGACCACGACGAAAGCGGGGTAGGCTACGTTGCCCACCAGGCCGCACGACAGGGGGACGATACTGCCCAGCACGGTGCGAAGCTGGGGGATCTCAAGGCCGCGCACAGAGATCATCGCTCCCCCCACGAAGGCCGCCAAGCCCAGCAGACCGGCCAGAACCCCCCAGACGACGTGGAGCGCCGGGCCCAGGGCGTGGCGTTTGTACAGAACCAGCCCGGCTGCAAGGCACAGCGGCGCGAGCAACAGGCGGCCGACGTCCGCCAGGACGAAAACGTACCACCCAACTGGCCCGCCGCTGGAGAGACCCTGGCTGGCTATGTCGTAGAGCGTGTCGAAGCTGAAGACGACCCTGCCCACCAGTTCGAGGGCGGCGTAGCCGGCGGCGACCATGGAGTAGACGGCGATCACGACGGGCCAGACGGGCGGCT
>CAZXOC010000544.1:0-2864 GCA_964642165.1 uncultured Planctomycetaceae bacterium | reverse complement strand
GCACCGGGGATGTCGCGAGCATCAGGCGAGGCGATGGCAAGCACCGGCTGATGCTGCTCACCGGCGACCTGGCCGTCAAGTGAGACGAGATGCTCGCCGCCGACAGCGCCGGCGAGTACGTCTCGCCGCTGTGGCAGGCTGCCAAGACGAAGACCCCGTCCCAGCCCGGCGTGGTGCCTGATGCCGAACCACCGGCACCGGGTGCTCTGGCCGCGGGCCGGCGGCGAGCTGTCGGCGTTCGTGCGCCGGCTGGCCGGTATGATATCCCTCCGTTGCCTGGGACACGGCAGCGCGGTGCAGTCCCGGCCTGGCGCGAGAGGTGGGGACACCGGGAGTGATCTTCGGGGCCCGGCTGAAGCCTTCACCGCTGCGCCGGCCGAGGCGACTGCCTGAGACTACAGCGGGCCAAGTGGACGCCGCCCTGGACGGGATTGCGTAGGAGAAGAGTGATGAGGGCCGGAGAAGCAGCCTGACCCCGATTCCCGCCCGATTCCCGTGAAGCCGTGGGCTAAGCGGAGGCAATGCGATCGGGACGCGCGCGCCTTGGCGCGGCTGGCCCACGTGCCGGGGCGGGGCCGCACAGACGCCCGTTGAAACGAGCGGGTGTGGGTATGTGGTGGGCGTCGCAGGCCACGGCTGAAGCCGTAGGCTAAGGGGCTAGCGCCCGCGGCGGCGGCGGAGCGCCAGGGCGCCGGCGGCGAGGAGGGCCCAGGTCAGGGGCTCCGGCGCGAGGGCCCGGGCGCCGGGCGGGGCGACGTGGCGCTTCTGGGCGATGTAGTCGCGGAAGTCCACGGCACCGTCGCCCGTGAAGTCGGCCTTGACCCAGACAGCGCCGGCGGGCGTGCCGAAGGCCGAGCGCAGCGTGACGAAGTCGTCGTGGCCGACGGTCCCGTCGAGGTCGGCGTCGCCGCTGCGCGCGCGGAGGAGGGTGGCCGCGCGGATGCCTTGCTCGCCGGCGACGGTGTAGGAGAGCGTGAGGTCCTGGCCGAGGTCTTCGAAGGTCGCGCCGGCGCGGAGGACGCGCCCGAGGTCGTGCAGGCCGTCGAGGCGGTAGGCGAGCTGGTCGGCGACGAGGGCGTCGGCGTCGGTGACGAACAGGCCGAGCCGATCGGCGTACGGCTCGCCGGCCAGCAGGCGATCCCGCGAGGTCAGGACGAAGCCGTTCACGCCGGCCCCGTCGGTGTGGAGGATCAGGTCGCGCCCGCCGACGTGGAGGTCGGCGATGCCGTCGCCGCGGGCGCCGGGGGCCATGGCGGCGCCGGCCGGGCCCGCCGGGCCCAGCGACCCGAGCAGCACGAGGCAGCCCACGGCATGCGACAAGGGCGCGAATCTCATTCCAGGTTGGACCTCCTTCGGGCGGCCTGGGGCAGCCGCGCGGGGCGCCGGGCGGGCGCGGGCCTCAGCGGCGCCGGCGGCGAAGCAGCGCCAGCCCTCCGGCGGCGAGCAGGACGAGCGTCGCCGGCTCGGGCAGGGCCAGCAGGGCCTCCTCCGCGGGGCTGTCGTACTGGCCGTGGTCCAGGATCATCTCGATGTCCGCCCAGTCGACCAGCGTATCGCGGTTGAAATCGCCGTGCTCCCACTCCCAGACGCCGGCGTTCTCGTAGGAGTTGGCGGCGAGGATGAGCTGGATGTCCCAGGCGTCGACGTCGCCGTCGAGGTCCGTGTCGCCCGGCAGGTGGGACAGCAGCTCGATCGGCCCGGAGAAGGCGCCTTCCTGTCCCTCGACGGTGTAGGTGAAGTCCCAGTCGTCGACCTCCCACCGGCCGTCGATGGGGTCCCAGAGGCGCGCCCGGTCGGCGGCGTCCATGCCGAAGTCGTGCACGCCCATCAGGGGCGCGCCGGCGATGGGATCGACGAACTCCGAGGCGATCGTGTGCGGGTCGTTCCAGTTGAACAGGAAGCCGCCGGGCAGGATGGCCGCGCCGGTGAATTCGCCCTCCTCCGAGTGGAGGATGAAGCCGTTGAGCACGTTCTCGCCGGCGTCGAGCAGCAGGTTGCCGGTGAGGCAGTCATAGATCATCCGGGCCGGCGCGGGCCCGGCGGGGGCGGCGGCGTAGGATTGGTACGGCTCGGGCAGGGGGTCGCTCTCCGGCTCGGACGCCACCGTCGCCAGGAGGTACGTGTAGGGCGCGTTCGTCCCGAACTCGAAGGGCACCTCCTCGCCGGGCTGGAGGATGATCTCCGGCGGCACGCCGCCGACGGGCGGGCCGGTCGGCGCGAAGTACGTGTCGATGGTCAGATTGGCGAGGTCGTTGTCCACCCAGAGCTGGATGCTGTGGCAGCGCTGGGGCGTGGGCAGGTCGTTGCGGACCACCACGGTGGCCGTGTCGTAGTCCGTCCAGTTGATGGCCATGGACAGCCCGCGCTTCTCGAAGCCCGGCAGCGCGTTGCCGTCGTAGGTGAAGTAGGAGTTGGCCGCGTTGATGCTCGTCCCGAGGCCCGCGACCTGCTCGTAGTCCACGTAGGCCACGCCCCCCGCGTTCACCGTGCCGAAGCTGTCCGGCGGGGCGAAGTCGACGACGCGGCCCCAGGGCCGGCCCGACAGGGCGCCGTCGCCGTCGTGGCCGGGAGGCTGGTCCTTGGGGCGGACCTTGGCGTCGTTGACGCGGTAGTGGAACTCGATGTGCAGGTCGTTGGCCGCCTGCCCGCTGTTGTTGACGACGGTCTGCCTTCGGTAGCTGTCGCCCGGGCCTGCCCAGGCGGACTCGGCGGCCACCACGGCGCAGAGACTCAACGCGACGACACAGATGTGACACGTTCTCACGATCGGCTCCTTCTCTGGCGGCTGCCGGTGCCTGCCGGTCGGCGGCGCCGCCGACCCGAACTGGCCCGTCGGCGCAGGCACACCGCTTGCGCATCCTCCA
>CAZXOC010000543.1:0-2869 GCA_964642165.1 uncultured Planctomycetaceae bacterium | reverse complement strand
GTAGCCGCGATGCCCCGATGCCTTGACGCGTCCGCGCATCGGCGGCACGGGAAGACGACCATGGGCTATGGGGAGTTCACCCGCGCGGCCGCCAGGCGAAGCGCCTCCGCCGCCGCACGTCGGCGTTCGCATGACGCCTCGCCGCTCCCGTCGCCGCACCGCGCCACCTGCACCTACGACGCCCTTCACCGGCGCGTCCTCAAGAAGGGCCTCGCCATCGACGGCTGGCACGACTACTACTACAACAGCGCCTGGCAGGTGCTCGAGGTGCGCCGCGACACCACGCAGGGCCAGCAGGCCCCCGTCCTCCGCCACCAGTACGTCTGGTCCGTCCGCTACATCGACGCCCCCGTCCTCCGCGACGAGAACAAGGATGCCGACGGCGACTGCACCGACGGCGACGACGAACGCCTGTACTTCTGCAACGACGTGAACATGAACGTGGTGGCACTGGTCAACGACTCCAACGAGGTCGTCGAGCGGTACCGCTACGACCCCTACGGCCGCACGACCGTCCTCCACGGCGTCAAGAACGCCCAAGGCACGGACACCACTGCGTACGCGTGGAAGGTGCGGACGACGCACAAGTTCCAGAACGAGCTGGGCTTCTGCGGCTACTGGTACGACTTCCGCAACGGCTTCTACCACGTCCGCCACCGCGCCTACTACCCCAACCGCGGCTGGCTCCAACGCGACCCCCTCGGCTACGTCGATGGGATGAGTCTGTATGAGTACTGTGCGGGGAGGCCGATTGCGGGAGTCGACCCGGACGGCCTTGATCGACTCGTTGTCAGCGGTGGCGTTCAAGACAATCCGAAGGACACAAACCATGACTGGAACTGGCGCAATTTCGTAACAGCCGGGGCGCTACAGCTCGGCGAGCAGAAGCAGCTGTTGCGCGAAGGGGAACGCCTCGAGTGGCTCGTATATAGGCCCGCATACATCACGAGGGCAATGGCTGATTGTCGTGCTCCGGATGCTTATACGAAGGAGATCGAGCGCATCGCCAAATCCCAGGGGGCGATTCTTCGGTGGTTCGGTACCACAAGGGAATTCATTGCCTGTCTGAACTACGGTGCCGACGGAGCACCGAGAGGGTTCAGGTCAGAACCTATGGCAGTGAGGACGTCTAAGCCGAAGCCGGACGAGCACGGGCCGCTGGGTCTACACCTGCATTGGGCCAGAGTGTCCGACGCCCAAGGTAAGACCAGGTGGGTCGGATCACTCTGGCGCCCAAGTGAGGCCTCCTTGATACGGTCCCTTCACATCTACTCCCATGGTATCCCCGGCGCGCTGTGGTTTGATTACGGAACGACGTTCTGTCACAAGTTCGGCATATCAGACGTCGAGAGGGTAGCCCCTGGGATCTTGGCCATTGGCGCGAAGTGCGAGAGCTGGGCATGTCGCACAGCTAACCCTGTCGTTGCCTTCGGCCGCCTAGACACGCTCAGTGGCTTGACCTCGCTGTCATACGAGTGGCAGAAGCAGACAGGGGCGTTTCTGGAAGGGGCTGTAGGCGGAACCGACTACCACCCAACCGCGACTGGGTGGCGCGACTGGAACCCGGACCCGCCGGTGCTGGACGCGGGCGCGTACTGGGTGAGCGAGCGATACCCTATTGAGCTTGCCGAAGGTGCGTATGCAGGATACTAGTCTTTTCGGGGGGGGGACCGACGCTTCCGATAGAAACCAGATGGGTAGGAAACTGGCCTCTCTTGCGTGATCGTCAAGACGGCTGCTGGCAGTCCATTGCGACTGCGGAAGGATCTGAAGAATGTTCGCGCATTTCGCCGATATCGTTGGGGGGCAGATGAGGGGGTGGACGTCACTACGGCGGGCGTTGCTGCCCACCGTTGCCATTGCATTCTGTCTTGGTGTCTCGTGCGTTGTTATTCATCTATGGAGGTCCCCGCCCCGGGTACGCCTCCATGGGAGGGCGACGCTGTCGCCGTTTGATCTCGATAATGTCCCTGTACAGGTCTATGACCTAAGGCGTCGCGAAGATCACAGATACACGATACACCTTAGGCGGTCGCTGCAAGCGGGGCGCAAGCCGGCTGCGCTGGGCGCCGACCTACTGCGTGCGTGCGAAGTCCCTCTTGAGGGAGTCACGTCCGTAGAGGATGGCGGATACGCCATTCGAGTGACCGTGGGACGAAAGGCTGTTCTTGTGCCCGGGAAGGGCTTCGGTTGGCTGGAAATCGTCGACGTGCGCTCCGAGCATACGTTAGATCTGGATGCCAGGAACGCTCTTGTGGACCCTTGGGAGTAGCTGGAGGGGAAAGGGGTCAGGAGGGGAAAGGGGCGGAAAGGGGTCAGGAACCTTTTTCGGACGGGGCGGGGGTTTTCGCTTGCGTTTTGCCCCGGTCTCGATAGGCTGATGCCATGCCCAGGTCACCCAGGCCCGCGACGGGCGGAATCGTCACGCACGTGCTGAACCGTTCCAACGCCCGGCGGCCGCTGTTCGAGGACGACGGCGACTACCAGCTCTTCGAGCATACCCTCGAACAGGCTCACGCCCGCACGCCCGTGCGAATCCTGTCCTACGGCGTCATGCCCAACCATTGGCACCTGGTGCTCTGGCCGCGCCGCGGTACGTGGAGCGCAACGCCCTTCGCGCCGGGCTGGTCCGACGGGCGGAGGATTGGCCATGGCCCAGCCTGTGGCGGCGGACCCGCGGCGATGCCGACCAGCGCGGTCTGCTGGCCGACCCGCCGGGCGGCTGGCCGGCCGACTGGGTGGCACGGGTCAATCGGCCGCAGACACGCGAGGAACGCGAGGCGCTGGCCTTGTGCATTGCCCGCGGCCGGCCGAGAAAGAAGGGCTCGAAGACATGAACAGCCCAATAAAGGTTCCTGACCCCTTTTCC
>CAZXOC010000542.1:0-2878 GCA_964642165.1 uncultured Planctomycetaceae bacterium | reverse complement strand
CCAGGTCCAGGCCGCCGTCGCCGTCCACGTCGCCGAGGGCGACGTGATAGCTATAGGCCGTGCCGTCCGTGATGCTCTGCCCGCTGGCGAATCCCTGCCAGCCATCTCCGGTGCCGCCGTTATTGAGGTACAGGCGAGTCGGGTCGCCGTAGTAGTTCGCGGTGACCAGGTCCAGGTCGCCGTCGCCGTCCACGTCGCCCAAGGCCGCGTTCATGGTCCTAAGCGCGTCGGTCGTGATGTCCACGCCCGCGGCAAAGGAGCCGCCATTGTTGAGGTACAGGCGGTTGGGCTGATTGGAGGAGTTCCCCGCCACCAGGTCCAGGTCGCCGTCGCCGTCCACGTCACCCAAGGCCACTGCCCGGGTGTCGTGCGCGTCGGCCGTGATGTCCATGCCCGCGGCAAAGGACCCGCCATTGTTGAGGTACAGGCGGTTGGGCTGCCCGGAGTTGCCCACCACGAGGTCCAGTCGGGCGTCGCCGTCCACGTCGCCCAGGACCACCGAGTTGGTATTGTGCTCGTCGGATGAGATGTCGGCGCCCGCTGCAAGGGCAAGGGTCCGCCGTGAGCCGGCGGGGGAAGTCTGCACCCAGCCCGGCGGGGTCGGCGAGCTTACACTCAGAGGCGATTGGCTTGCCGGCACGACCAGCATGTAGTCGCCGTTGACGTCGGTGAAGGTGCTATCGCCATTGGTGCAGATGACCTCCCAGCCGCCGAGGCCCGGCTCGTATCGCACCGCCGTATCGTGGGACAGCACGTCGGCGGGGATCACCTGCATGTCGATGCCCGGGCCGGCATAGCGAAGCTCCAGCCCCGGTGCTTGGCCGGAGTCAAGGTACTCCAGGCGCAGGCCGTGGTAGCCGGCGGACAGATCCACCGTGCCGGAGGAAACCTCCCAGGGGAAGGTGGTGTCAGAGAGCATTCCGTCGTCGACGTAGAGCCTCGCGTCGCCGGCGCTGACGCACTCGAAGGTGTACAAGCCCGGCGTGTCGATGCGGACGTTCCCCGTCCAGCGTGCGGCCACGCCCTGGTCCGCCTCCGGAAGCTCGCCGAAGCCGCCGGCGAAATCCACCTGGGCATCCTCCCGCGTGAGGGCCGGCGCGAGCGACTCGTAGTCCGGGAAGGCCGGAACGTACTCGGGGACGTGGTAGAGCGCCGAGCTGGGGATGGGGGTAGGTAAGACCTCGCCCGGCGGCGTCCATTCCAGGACCATGCCTTTGTCGTCGGTTTGGTTCTGGAAGAGGATCTCCACGGAGTGATAGCCGGCGGACAGGACAATGGGATCGGAACTCATCCGCCGCATGATGTGGGCACCCATGTTATCGACGATCATGGTGCCGTCGAGGATCAAGGCACTGTCGTCGTCGCTGTCCGTGTGGAAGACATAGGAGCTGGCCACGTCGATGTGGACAAACCCCGTCCACATCACGGAGAACCACTCCGTCAGACCAGGGATCCCGTTGAAGGCGACGCCGGTGCCTGTCTTCGCGAAGTTCACCTGGGGGTCGATCTGGCAGAGGTCCGGTGTGTTGTTGTCCCAATCGGTTACGAAGTACCGCCAGTACGAGCCGCTCAGTCCGGCAACCGGGCTGATGGGGAAGCTGATGGGCGAGTAGTCGTAGTACTTCCCGTCCAGTCCGGCGGCCTGCTCGTAGGGTGTGCGGTTGCCGTCGGCATCGTGCCACACGGTGCCGTAGACGGCGTCGGTGGCCAGGCTCCCGACCGCGGCGTGGTAGTCGAACCATATCCGGTCGGTGCGCCCGAGCGGCTCCTCGGGCGTGCCGTCGTGCGCGGTCACCGTGACACGGACGGAGGCGACAGAGCTCGCGATGACCAGCCTCGCGCCGTCCACGCGCACGTCCGCGCCCGGGTTGTCGGTGGTGGCCGTGAAGAATACGGGGTCGCCGTCGGGGTCGCTCGCGGAGATGGGGATGATGACGGGGTCCGGCGTTGGCCGGGCCGACTCCAGCCCGTCGCCGAGAACGGCATCGTTGCCGTTGCCCGTGCGGTCCGGAACGACATCGCCAGCCGCTGCGCTGAGGATCCAATGCCCCGCCGCGACCGGCGACGGGTGCCCGTACAGAACGCGCACCTCCCGGATCTTGCCGTGGAAGGGATATGTGCCGATGCCAGGGGGAACGCTGGGGAAGCATGTCGGGTTCGTACTGAAGGTCCAACCGTTGCCGATCTGATTGTACGACATGTCAAGATGCTGGATCGGCAGGTCCCCTGATTGCGCGATCAACTGGTCCACCCGCTGGCCGTCAAGGTCGAGCGACTGGTAGACCGCGCCAACGGGAAGCTGGCCGTTGAGCCCGTACAGGACCACGTGGTGCCACTGTCCGTCATCGACCCTCTGGGGGCTCGTCATCCGCGTCGAGGCGCCCCCTGTGTAGAAGCCCGCGTAGAGCAGGCCGTCGGTGCCGACGTATAGGGGGGGATAGTTCCTGCTCGGCTGAGCGCTTATGTCTCGGTCCTGTTCCCCCACGATCACGCCGCCTTGGCCGGGATGGACCCGGAACCAGGCCTCGATCGTCAGGGCCTCGTTCAAACCCTCGGAGCTTCTCAGGACGTCGTTCGGGAGCCAGATGAAGTCATCCACTCCGTCAAAGGACAGCGCGTCGGCGCCAGTCCGGAGCGGCCCGGGCTTGTCGTCCACGCCCTCGACTTCGGAGCTCCCAAGGGTGGCGTGGTAGTGGTTGCCCGACGCGTCGAAGGCCGTCGCGCCGCCCACCTCGTTGAACCGGTAGTACGCGACGAGCCCGTCCTCGCTGCCGGTCAGGGCGCGGCTGAGGTCGGCGGCGATCTCCTCCGGCGAGCGGGCCTGGTCCCAGAAGCGCAGCTCGTCCAGCCCGCCGACAAACACCTGGCCGGGATGGAA
>CAZXOC010000541.1:0-2889 GCA_964642165.1 uncultured Planctomycetaceae bacterium | reverse complement strand
GTCGTAACAGCGCATCCGTATGTACTCATGCGATTGCCCGCCGCGCACGTCGCTTGACGTCATCGGCCTGACCGGCGAGGGCGCCAGCCGCCCGCCGGCCGCACACCCGCCATCGCATCCCAAAGACGCCCCCCCGCGCCTTCCGTGCGCGCCCGCCGGGCTCATCCCAGTGAGAGAACCGTAAGAGGAGCATTCCCCGCGCTCGTCCCGGCGGGTATCATGGGGGTATCGGTCGCTTGGGCCGAGCGCCTCGGAAGCTCGTGCCAGATCGCTCGCGGATATCGGATGAGGTGGTGCCCGTCGGCTGGAACCGGCGCGCGCCCGCCGAAGACACGCTTCTACCTCGAGGAAGGGACCAGACATGTGGGTACAGCAACCGTGCAATTGGTGCGGCCGGACGCACCTCGTGTGGAAGCAGCAGAAGGCGGTGTCCTGCGGCATCGCCTGCATGATGATGGCCGGCCAGCGGACGAACAAGCTCTACGTGGTGAAGGCCAAGCTGCACAAGAAATTCCCCTCGCTCAAGGAGCTCCACGACAAGCAGGCCAAGCCGAGCAAGCAGCCGACGGAAGATGAGATGCGGGTGGCGTCGCGCTACCACCTGGGAGGCTACCGCCCCGCGCCGAGCAACGTCAGCGGCGTGCAGACCAGCACGCCCATGGACAACCTCATCAAGCAGCTGAAGGGGCTCAACAAGGACTGGACGCACACGGGGGTCAGCGGGCTGGCGAACGTGGCGGCCACGCTCAACGACCTGGGCGTCCCGGCGAAGTTCCAGCGCGTGGGCTCGGCGCAGGCGGCGATGGACGCGATCACCAAGGCCCGCTGGGGCAAGCCCATCGTTGCCGGCGTTCTCTGGACAGGAGGCGGGAACCACGCGGTCTTCGTCGACTGCGCCAAGCCGCTGAAGCCGAAGAAGAAGCCGCCCAAGAAGCCGTCCAAGGTCAAGAAGCCCACGAAGTCGAAGAAGGCGGACCTGACGTGGCGGGTGTGCATCTGCGACCCGGACGGCTCCCTCGTCCACGTGGACATCCCTCCCAACACGACCGTGGCCTACCCGGGCGGGGCGTTCACCAAGGAGATCGTGTACATCGGCTGAGGCCTCGCGCGGGCGGGCACGAGCCCTACCTCACGCGGACGACGGTCTCGTGGTCCAGCGACTCGATCGCGGCGGCGAGGACCTTCTGCGCGGCCAGGCCGTCGGCGCCGGAGCCGTCGATCTCGTCGGGCTTGCAGCCGTCGGCGACCTGCTGCAGGAACGCGTGGATGCGGCAGCGGAAGGTGTTCTCGAAGCCGCCGTTCTGGCCGAAGCCGCCGAAGGTCGGGTCGGTGTGGACGGTCTTCTCGAGGCTCCCGGCCGGGTAGAGCGTCACCTCGCGCCACATGTCCTCCAGGACGAACCGCCCGCCCGTGCCGGCGACCTCGCAGCGCTCCATGGGGTGGCCGCGCTCGATGTCGTAGCTGCCGGTCAGCGAGCCGACCACGCCGTTGGCGAAGCGCAGGTTGAACTGGGCGGTGGACCAGATCCGCCGCCCGGGCGCCTTGGTGGCGAAGCACTGGACGGCCTCGACGTCGCCGCAGAAGTACCGCATGACGTCCACGGTGTGGGGGTGGAGGGCCTTGAGCTGGAAGTAGGGCGAGCTCTCGCGGGGGTTCTTGATCCACATGCTCATGTTGACGAAGAGCAGGTGGCCGAGGCGGCCCTCGTCGAGCCACCGCCTGGCCAGGCGCGCGGCCGGCGTGAAGCGGTGGTTGAGGTTGATGCCGTAGCACAGGCCCAGCTCGCGGGCGCGGGCGACCATCTGCTCGCCCTCGGCGATGACGTTGCTGATGGGCTTCTCGCCGAGGACGTGGCAGCCGGCGTCGAGGGCCTGCAGGGTGGGCCGGCAGTGGTCCGAGCCGTACTCCTCGCCGCCGGTGGTGACGTGGCAGACGTCGGGCGTCAGGGCGTCGAGCATCTCGCCGGCGTCGTAGAAGGCGGGCGCGCCGAGCCTCGCGGCCGCGGCGTCGGCCCGGTCGTGGAGGATGTCGCACACACCGACCAGCTCCGCCAGCTCGTCCTCCTTCAGGAGGCGGGCGTGGCGGTTGCCGATCGGCCCCATTCCAATCACAGCTACTCGCAACATGCCGAATCCTTCATCTGCCGCCCGCGGGGGCACCCGACCGGCGGGCCATCTTACACGGACGATGCGCGGGAGTCATGGCCGATCCGGCGCGGGGCGGAGGGCGACGCCGCTCACGGGCGGGGCAGATCGCCCGGCGGCTCGTAGCCGTAGAGGCGCATCGCCGGCGCGAGGAAGTCGTACCCGTCCCCGCCGTCGTCGCGTTTCCAGCGGCCGACGGCCTCGGGGCGGACGGGGATCCTCGCCAGGGGGATTCCCAGGAACGCCTCGACGGCGGCGAGGGTCTCGTCCTGCTTCAGCACGAAGTCCTCGAACCGCACCTCGATCCACTGCTCGGGCTGCGGCGTGGCCTGCACCAGGTCGTGCTGGTACTTCCAGGAGATCGCGCGGCGGCGGCGCGGCTCGTCGGTGGTCGGGCAGGCGACGCCGAAGTCCCGCAGGTCGTCGGTCAGGTGCCGGCCGAGGATGCAGTCGCGCGGGTCGCGGACCCAGAAGACGTACTTCATCCGCGGGAACAACCGCACGATCCACGGGTAGACCAGCGTCGTCTCGGGGATCTTCCAGCCGGTCCGCTCGGCGGGGCTGTGCAGCACGCTGCGGAGGTAGGAGCGGATCAGCCGGTCGAACTCGTCGGGGACCTCCGCCGCCAGGGCGCGGGAGAAGTCCCACGCCAGCCCGCCGGTCCAGTCGACGAACTCGGCGAAGACGCGGCAGGCGTCGTACATCTCCCCCGGCGGCAGGAGGTCGCCGGAGTCGTTGAGCGGCT
>CAZXOC010000540.1:0-2925 GCA_964642165.1 uncultured Planctomycetaceae bacterium | reverse complement strand
CAACTTCCAGCTCACGACGGCGGACCCGAACGGCCAGTGGCGCTGGCTGGAGAAGGGGCTGGCAGACCAGATCACGACGGACCTCACGCGCAGCCGCCGGCTGGCCGTGGTTGCGCGCGACGAGATGCAAGCCGTCGCCAACCTACTCAAGTGGGTGCCCGAGCTGGCTGCCACGGATCGCGCCGCCATGCGTGAGATCCGCGAGAGACTGCGGATCGAGTACGTGGCGACCGGCGTGTTCGCCGTCGAGCGCGGCCAAATCCGGATCACCGCGCAGGTCATCGACGTCGGCAGCCGCCGGGAGCTCGCCCGCAAGGATGTGCGCGGCGACGCAAAAGACGTGCTGGCACTGCAGAAGCGGGTCTCGGCGGAGCTGCTGGCATGGTTCTCCGGGGCTTCCCCCGAGAGCATCCTGCCCCGGTTGCCTTTGTGGACGGCGAACGTGGACGCCGCCAAGGCGTTGTACGAGGGCATGCACCTGTACGACCAGGGACGCTACGGGGAGGCGTGGCTGAGGTTCCGCCAAGCCTCGCGCAGCGACCCCGGCTATCTGGAGGCCCGCTATTGGGTCGGGCGGATGTACTACTTCCAGGACCGCTACGAGCACGCCCGGCGGGCATACGAGCGCTTCGTCTACATGGATCGAGCCCACCCTCGCCTGGGCGACGCAATCAAGGAGTACCTCCACACGCACGAGAAGCTCGGCGCCCCGGCGGCGACGCTGCTGGGCCTGTACGCCGACCTTCGGCGCCGCTACCCCGACGTGCTGGTCCACAACGAGCTCGGCCTGTCGCAGCCGGTGACGAACCGCGCGTGGCTGTGGACCCGCGAGGCCCAGGTGCTTGCGGAACTGGGCCGGCACGAGGAGGCGACGCGCCTCGCGTCCGCGGCGGTGCTGGATGTCCAGCGTCAATTGAGGTGGTTCAACTGGACCGGCTGGGCCTATCGCATCGCCATGCGGAGCGCTCACGCGTACAATCTGGAGACCGCGCGGGTACTCATGCCGCGGGGGCTGCGGGACCACTACCGAAGGGAGTCCGACCCGCGCGTCCTCCAGTTCCACCCGGGGCGGGTCGAGATCGTCCACACGTTCCCGTACCCGTTGCAGGTCACCCGGACGCGCCTCAAGGACGGGCGCATGTGGTACGGGCATGCCAACATGTTCTTCTTCGTGTTGGCGCCGGACGGGTACGCCTTCCGGAACCTGACATTTTACCCGATCGCCGACGGCACGGACGCGAAGATCGGCTGCATGTTGCACAAAGACTCCTTCATCCAAAAGCCATGTCTGCAGGTGCCGGAGGCGCGCCGCAAGGGCCTGCGGTTTGAGAACGTGCCGCGCAGCGGCATCTTCCACGTCTGCGTGCACGCCCACAGCAACAGCCGCTACCGCGACCCCAAGGTGCTCTTCCGCGGCGTGCGGGCCGTAGCCGAACTGGACAAGCTCGGGCCGTACGGCGCAATTGACGTCTCCTCCACCAATACCGAGAACTTCAGCGTCTACGTGGACGGCTGGCTTGCCCGGAAGCGGTCGGGACGGATCGGGCTGCTCCGCCCGGGGACGTGCCGGCTGGAGCTTCGGCCGGAGCGGCCGGAACACCCCTATGCGCCCCTCCGCAAGACCGTGGACGTGCGGGCCGGCAGGACGACGTCCGTCGTGGCGTCCCTGCCCTGGAAGCCCGACAGCCCGTGGAACTCCTGGTCGACGGGCGTCCTCATCGGCAAGGAGTATCCCGGGCAGACGCCATGTCTCCAGAGGACGTCGGGCACGCCGTGGATCCAGGCCGACGCGGAGGCGATCCGGGTGTTCTGGTCCTACCGGGGTGATCTGTGGTCCTCGGTCAGCACGGATGGCGAGACGTTCTCGCGCCCCGCCAAGCTCCCCATGCCCATCTCCAGCGGCTGGATCGAGGAAGCGCCCGTCTGCATCCGCGACGAGTCCGGGCGCCTGCTGCTTGCCTTCCGGGGGGACCGCCAGGGACAACACCAGCCCCGGGTGTATCTGTGCTGGTCTCGCGACGGGAGACACTGGTCGCGGCCAACCATGGCCGCCGACCGAAGCGTCCAGCACTTCCACATCTGCCAGGACGACCGGGGGCGGTTCCTGTGGGCCGACGCCACCGGAAGGAAGGTCACCGTGCTGCGGTCCTCCAACGCCTACGACTGGCACCAGCTCGCGGAGGTGCCGCTGGCCAATGAGGCCTTCGGCGTCCGTGTCCTTCAGCGCGACGACGGGTGCTATGAGCTCATCGTCCTGGAGATCCGCTACCTGGGTGAGCAGGAGATCACGACGGCGTCGGAGATCGTCGCGCGGCAGTACCTCAGCTCTGACGGCGCAGCCTGGTCCGACCCAAGGGACATAGACCGCCTGATGGAGCGCCAGAAGGAAGTGGCCGTCTCCGCCGCACACATGAAGGGCAGGACGCTCGTGGCTTACTTCCGGCGCCCCATCTACCTGGAGGATGAGTGGCCCCGCCTCTGCCGTGAGCGGGCGGACGGCACCTGGGACGTCTCCCCCGACCTCGGTGGAATCGCCTCGCACTGCGCGTGCATGGCCCACCATCCCCGATGGGGTCACATGATCGTGTGGGCGTACCCCGCGCGGCTGGGCTATGCTGAGACCGCCGCCGGTCCCTACTTCATCCGAGGCAGCAGCGTGGACGCGCTGTTCGAGAAGCGGCGCACCGGTCGATGACCCGCCTGGGCGAACTCGTCCGGCAAGCCCGTCGTGCCGCGAGTCCAGCGGCTGCCTTGACATAGGACAGGTGACCATGGTGTGGAGACCTGCATGGCATGCAGCCGTTGTGCTCGCGTTACTTCTCGTCGCCGGGGTCGGCGCCGGCCTCCGGACCGCAAGGGGTGCCACCCCCGTGGCGGTGTTCAACTTCCAGCTCACGACGGCGGACCCGAACGGCCAGTGGCGCT
>CAZXOC010000539.1:0-2939 GCA_964642165.1 uncultured Planctomycetaceae bacterium | reverse complement strand
AGGACAGACGCATGTGGGTCGGAATCGGCCTTTCGGTGTCGGTGGCCCTGGCGGCGTGCGTCGCCGGGCCGGCGGAGGGCGGTGCGGTGAAGAGCAGCCACGTGGAGGTCTGGGCGACGGGCGACGGCGCCCGCGTGAACCCCGAGACCGGGCGGTACTTCGTGGATCGCACCGATATCCACAAGGACTACCCGACGGGCGACTACCGCAAGCGCAACGCCGTCTGGGACGCCGCCCGCGGCCGCGTGACGCTCCACGCCGGGCGAAACGAGTTCGTGTCCTTCCAGGTCGTGGTGGGAAGCGCCCGGCCGGCCGCCGGCATCCGCGTGCGGCTCGACGAACTTGCCGGCCCGGGCGGGGCGCGCCTCTCCGGCAGGAACGTGGCCCTGCTGAAGGCGTGGTACGTGCGGGTGGAGAAGCCCTCCAACGGCTACTCGCGGACGTCGCTGGGCTCGGGGTGGTATCCCGACGCCCTCCTCCCGGCGGGGGAGGCGGGCGCGGTGTCGCTGGGCATTCCCGACCCGAACAACCACATCGGCGCGACGCAGCGCAACCACGCCGTCTGGGTGGACGTCTACATCCCGCGCGACCGTGCCGCCGCCCCGCCGGGCGAGTATGCCGGGACGCTGACGGTCTCGTGGGACGGCGGGTCGCGCGAGATCGACGTGCGGCTGGGCGTCTGGGACTTCGCCCTGCCGGACGAGATCCACTGCCGGGGGGACATCTGGAACGGCAGCCTCCGCGGCATGGAGCCGCAGGACGAGCGCCTCTGGTACCAGATGGCGAGGCGGCACCGCTTCCAGCCGGGCGTGGCGTACTACCGGCCCAAGCTTACGGTCGAGGGCGGGAAGGTCACGATCGACTGGGCGGACTACGACCGGCGGCTGGCGGGCTACCTGGACGGGTCGGCCTTCACGGCGAAGCACGGCTACTGGGGCCCGGGACGCGGCGTGGCGATCGGTCACATCCTGCTGCCGTTCGACTGCTCGCACGGTCGCCGGCAGCACGGCTGGCCGCTCGCCGAGCCGAAGGCGGGCCGCACGGGCGAGTTCGAGGCCGTCTGGGTCGAGACCGCCCGGCAGTTCCGCGCCCACTTCGACGCCGACCCGAAGAAGCGCAAGGTGCGCAAGGTCGTCTTCCTGGGGCACCTGGACGAGTCGTACAACGACGCGGCCTACGAGAAGATGATCTACTACTGCAAGCTGCTGCGCAAGGGATTCGGCGAGGGCTGGTTCGACTACCGCATCGACGGGGGCTACTCGTTTGCGGCGATGGAGAAGCTGCACCCCTACGTGGGCCTGTGGGTCTGCCACACGGCCGGGTACGACGCCGACAAGATGGCGCACTTCCGCAAGCTGGGCGTCGAGCCGTGGTTCTACGGGCCGATGGTCTACGAGCGGCGCGGCAACAGCGCGTGCGGGTCCAACACGTTCACCGATCTGGACCTGCTGACCTGCCGCGGCGTCGGATGGGCGGCGTGGAAGCTCGGCAGCGGCTACTGCCAGTGGGAGTTCGACGCCTTCTACGACGACGAGCGGAAGCTGCGGCGCCCGACCCGGCCGTACGAGAAGGCCTGGACCCGCGCCATGAACTGCCGCTACGGCGGCAAGGAGTTCAACGGCTCGGGGCTGCTGATCTACCGGGGCGCCCTGGTCGGCTCGCGCGCCCCGCTGGCCACCATCCGCCTGAAGGCCCACCGCCGCGGGTTCCAGGACTACGAGTACTTCCGCCTGCTGAAGCAGGCGGGGCTGGGCGAGCGGGCCGACGAGCTGGTCAACGGCGTCTGTCACACCGTGCCGTTCGGCGGCCGGAACTACGGGAACGTGAACGTCTGGAAGCACGACCCCGAGGCGTGGGACGCCGTCCGCATCCAGGCGGGCAAGCTGCTGCACGAGGCCGCCTCGCGCTGACGCCGGGGCGGGTCGAAGACTTGAGGATCGGGAGACACTCATGCACATCGGGCCACACTGTCTTGCCGTGCTGCTGGCCTGGCTGGGGGGCGTTGCCGCCTGCCCCGGACAGGCGCTCGTCTCGAACACGTACGAGAACCTCGATGCCGACCGCGCCCTGGCGGACGTCCCCGTGACGTTCTCGCGCGTCGGCGCCCGGGGCGACTTCACCGAGGGCGTCACGCCCCGCATCGACGGCACGAAGCTGCCCGCCCAGGTGGACGTGCTGCGCAAGGCCCCCGACGGCTCGATCCGCCACGCGCTGGTCTCCTTCGTGCTGCCTCGCCTGCCGGGCGGGGGGAAGGTCACGATCGACTGGCTCAACCAGCGCCCCCCGGCCCCGCCGGCGTTCCGGTGGGGCTTCGACCGCTCGGCGTTCGAGCTCCGGCTCGTCCTGACGCCCGCCGAGGGCAAGGTGCTGACGTCGGACGTCGGCAAGGTCCTCGCCGGCGGGTGGGCGGCGCGGCCGCGCGTGAAGGTGCTCGTCGACGGACCCGTGATGAAGGAGTTCGAGATCCACGACGTCCCGGCGGACGCCGCCGGCCGGCCGGATGACCGCGTCGAGGTCTTCTGGCGCCTGCGGGCGTTCTCGGGCCGGCGGTCCGTGCGCGTGGCCGCCGTCGTGGAGCGATGCAAGCCCCGGCGGAAGGGCCCAAAGGAGCCCGTCCAGTGCAAGTTCCGCGGCGTGGAGCTTCGCTACGGGCGGAAGGTGCTCTTCCAGGAAGGCCCCTACGACCACCTGGACCAGACGCGGTACCGCATCCTGGCGTGGACGGACGGGCGGCTCGAGGACATCCACCGCCGGCCGAACTACGACTACTGGGTCAAGGGCCGGTTCCTCCCCCGCTACCGCTTCACGGGCCCGCAGACGCGCGAGAAGGTCGACGCGACCTACGCCCGTCGCACGAAGGACCGGAACAACCAGCAGCGCCGGCAGGGCCTCCTGGAGCCGGGCATCATCCACCGGCACATGCCCGGCACGGGCGGGCG
>CAZXOC010000538.1:0-2961 GCA_964642165.1 uncultured Planctomycetaceae bacterium | reverse complement strand
GGCAACGGAGGCAGGAATCCTCGTCGGTCGCGGACGATCGCGCCCGGAACGAGGATCGATCATGCGAAGGTACCTGGCGCTGGCCCGGGCGGAGGAACTGCTGCCGATCAAGCCGTCTGCCCCCGCGCTGTGGCGGTGGTGCGTCAAGGGCGTGCAGGTGCGCCGGGCTAACAAGGCCACGCGCCTTCAGCACGCGTACGTCGGCCGGCGGCTGATGGGGTTCCCGGGAGGGACTGGCTAGCGTCCGTCCCCTGTCTCAAAGACGATCGTCAGCTCGCCATCGTCGTAGCGTGCCTCCAGGATCTCCGAGGCGGCCAGGGAATCCGGCAGTGCGTACACGCGGGAGTACCCCCCCGCCGCGATGAGCAACTCACTGCTCCTTCGCGTCACGTCCAGATTCGACTTGTCCAGCCCAGGCAAGGTGAACGTCACGGCGGGCTTGCCGCTGTCACTGGCGAAGCGGACCGTGTGCGTTTCCGAGAGGATCGCGTCAGCAACAGCCTGCCCGTAGATCTCCTGACCCAGCCGGCCAAGCTGGGCGATGCCCACCGGTTCGGTCTCGCGGTGCTTGATCGGGAAGATGGCGGTGTCCAGGAAGCAGCGTGAGATGGTCTCCAGCTGCTCCCTTTGCAGCGCGCACCACGGCCCCAAGTACCCCCGAGCCAACTCGTCCGGGAAGATGCGGTTCACCAGGATTGCGTCGACGGGGAAGCCGAACAGGCCGAGGTAGGTGTACGCCCGCCGGGTCTCCGCAACGGCGATCCTGTCCGGCGTGAGCACCAGACGCACCGAAGATCGCTGGGGGTCCTGAAGCAGCTCGCCAAGGGTCCCCAGGTTCCCGATGATCCGCTCGAACGCCTCGTAGGCCGGATCCGCAGGGACCCAGGCCTCCATGCCCGCGAAACGCCTGGTGACAGGGCGGATCAGTTTCATCACCTTGCGCTCAATCGCCACCAGGCGGTTGACCTTCCCCGCAGCGGTATCTGTGAACGTCAGTAGCTGCAGCGCCCCGCCCGTCGGAGCGCAGTCGACGATCACGGTATCGAAGCGTCCGCTCTGGACCTCTCGCAGGATCCGGGTGAGCAGGAACATGGCGTCCATGCCCGGGATCAGGGCCACCTCCTCGGCCACGGCTTCTTCCATGCCCAGGTAGGTGGTGATCTCTGCGATGTACTGCTGGATGGGCGCCCAATTCCGCCGGATCTCGCCGAGGATATCCACCTCCAGCGCGTGCAGATTCTCCGCAATCAGGACGCAGGAGTCCCCGATCGAGACGGCGGCTATATCCGAGAGATTGTGGGCCACGTCGGAGCTGACCAGGAGCGTCCTTCGTCCCCGAGCGGCCGTGCGCAGGGCGGTGGCGGCGGCGATCGTCGACTTGCCCACTCCCCCCTTACCCGTGAACAGGATGATCCGCATGTCGTTTCCTTCGCAGGCGTCCTACTCGATCGTCACCTTCTTCAGGACGGCCGGCGTGATCTGTCCGCGCTGCATGACCAGGTCGAGGATGTGCTTGACCGCGTCGACATACTCCATGGCCTCGGAGAACGTATCCCTGAGCAGTTGGACCTGCTCCTGGTCTTCCGGCGTCTCGGCGTCGATGGACTTCAGATCTTCCGTGCTACGCGCGATGAGGGCCTCGAACTCCGTCAGATGCGTCTTCAGGATGGTGGATACGACCTCGCTCGCGATCTCCCACGGATTCCCCCGCGCCTCATAGAAGTTCCTGCGCTCGCCTCTGTGGTAGACCCGGCGCACCAGCTTCCACCGTTCCAGGATCCTGATGTTCGTGGAGACCGAGGCCTTGGAGACCTCCAGCCTGTGGGCCATCTCGCCCAGAGACATCGGTCCCGGCGTGAGCAGCAGGAGGACCTTGAGCTCCGCCGCGATCCGCGGGAAGCCGAACCACTCCGCCTCCTGCCCCGCCACATCCACCCACTCGTTCCGTATGTCGTCGATCGTTCTCATGGCAAGGCTCCTTTCAGATCGATCATACCGTTAAATCCTCACTGATCATACTCCGTATTCTATACGAACAGAATGTCCAGAGTCAAGGCACTTCTCGGATTTCCAGGAAATCACGGGGCCCTGGTCTGCCGAAGGGCTTGATGAGGCTGTCCCTGGTCGCGCAGGGCCCCAATCCTCAGGCGTTGCCCAAGTCCTTTGGCGGCAGGTAGATGCGCAAGGAGAGCGTTCTGCCCCGCCACAACGAGCGGAAGGCCTCTTGCGGCAGGAAGACGGTTCCAGCTTTCCGTCGCGCAGCCGCGCCGGAGACTGAACCGCAACCGGGTGCGCAAGTGCGTCGGGAGCGCCGAGGGTAGCTACGCCTTCCGCGACAGTCGGCGGGGTAGAGTGGCCCTATGACCTGGACGCCATGGCAGTTCATCGCCGTGGCCGTTGCCGGCTGGAGGAACCGGCAGCAGCGGGACGTCATCGGCTACCTCAGGGAAGAGAACCGCGTTCTGCGCGAGAAGCTCGGCCGCAAGCGCATCATCGTGAACGATGGCCAGAAGCGCTGCCTCGGCCGGGCCGCCGCCGGCGTTGGCAGGGCGCTGCCGGGCGACGTCAGCTTGGTCTTGTCACCCAACACGCTGCTGCGCCGGCACGGATGGCTCATCGCCCGGAAGCACGACGGGATCGCATGGGTCACGGCAGCAGGATGGCCTGGTGGGTGCCCGGCCCGGTGAGGCATGACAGGGAGATCGGCCTCTTTGCTCTATCGGGCCAGGGAGACGCCGTGGCCCTTGTTGTAGAGGGCGAGCACCTGCTGCTCGCTCAGCGGGCGCGACCAGATGCCCACTTCGTCGAAGGCCTCGAACTGGCGAGCGATCTTCTTCACATCGCCGATCACCAGCATCGCATCCCTGGCCGGGACGATGTGGTCCTCATTCTGGACGCCCCAGAACGGCTTGTCCAGTTGCCCGCACGGCGCATCCTTGCGCTTCTTGCCGCCCTTGGGCG
>CAZXOC010000537.1:0-2970 GCA_964642165.1 uncultured Planctomycetaceae bacterium | reverse complement strand
TTCGGGGCTGAGACTGGATGGGCGCACCCCATCCGGGGGCTGACGCCCCCGGCTACGCCCTTCCCAGCCCTTCGGGCTTCAGGCAACGCGGCTTTGCCGCTTGGGAAGCGACACCGGCAGTGTTACCTTCCGTTGGACCATGCCAGAAAAAGGCGACCCGGCGCCCCACGGCTGAACACCGCGGGGCGACGGGCCTTACGGAACTTCGGAACGTGGCCGGTTCCGATTGCAGGCTCAATCCACAATGACGGGCTGGCGGTCGCCACCCCGCGTGCGCCCTTCCCGGGCGCGCCCTTCCGGTCGGGGCCTGCGCTCGCGACCTTCGGCGCCGGCGGGCCGACGCCCGCTGGATCGCTCGCGCATCTCTCGCTGGCGCTGCTCGAGGCGCTTGCGCTGCTCGGCCGTCAGGACACTGCTGAGGACCTTGTTGTAGGCCTCCTGGATGATCTGGTCGACCTTGGTCCGCTGCTCGGGCGTCAAGTCCAGCCGCTGGAGCTGCATGAGGGCGTAGAGCGTCCGGCTGCCCGCCGTCCTGCCGCTCGACCCGCCCCGGACCAGGACCCGCCGAGCCGTGGTCATCTGCTCTTCGGTGAGGTGGTCCTTCAACTGCGTCAGGAGGTTCTCCGCCATCTTCTGGCGTTCCTGGCTCAGGGCACGGACCTTCTCCATGGCGGCGCGGGCCTCATCGTCCTTGCCGTCCTGCCTCGCCTGGCGAGCCTGCTGGTAGAGTTCGCGCATCGCCGGGCCCTTCTCCTGCGTCCAGTTGGCCATCTCCTTCCGATAGGTCTCCAGGGCCTGCTGGACGGGCGCTTGCTGCTTCTCGGTCAGCTTCAGCGCCGTCGTGAGGCGCTCCAGCGAGCCGCGGGCGCGATCCCCACCGGGTCGCCGCCGCTCGGCGCCTGCGCGCGCGCGGTCGGCTCCGGCGCGCCGGCGACGCTCGCCGCCTTCCTCCTGCGCCAGGACCGGCCCAACCAGCATCCCCAAGACACAGACAGCCACGACTCCCAGAAGGTGTTTGCTCATAGCTCTCTTCTCCCGTGGGTCCAGCGTTTCGTCTTTCCCGCGTTGCAGCCCGGGCCGGCAGGATGCCAAGCGATACCGGGCTCATTGCTTCCGGTTGGCAAAACGCAGGCCTGCAGGCCCTATTGCCACGGCCACCGCGAAATGCTCCCCGTCGGCCGGAAAAACCCGGCACGCCCTCGACGCGCCTTGCCGGGGGCACTATCCTGACCATCCGGCGGGCTTCGGCGGGCCGGGAACCGCCGTTCGCCCGAATCGACCATGGCAAGCAAGTACCCCATCTTCGACCGCGGTGAGCTGGAGGTCCTGCCGCTCTCGAAGCGGCAGCACGACATGACGCTGGACGACGTGCTCGCCGTCGGCGAGCGCCCCGTGCCGTTCGAGCACGAGCACCTGCCCGCGCTGGCCGACGCCATCGCCGCCGCCCGCCGCCGCGGCGCCGCCGTCGTGCTGCTCATGGGCGCCCACGTCATCAAGCAGGGCCTCAGCCGCTACGTCATCGACTTCCTCCGCCGCGGGTGGCTGTCCGTCATCGCGATGAACGGCGCCTGCGCCATCCACGATTACGAGCTGGCACGGATCGGGGCGACCACCGAGTCCGTCGCCCGGTACATCGCGGAGGGCCGGTTCGGCCTCTGGGCCGAAACCGCCGAGCTGAACGACCTCGTCCGCCGCGGCAACGCCGAGGGCCTGGGCTTCGGCGAGGCCGTCGGGGCCCACATCGCCGCGAGCGACAACTGCCCCCACAGGGACGTGTCGATCTTCGCGGCCGCGAACGAGTCCGGCGTGCCGGCGACCGTCCACGTCGGCATCGGCTACGACATCGTCCACGAGCACCCCAACTTCGACCCCGCCGCCGCCGGCGAGGCCAGCTACCGCGACTTCCTCATCTTCGCCCGCATCCTCCAGGGCCTGGAAGGAGGCGTCGTCCTCTGCTGCGGCACCGCCGTCATGGGGCCCGAGGTCTACCTCAAGGCCCTCGCCATGGCGCGAAACGTCGCGCGCCAACGCGGCCGGGAGATCCGCCACCTCACCTCGGCCGTCTTCGACCTGCTCGACCTCCGCGGGGACCTGCACGCCGAGGCACCGAAGGACTCCCCCGAGTACTACTACCGCCCCTACAAGACCGTGCTGGTGCGAACCGTTCGCGACGGCGGCCGCAGCGTCTATATCCGCGGCGACCACCGCGCGACGATCCCCGCGCTGCACCAACTGCTCCTGGAGCGCATCCCCGATTCCGGAACCAAGGATTGACGTGATGCCCTCCACGGATCCCGCTCGGCCCAATATCCTCTTCGTCTTCAGCGACCAGCAGCGGTGGGACACGTGCGGCTGCTATTCGGCCGACGCGGTGGAAGTACTCCGTCGCCGTGGTGTCGGACGAGCCCTGGAGCGGCTCGAAGCGAGCGGCCGGCGACCACTACGTCGAGGAGTGCCTCTACGACCTCGAAGCCGACCCGTTCGAGCTGAACAACCTCGTCCGCGACGCGGCCCTGGCCGAGCTCCGTTCCGAGCTGCGCCGGACGCTCCAGCGCCGCATGGCGCAGGCCGGCGAGGAGATCCCGACCGTCGCCCCGGCGTCGTAGCCCGCTCGGCTCACCGCGGGCGTGCCGGCCCTCGCGGGCCTCTCGCGCCCTGCCGACTCTCGCCGGCCCGGCCTCCGTTGCATCGGGCGCAAACACCCTTGACGCCGCGGGCGCGACCGGCTACGATGGTTGCCTGACCCCGGGGCGTGGCGCAGCTTGGATAGCGTGCTTGACTGGGGGTCAAGAGGTCGTGGGTTCGAATCCCACCGCCCCGAGTCGGCCGAAGGCCGACTAGAGCAGGTGAGCAGGAAACCAGGAGAGCAGGCGAAAGAGGTGGCGCCGCGACGGGCGTAGAGGCCTGCGTTCGCGGCACACCTCCTCACCTGCGGTCTCCTGGGCCTGAGCGAGCGGAGCGAGTCGAAGG
>CAZXOC010000536.1:0-2977 GCA_964642165.1 uncultured Planctomycetaceae bacterium | reverse complement strand
CCTGCTTGTAGAGATCGGCGGGCTTGCCGCCGAAGATCTCGAAGTCCCACGTGACGCACCGCTGGACCATCCTGGCCCATTCGTAGGCGAGCGGCGTGGCGGGGTCGGGGTCGAAGCGGGAAAACGCCAGCCACGGATACTCGTTCTTCTGCTCCGCGGTCCCGGCGTCGTACCAGAGCTTGGAGATGAACATGGGCCCGTATTCGGGCGTCTGCGCCAGGTGCTCGAACATGAGCCTCGCGTGGTAGTAGCACCGGCCGTTGGCGGGGAAGAACATGCAGACGCGGCTGCAGCAGGTCGGCGGCAGCGTCTGGTAGACGCCGGCGTAGGTCTGCGGGAAGTTGGCGTGGGCCTCCCAGTAGTTGCCCTGCATCGCGCCGCCGGTCTGCCCCTGGCAGCCGTGGACGAGCTCGTGCGGGTTGATGTGGCCGGCGCCCTGGCAGCCCCAGCCGAAGCCCCGCTTGCCGTCCCAGCCCATCCAGCTCCCCTTGGAGGGCTGGATCGGGATCTTGTACTTGATGCCGTCGCCCCGGTACTCGCCCTTGCTGCTCACGACGCCGATGCGAAGGGCGAGCCTCTCGGAGTAGAGGTGGTAGATCTTCTCCGCCAGCTCGAACATGCCGCCCACGCGCTCGTGGAACCGCTGCCGGTCCCGCTCGCTCCACGCCGCCATCTCCTTCTTGTCCACGCAGTGGCGGAAGTGCGCCGACTCCTTGGCCCACCACTTGTCCTTCTCGGTCCGCCACCACGAGTACAGCTCCGTCCCCAGCAGGATCCCGCCGGTGAAGTTATGGGCGATCTGCTCCTCGGTCAGGGCCTTCTCGTGCAGTCGGACGACGGCCAGGTCGCCGTCGAAGGACGGCTCCCCGGCCGAGGCGCCCCCGAGCACCATCCGGTGGCCCTTGCGGACGATCATCTTTCGGCGCCCGGCGGAGACCTTCCTGCCGTCGAGATACCACGTCTCCGTGGCCGCCGTGCAGTTCACGACGACGTGGCGCCACTTGTCCGAGCCGGCGAACTGCGGGGGATAGCTCAGCGGCGCGGACGTCTCTCGGCCGTCGGGCGACTGCCAGCCGAGGATCACCTCCCCCTTCGCCGGCGCGCGGTCGCGGGCCCACACCTCGAGCGCCAGATCCTCGCTGCCGGCGGCGGCGTCCTCGACGGCGAAGTTGCCCTTCATGATGTCGCCGCCGTCGAAGCGGACCGCGGGCGTTCCCGGGCTGGACACGCAGTGAGGGTACTTCTCGTCCCTCTGGGTGTGGGGCACGTGCAGGCCGAAGTCGCCGAAGGCCCCGCCGACCTCGTTGCGCCGGCCGCCGCCCGAGTACCCGCAGTTGTACCAGTGCAGCGCCGTGTCCTTGTCGAACGTGCGGGACACCATGAACACGGCATGCAGGTCGACGTCGAGCCGGCCGGCCACCGCGAGCTTGCCGATGCCCTCGCCGGTCAGCAGCGACTTCCCGGGCTCCAGGCCCATGCCCGTTCCCGCGCAGAGCAAGGCCAGGGCGGCGGCGCCCACGACCACCCGGCTCACCGGCATCGTCCTACTCATCCGACATCGCTCCTGCAGAGGTCCAAAGCGGGCCGTCCCAAGTCTGGCATGGTACCCGAGCATCCTCATCCCCCGCAAGTCGGCGACCTCCCCGCCATTGCTCGGCGGCTTGACGCGGGGGGGCAGACGCGCGTAGCATTCGGTGCTTCGGCGTCAGGTGTATCAGGTTGTTCCATGAGAGGATCTCCGACCATGAAAACGCAATCGCTCCTCATCGCTCTGGCCCTCTTGCTGGCGGCATCGATTCTGACCGGTCCGGCGGCTTCGGCGGCGGACAAGCCGGTCAAGGTCTTCCTCCTCGCCGGCCAGTCCAACATGGAAGGCAAGGCGAAGAACCCGCTGCTCGACCACCAGGCGACGGACGACAAGACCAAGGCGCTGTTCGAGCACCTGCGCAAGGACGGGAAGTGGATCGTCCGGGACGACGTGTTCATCAAGTACCTCGGCCGCCACGGGGGGCTGACGATCGGGTACGGCTCGCCCAAGCGGACCGGCGTGGAGCTCGAGTTCGGCACGGCGATGGGCGATCACTTCCAGGAGCCCGTCGTGCTGATCAAGGCGGCATGGGGCGGGCACTCGCTGTACAAGCTGTTCCGCCCGCCGTCGGCGGGTCTGCCCAGCGACGAGTTCCTCCAGCAGGAGCTCGAGAAGGCCCAGGCTCGCGTCAAGAAGAACAACGAGAAGCGCAAACGCAACGACCCGCTGCCGACCATGGACGACATCAAGAAGCCCTACGGCAGCTCCTACCGCAACATGATGGCCGAGGTCAAGGACGTCTTCGACAACTGCGGGACGCTCTTCCCGGCCCTCAAGGGCCGCGAGCTCGAGATGGCCGGCTTCGTCTGGTTCCAGGGCTGGAACGACATGTACGGCGAGCTGGGCCCCGGCGAGTACGCCTCGAACATGAAGCGCCTGATCCACGACGTCCGCAAGGACCTCAAGGCCCCCAAGCTGCCGGTCGTCATCGCCGCGATGGGGCAGAACGGCTCGAAGCCGGCCAAGGGCAACATGGCCGTCGTGAAGAAGGCCCAGTTCGCGATGAACGACGTGCCGGAGTTCAAGGGCAACGTCAAGACGATCGCCACGGACGTGCTCGTCGACAAGGCGGCCGAGGCGCTCTACCCGCACTGGCGCGAGCGTTTCGAGGAGTGGCAGAAGACCGGTTCGGACCGAGGCTACCACTACATGGGCAGCGCCATCTGGTTCAACCGCATCGGCAGGGCGATGGGCGAGACGATGATCGAGCTGATGGGCAACTGAGCCCCCCCCGCCCGAACGCGCCGTTGCGCGACACTTTTCGGCCTTTCCGGCGAAATTCCAGCGTGTCCCGCCGCGGTGCATCGCACCCCCGGGAACGGCCATAAGTCTTTATTGATTGACGCCTCCCTCAGAAGTCGTCCACGAGGAGGATCTTCCGTAACCGAA
>CAZXOC010000535.1:1391-2983 GCA_964642165.1 uncultured Planctomycetaceae bacterium | reverse complement strand
CTTCGTTCTCCTTGCCAGATGTGGCTGCGCTGTCCTCTTCTTCCACGGCAGCGGCCCGTTACGGGCGAGGCAGGGGCGGCTACGCCGCGCTGCCCGCGCAGGCCGCGACCGGCACTTCGACCCACGAGATGTCTGGTGCGGGGTTCGGGCCCTCATGGCCCACCGGTAGCGGCAGATGCAGCGGCGGGCGTGGCGCGGACGGAATGCCCGACCGCGCCTCCTCCACCTGAGCCGCCCACCTCGCCACGAGGGCACGATATGGGTTGCCGCCTACGTACAGCCGATACAGCTCGGCGTCTGTCGCCCCGAGGCCCGCGACCGGACCCGTCGGCACCCCCGCGCGAAGCGACAGGAGGTCCAGCCGGGCCAGGGCCACCGGCTCCGGTATCGGGCCCCCGCTGCTGCGGATCGGGCCGAGTCGCTCGAAGCCCATCGACCCGAACTGCTCCTGCTCCCACGGCCGGATCACGGACACCAGGTCCGTACACCCCGCAAGCAAGCCGTGTGCCACGCAGCACCGAACAAGCTCCCGGGCGACGGGGCCCGGGCCGTAGGCCGGCACGATGGCCCGGTTGGTCACCTCGCCGACGAGCCTCGCGCTCTCGCGGAGTTCGCCCACCTCCCGAAACGTCCTGTCCGCCGGCACGCCTGCCCTGGCAGGGCCCACGAGCAGCGTGGCCGTGGCGACGACCTCGGGCCAGGCCTTCGCGGCGAACACGGCGATCTCCCGGCCCCCCGCCGCACCCAGGCCGATCACCGACAGCGGCGGCCGGGGATACCCCAAGCTGGTCCGCATCGTGCACAGGAACCGATAGGCTGCCAGCAGCTCCTCGCGCGAGATCGCCCGGCGGATGCAGCATCCTTCCGAGGGCGTCGGGCGCCGGAGGTCCTGCCGGGAGGCCCCGTCCTCCGGAGGCGGACTCGAGCGCGTCGCGGAGCGGCGTTCCAGGACGTCGATCACGCTCACGGCGTCTCGGCCGGCGATCACCCGGTCAGCCCTTTCACCATTCGAGGCGATCATCGTTCGCTCTCCTCGTGGCGGTCCGGCCGGGCTGCGAATCGATGGCGGTTCCCGGGTGCAGATGGCTCAACGCCGCGTCCCATTCCTCCGGGTCCATGGGGCCAAGCCAGTAGGCGACCCCCAACTCCCGAACGGCGCGTTCCAACTGACTTCGGGTGTCCTCCGTGTACACCGCCAGCCTGCCGGGCTCGGCCGCTTCCAGGCAGCGCTCGAGCAGGGCCAGCGTTCCCCGCCGCCGCTGCGTCACGTCGACGATGGACAGCACGGCGTCGCGCGAGGCCGTGCACACGCTGCTGGGGAAGCACGCTGGGACCAGCCTCAGTGCGAAGCCGAAGTGCCGACCCGACCACTCGAACAACTGCCCCACCAGCGATTCGCCCGGCGAGAACAACGCGATGTCCTGCAAACCCTGAATGCACAAAACCATGGCTCAAGCCCTCCCGTACCCATCGGAGGTGTTCCTGCCGGCCGGCTTCGGCCGGCCCGACGCCCCAAGGGCTTGCACCGCGCGTGCCATGGCGAGAGGCGAGAGGGATCGCGGCCCCTAAGCGCCACTGCTTGCGGAGGAAGC
>CAZXOC010000535.1:0-1291 GCA_964642165.1 uncultured Planctomycetaceae bacterium | reverse complement strand
GTGGTCCGGTGGATGCGCAGCAGCTTGGCGGCTTCCTTGATGCTGCCGTCGGACCGCTCCATCGCCTGGTGGATGGCCCAGCGCTCCAGCTCCTTCAGGGACACGAGACGAGACGGGAACGGCCCCGCCGGGACGGGGGCGCCCGGCGCATCGTCACCCAGCCGCGCCGCGAGCAAGTCGGGCGACAGGCCCGTGACGTACAGCCGCTCCACCCACGCGGCCAGCTCCCGGACGTTCCCCGGCCAGACGTGGCGCTCGAGCGCGCGCACCACGACGCGCGGCAGCGAGATCGCCGGGCGGCCGTATCGCTTGGCGAAGTGCGAGAGGAAGTGCCTCAGCAAGGGCTCGACGTCCTCCGGGCGATCGCGCAGCGGCGAGATGTGGATCCGGACGACGTTGATCCGGTAGTACAGGTCCTTACGGAACTGCCCCTTCTCGACGAGCCGCCGCAGGTCGCGGTTGGTCGCCGCGACGAACCGCGCTGCCGCTTGCTCGGGGCGCGTGGCGCCGACGGGCAGCACTTCGCCCTCCTGAAGGACGCGAAGCAGCTTGGCCTGCATCCGCGGCGGGATGTCCCCCACCTCGTCGAGGAACAGCGTCCCCATGCCGGCGGCGCGGACCAGGCCGAGCATCTCGCGCTCGGCACCCGTGAAGGCGCCGCGGACGTGCCCGAAGAGCTGGCTCTCGAAGACGCCCTCGCCGATGCCCGCGCAGTTGACGGGGATGAAGGGCTGCGAACGGCGAGGCGCCCGCTCGTGCAGCCGCCGGGCCACCAACTCCTTGCCGGTGCCGCTCTCGCCCTCGATCAGGACGGGGCAGGTGCTCCCGGCTACTTGGTCGACCAACTCAACGATGTGGCGAATCGCGTCGGACCCCCCGATCAGAGAATGGCTGGACCGCGAACCCAATGCGTCCGGCATCCCGAGGGTCTCCTTCAACGTGCTCCGCTTCGGTCGGGGGGATCAACGTCCAAGGCGCCGTTGTCCGGCACGAGGCCCAACTCCAGACGCCTTTACCTTCCATGGTTCGTCTCTCGCGCGTCTCCGCGCCACTCGCTACATATTCGGCGCGCGGTCGCACCGCAAAGGCGGCCTCGCAGCGCCCCGTCCGCTGCCATCGTGAGCCGGCGATCCTCGCTCGCCGACCAGTCGATCTGCCTTCTCGCTCTTCGAGCCGCCAAGCTGGGCGAGCTTCTTGCTCCGGCCTGCCCGGCGCCATACACTGCGGAAGGATACGGCTTCCAGGCGAGCCGGTCCTCCACGCCGACCGCACGCTAAAAGACCGCACAAAC
>CAZXOC010000534.1:0-3023 GCA_964642165.1 uncultured Planctomycetaceae bacterium | reverse complement strand
GCCCAATATAGCTACCGCCGACGAGCGGGTCCACCCCGCTCTGCGGGAGGGGGATGGGGGCCCTTGCCAGGCCCTGCCTGACCGCCGGGCACGCCTGACCGCCGAAACATCCACGCCCGCGAGCTCACCTGCGGGCAAACGGCGCGACGTGGCGGCCGAGGTGCGCCTCCAACGCCGCGTAGTGGGCCTCCTCGTCGGCCTCCAGGGCGGCGTAGAGTCGCTTGCGGAATCGCTCGCCGCCGTCGGCGGTGAGCACGCTGCCGAAGGTCACGTGGAGGGCCTGCCGCGTGTCGAACTGGTCCAGGATGCCGGGCAGTTCCACGTCGTCGACGTCGTCGGAGACCAGGTCGTCCACGGTGGGCACCTTGGACAGGTCCGCCGAGACGTGATACGTCTTCTTGTCTTCCTCGTAATGCTCGCGGGCGAAGGTGAGGATCTCCTCGAACAGGCGCCGGTCGATTCGGGCGACGGCCCGCAGGGCCTCCAGGTAGCTCGTGCCGGCGGTCTTGAGGTGCACCAGCCCGTTCGTCAGCTCCGCGACGATCGGGTAGATGCTGAACTTGTCGCTGCCGGAGTGGATGGACATCTTGTACGGCCCGACGGTCCGCATGACGGCGACGTGCTCGGCGAAGCTCGCCCGGAAGGCGTCGAGGTCGCCGATGTAATCCACGCCCTTCTCGAAGCGCCCGATGAACCGCGGCGCCATCGACACCCACGCCACGCCCAGGCGCTTGAGCTCCGAGGCGAAGAAGTAGTGCTCGCCCGGCGTGGTGGGGCTGTCCGTCTCGTCGACGCTGACCTCCAGCTCGAACTCGCCGCCGGCCGCGTCACACAGGTGGCGGTGCATCCTGACGGCATGGGCGATGGCCGAGCCGTACTTGACGCCCGCCCGCAGCAGGGCCAGCTCGTCCATCTCGACCTTCCCGCCGCCGGCGAGGTCGAACGTCTTACCGGCGTAGGCCGCCCTCATGTCGCCCGCCGTGGTCTGGAGCGTCTCGAAGTCCAGCTCGGCGAGCCGGGCGCTCAGCGCGGCGGCGTCCATCTCGTCGGCCTCGTTGACCACGTGGGCGCCGGGATCGATCGTGAACAGGGTGAAGCCCGCCGCGACGGTGGCGTCGATGTCCTCGGGCCGCTGGAGGTGGTCGGCGTCACTGCCGAAGCCGTCGGTGAAGCCCTCCTGCAGCACGCCGTAGGTGGCCGAGTCCATCACCTGCTCGGGCGTCCGCCGGGTGCGGGTCATTTCGCGGATGGACTGTTGCGCGAGGACGACGGCCAGCCCCGCGCCCTCGCGGCGCATGGCCCGGATGTGCCCGGGCGTGGCGAGCCCCAGGCGGTCGCCCAGCCCGGCGCTGGTCGCCAGGCCGAGGCACCTCGGTGCCGTCCACGGCAGCCGCTCGCGCAGGTGAACGGCGTTGGCGTGATCGCACGCGCCGACGCACACGCACGTGCCGTCCAGCTCGCCCGCCCGCTCGACGTTCGGCAGACACGGTTCGCCGACGCAGCCAACGAGCTTGTCCGTGCCCTTGCGGCCGAGGAAGTACGCACCCGTGTCGGTAGGGACCAGGCTGCCCTCGTAGATGTCCAGGCCGGTGATCTTCTCCAGTGGGTCCTTCATGTTTCCTCCCGCGGCAGGGGCCCTTGCCCGTGCGACGACTATGGGAAGTTAAACCCGACGTACACCCTCGGGCTGCTGCCGTCGAGATCGAAGGAGACGCTGGCCGTGGCCCCGACGGGCGGCTCGCAGTTCAGGACCCACCGTCCGGTCTCGTTCGAGACCGTCTGCCAGCTCGACGGCTTGAAGTTCGCCTTGACGGCGACCTGGGCGCCCGACGGGTCGGTGAAGCGTTCCTTCAGGAAGGCCGCGTTGGCCAGCCGGCTCGCCAGCGCCCGGGCGTGCCCTTCGTCCAGCTCCACGGGCTTGGTCACGGCGGGCTTCCGCTTGGTCGGGCGGCGCGGGGGAGGGCTGTCTTCTCCGCATCCGCCGAGCCAACCCAGGCAGGAGACCAGCAGCACCGCCCCGAGCTTCCATGCCGATGTCATCCGATCACCTCGTGCGTTCGGCGGGCGGCTGCAGGGCCGCACGGCCGCTGTCCCCGGCCCGCTCGTCGGTTGCCTTGCCGGCTCACGCCGTGTACGTGCTGGCGGTGGTGTCCCCGCCCGTGCCGGTCCAGTTGGTGTGGAAGAACTCCCCGCGCGGCTTGTCGAGGCGCTCGTAGGTGTGGGCGCCGAAGTAGTCGCGCTGGGCCTGGAGCAGGTTGGCGGGCAGGCGCTCGCAGCGGTAGCCGTCGTAGTAGGCCAGCGCGCTGCTGAAGGCCGGCACGGGGATGCCCAGCCGCACCGCCTCGCGGATGACCCGCCGCCAGGAGTGCTGCGCCTTGCGAACCGCGCCCTTGAAGTAGACATCCAGCAGCAGGTTCGCCGGCGGCTTGCGCTTCGAGAAGGCCTCCTTGATCTTGCCGAGGAACTGGCTGCGGATAATGCACCCGCCGCGCCACATCATCGCGATCCCGGCGTAGTTGAGGGTCCAGCCGAACTCGTCCGCCGCGGCCTGAAGGAGCTGATAGCCCTGGGCGTAGGAGACGATCTTGCTGGCGTACAGCGCCTGGCGGATGTCCTCGACGAACTTCTCCCGGTCGCCGCGGAAGGTGGCCCTCGGGCCGCGCAGCTTCTTCGACGCCGCCACGCGCGCCTCCTTCAGCGCCGAGAGGCACCGCGCGAAGACCGCCTCGCCGATCAGCGTCAGCGGCATGCCCAATTCCAGCGCCGTGATGCCCGTCCACTTGCCCGTGCCCTTCTGCCCGGCCGTGTCCAGGATTACGTCCACCATCGGCTGGCCCGTCTCCTCGTCCACGTAGGCCAGGATGTCCCGCGTGATCTCGATGAGGTAGCTGTCCAGCTCGCCCTCGTTCCAGCGGGCGAAGGCCTGGCTCATCTCCGGCGGCGCCATGCCGATGGCCTTCATCAGCGAGTAGGCCTCGCAGATGAGCTGCATGTCGCCGTACTCGATGCCGTTGTGGACCATC
>CAZXOC010000533.1:0-3036 GCA_964642165.1 uncultured Planctomycetaceae bacterium | reverse complement strand
ACCCGAAGGCACGTCCGGCGCCTCGCCGCCCTGCCGGCGACCTACGCCGTCGCCGCCGCCGCCCCGCCCCGCATGCTCCGCCTGGAGATCGCCGCGCCCCCCTGACCCGTCCGAGCGCGCCGTTGCGCGACACTTTTCGGGCTCTCCGGCGAAATTCTCGCGGGACCTGCCGCCGTGCATCCGACCCGGCGAAACGGCCATAAGTCCTTATTGATTGTGGCAAAACTGTCCAATCCTGGGGCCTCTCCGGAGACCCGAAATAGCGATAAAGCATTATTATATATGCACTTAGCTTTGTCCAGGTTTTGGACAATCCCCCCCATTTTGGACAATCAGCCTCCCCGCCGGCCGCCCTCGAAGGCCCAAGCGACCGTAAGGCGTGTTTTTCCAAAATGTTCTGCGCATTTCGCGTCCTGAGCGGCCCTGCGGCGGCCGCACTCCCAAAGGGCGCCGACGCCGGCGGTGCCGCGCAGCGCGCGGCGCTGGTCGCTGGCCTCACAGCGCCCGGCCGCGACGGCCGGCGCACGGTTGGGCGGAGGGTACGGGAGGGGCAGGCCCGGCGCCACGTGCGAGGCATGATCGCGCGTCGGCGAAGCGCCGGCGGGACAGACTGCCTCCTCGCCACGTGTGCGGGAAGTCTTTCTGGCAACGCATAAAGCTATGTTCTGACTTGAGTTGTCCTCAATACAAAGAGAGTGGATAGTCGGAAGGAGACCGCAGTAGTGCCGCGGGAAGGTGGCCAGGCCCTGCGCGAGTCGGCTGGCCGGTTGTATCTCCTTTCTCCTCTCTACCTTGTACTGCTCTGTGTGCGACGACCTTTCCTGCCACGAGAAGTTGTCGCACACCCGCTTGTTGGAGCTGGGAAAGAGCTTGTGATTGACCGGAATGGCGATACAATCACTCGGAAGTCCGAGGACGGTCCCAGGCATTGATCGGTCCGGGAAACGTCGGATAACACACGACCAGTCGCCCGGCCGTGTAGCCGGGCAAGGTAGTCGGGGAGGTCCCGAAGGAAACCAGGAGGAGCCTGTCATGCGTGCTCAGCAGACAAGGTCGGCCGGCCTTTGCCTGGCCGCTTGTGTCTTCGGTTGGATCATCTCGCTCGCGGCATCCGAGGCATCGGCCCAGACGCCCGACGTCTACTCACAGACTTCCCGGCGGTGGGAGTTCATCACGTCTGCGGACACGCTCGACGCAGCGGCGACGATCCACGGGCATCCGGCAGTCGAGTGGTACGGGCAGGTGCTCGCTGCCCCGGTCGCCCTGTCGGGGCAGATCGTGATGCCCGATGGCCTGGAGGACTGGCAGGCCGAGGGCCCTTCGTATTTCCGTTGGGACGACCCGACCAAGACGCTGGCCCTGTCGCCCGTCGGCGAGTTCACGCCCGGCGATTCCTGGAACTTCCGCATCCAAGAGCCGCCTTCGCGGGTCGCCTATGCGGGGGCGCTCGAGATGACGCGCGCGATCTCCGACCCGCTGCTCACCGCCGACGACCAGACGCGAACGGTGACGGTAGCGCTCGACATCCCCGCCGGGTCGCTGAGCGGCTACGACGCATTGCGGGTCGAACTGCCCGACTGGTATCGGACCGAGGGCATCGCGATGGAAGTCATCGGCAGTACGTACGACACCACGGCCTTCTCCGGCAGCGACGGCTGGTTCCAGGCGAAGGTGGACCCGGGCGTGCTGGCCGGTACGTACACGTTCGGTTTCGACGTGAAATTCACGCGGAGCGGGGAGCTGAGCCAGCCGCAGATGGGTGACCTGTACTGCAAGCCGCAGGTGAAGGTGTACTGCGTGCGGCAGACACCTTGGACGCAGTCCACCGGCACGGAAGTGACTCACCATCTGGGCGGCGGCATGTCGGCGACCCTCGAGACCTCCGAGACCGCCCATTTCACGAGCCGCCGGGAATACGACGTGATGGAACTGATCCTCGACGCGGTGGCCGTCGAACCGGCGGCCGTAGCCGTCGGACCCGCCGCGCCGACAGAGATCTGGGTCGGCAGGGGGCAGTCCACCTCCGTGAGCGGCCTGGATGTCTTCGGTTTCTTCTGCGGCGTCGAAGGCTCCCGCTTCGTCCGCGGCACGGTGACGACACCCGGGAACCAGACGTACGAAATGGAGCTGAATCTGCCGCAGAGAAACGATGAGGGCATCTCACTGGACTTGGAGATCGAGTCCACCGACCCGGCGCAGGTGGCGGAGTTCACGAACGGCACGTACGTCGTGAAGGTGTGGAGCACGGACGGAAGCGTCCAGACCTACTCCGTGGAGCTGACCGGCGAGATACCCTCCGATCGCCCCGTCTTCGACCAGCCGGCGGGCTTCGAGACCGCCGCCCCCCGGCCGACGCTCACGTGGTCCGAACCGACCGACCCGGACGTCAACTTCTGCGAGTTCGAGATCGAGGGCGATCACTATGGCTTGGATGACCGGGATGATGAAGCCTGGCTGGACGTGTCCGTCGACGACATGGCCTACACGCCGTCGGGTGACCTCCTCGAAGGCGGGTGGCGCCTGTACGCCGAGTTTGCCGCCGCCGCCACCGGCACGGTCGACGCCGCCGAGGGCACGATGCAGTCCGTGCCCTTCTTCACCGGCCACTTCCGCGGCATCGACTCGTACATCAACGTCGTCCCCGAGCCCGTCGGGCTGACGCTGCTTGCGGTGGGCGCTTTCGGGCTGGTCGCCCGGGCAAGACGCAAGCGGCACCCCCGATCAGGAAGCCGGGCTGGTCCGTCCGCGCTCGGGGTCAACAGATGAGCGAGGTGCTCGACGAACACTACGGCGCCACTTCGCGATGACGTACCAGGGCCGTCCTGCATTAGGCCACAGCTTCAGCCGTGGTGAATGAATCAATTACGGATCCGTCAGGGCGTTTTTGGCGGGCATGGTTCAGATCGCGGTAACACTTCCGGCCCGGCGATGGGCACCGCGGTCGCCGACGGTTCAGCCGTCCCTGGCGGGACTCGACACTGCGGTCCTTGCTGACCCACCACTGAAGTGGTGGGCTATTATCAGAAGTCCCTCCGG